>JBIIOK010000018.1:0-28438 GCA_044336985.1 Pirellulales bacterium | reverse complement strand
CGCTTGCCAAGTAGACCGCTTGCCAAGTAGACCGCTTGCCAAGTAGACCGCTTGCTCCGCAAGCGGATCTGGATCCGCTTGCGGAGCAAACGGTCTACTTTGACAGGCTGAAGCGTCCTCGGTGACAGGCTGAAGCCTGTCCTACTTTCTTTGTGCCTGGACGATTCTTGGCAGGCCGGCCAGATCGCGAATCGTCGGGGCCGCGGCGAGGCCGGCTTGGCGGGCGAGCGCCGCCTCCGAGGCCTCCGCGGGGCCGATTTCACATACGAGCCAACCGCCCGCAGCGAGCCGTTCCGCAGCCGCCGCAGCGAGCCGCTCGATCACCTCGACGCCCGTCGGCCCCGAGACCAGGGCTCCCTTCGGCTCGTGCAGCCGCACGTCGCGGGGAAGCGTCTCGAATTCATTCTCGCGCACATAGGGCGGATTGCTCACGATCACGTCCCACGGCCCGGCGGCCCGCGGATGGCCGAGCAGGTCGCACTCGAGAAACTCGATGCGTTCGGCCACGCCGTGCCGCGCGGCATTGTCCCGCGCCACCGCGAGCGCCGCGGCAGAAATATCGGTGGCCGTGATGACCGCCTGCGGCAGGTGCTTCGCGAGTGTGACCGCGATCGCGCCTGAACCGGTGCCCACGTCGATGATCCGCGGCGCGGCGAGCGGCTTGCAGAGATCGATCGCCCGGACCACGAGCCCCTCGGTCTCCGGCCGCGGCACGAGCACCGCCGGCGTGACGCGGAAAGGCAGCGAGAAAAACTCGCGGCTGCCAACGAGATACGCCACCGGCTCCCCCTCGCCGCGACGCTTCACGAGCTCGCGAAACCGGCCGCGCACGGCCTCGTCGACAGGCGTGTCGAAGGCGGTATAGAGCGCGATCCGCGGGCAGCCCCGGACGTGGGCGAGCAGCACCTCGGCCTCGAGCCGCGCCGCCTCGCTCCCCTTCGCGGCGAGCCAGTCGGTCGTCCAGTTGAGTAGCCGGCCCACCGTCCAGACGTCGTCCGCCATCTCAGCACACGCCTTTTTCCATTTCGGTCTTCCGCAGTTGCCGGGCGTGCTGCTCGGTCGCCTCGATGACGAGCCCCAGCCGCCCGGCCATCACCTGGTCGAGCGTGAAGCTCTCGTTGATGCGATGGTCGGTGAGGCGATTTTGCGGGAAGTTGTAGGTGCGGATCCGCTGGCTGCGGTCGCCGGAGCCGACGAGGCTCTTCCGCTCGGCGGATCGCTTCTGATGTTCGATGTTCCGTTGGTATTCATAGAGCCTCGTCTTCAGCACGCGCAGCGCCTTGGCGAGATTCTTGTGCTGGCTCTTCTCGTCCTGGCACTGCACCACGATGCCAGTGGCCATGTGGGTGAGGCGAACGGCCGAGGCGGTCTTGTTGACGTGCTGCCCGCCAGGACCGCTTGCGCAAAAGAGATCCTTGCGGTATTCGTCCGGCGAAAGCGAAACCTCGACATCCTCGGGCTCCGGCAGCACCGCGACCGTGGCGGCCGACGTGTGGATGCGGCCCTTGGTTTCCGTGTCGGGCACCCGCTGCACGCGGTGGCCGCCGCTTTCATATTGCAGTTTGCGGTAGACGTTCTCCCCCGATACGCCGAGCACCAGCTCCTTGAAGCCGCCCAGCTCGGTGGGGCTCGCGTCCATCACTTCGATGTCCCAGCCCACCTCGGTGGCATAGCGGCGATACATCTCGTAGAGGTCGCGCACGAAGAGCGCCGCCTCGTCGCCCCCCGTGCCGGCCCGCAGCTCCATGATGCACCGCGCGCGGTCGGCGTCTTGATCGTCGGAGCAGGAGTCGACGAGCTCGTCCCATTCCTTTTCACGACGGGCCGCGATCTCGGGGAGTTCGGCCTCGGCGAGCTCCTTCAATTCCTGGTCGCCCCCGCGCCGCATCTCCTCGAGTTCCACCATCTGCCGCTCGAGCCCGACGAAGCCGCGATATTTGCGGGCGAGCTTGGCGAGCGTGCCATGTTCGCGGGCGACGGCCGCGAGCTTCTGGGGCTCGGCGAGCACCGCCGGATCGATCATCGCGCGTTCGAGTTCCTCGAACCGGGCAAGTTTGGCTTCGAGTTGGTCGCGCATGGGGGAGAGGGAAAAGGACCCGGCAGGCTTTTCCCGCGGAAGGTCAGGAGGCAGCCGAGTCGGCTGCTGCCTTCTTGCCCTTCTTCAGGCTGGCGTAGCCGGCACCGGCGAACTTCGACTTGAACTTCTCGATGCGGCCGGCCGTGTCGACGAACTTCAGCTTGCCCGTGAAAAACGGATGGCAGACATTGCAGATGTCGACCTTGAGTTCGGGCGCCGTGCTGCGAGTGGTGAACGTATTGCCGCAGCCGCACTTGACGACCGTGTCGATGTATTTGGGATGGATGCCGTCTTTCATGGTCTCGTCCTTCGAAACTGAATTCGCTCTTTGCCTTAAGGGAATCCCAGAGGATACCGCTTCACGGCCCCGCGGGCAACGCGGGTGTTGGATTGCCCGCTTTCCCAACGCGATCCGCGAGGATCCGGCTGCCGAAACGCTGCGGCGAGGCGTCGGCCCGCAGGAGCGATACCGCCGCCGCCGTGTCGCCGAGCGCCAGCCTCGCCCGGGCCAGATTCACGCGGGCGGCGTCGGCCCAACGGCCGTCTGGCGCGGCGTCGAGCGTCATGCGGCCGAGGTAATCCACCGCCGTCTCGTATTCCCCTTCGCCCAGCGTGAGGATGCCGAGCCAGTAGGTGGCATCTTCTTTCATCTGGTCATAGAGCCGCCGCGCCGCATCGGCCCGCTCCGGCGGCACCTGCTTCAGCGCCTCGGCGATCACCGCATTCGAAGGCCGTGCGAGCAGATAGGCCGCCTTCGCTCCCTCAGGACCGTCGAGGTCGCCGCGAAACTCGCGTAGCCGCGCCGCATAGAGCGGCCGGATGGTCCGTCCGGCACCCTCCACCCCGGCGGCTTCCATGGCAACTGAGAAGACCGTCAATTCGCGTCGGCCGGCGACCGCCAACGCCGCGGGATTCTCGCGCCGCCGCTGCTGCGTCTCCCAGGGAAACTCCCAGAGCCTCACGCGACCTTCCGCCTTTTCCCCCGGCAGGGCATCGACCGCCCGCGTGCCGAGATCCGTCGCATCGATCGCAACATCCATCCGACGGACGCCCGCGAGACGTCCGTCGAGCTGGTGCATCCTCCGCGCGAGGTGCTCGCGGCTGGCGGGCACGAGCACCGAGAGCGTGGCGATGTCGGCCGCCTGGATTGGATAGGCACGATCCGGAAGATTGAGCCCGCGCAGAATCGCGGGATCACTTTCCGCCTGCCGCGCCGTCGCCACCCCCTTGCCGCCCGGGCCGGGGATGGGCAGGCCGTAGGTCGGCTCGAACAGGTAGGCCTCGCCGCCGGCGATCAATGCCGGAATCCATGGCCGTAGCCCGCCTGCGGAGGCGTCGCCGGTGGCGAGCATCACGCCCTCGAGGCCGGCGTGCCGCAGGAGTTCGAGGAAAATCCAGGCCCGTTGGGGACCGCTGGCCCGGCCGGCGAGCAGGATCTCGCCCGGGAGAAACCAGCGGGTGCCGGGGTTGGTGGCGGTCGGCACCATCGGTGGATCGCTCGTGATCGCCAGCGACCGCACCGTCCAGTCGAAGAGCTTTTGCGCCACGTCCAGATCGTCGATCGCATCGCCCCGAGCCGTGGCGGCGATGTCGGCCAGCCACCGCTGGTCGCGGAGCGCGGGGATGTCGTTGGCGGCGTCGAACGTGCTGCTCGAGAGCGTCTCCGCCGTGTCGCCGCGGAGATTCGCCGGCAGCGTTTCGAGCAGCGGATCGAGTTTCCAGGAGACGGCGCGATCACCCCCTTCGAGTGCGACCGCATGACTCCACTGATTGATCCGGTCGAATACCTGCGCGAATGCCGAGGCCTCGTCGTAGCTCTCGAGCCGCCCGAGCACCGCCATCGCGCCGTCGAGCAGGCGATCGCGGACGGCCTGTGGCACCGCCGCGGTCACGCGGACCGTCTCGTCCGATCCGTTCACGGACCGGCCATTGCCCGATGAAACGGTGCGATCGCCGCAGCCGCAGAAGAAGAGGGCGAGCACGCAGCCAAAGAGCCACCGGCGAATCATGCCTGCGACCTCTGCTCTGGATTGCCTCGGAGCCGCGCCTCGTGGATGAGGAGCACCCGTTCGAGCACACCGTGCAACTGCTCGAGAGGCACCATGTTGGGTCCGTCACTCGGGCTCGAGTCGGGGTGGGGATGGGTCTCGAAGAACACGCCGTCGATCCCGACCGCCGCCGCCGCACGGGCCAGCGGTTCGACGAGCGTGCGGTCGCCGCCGGTGGCGCCGCCGAGGCTCGCCGGCTGCTGCACAGAGTGCGTGGCGTCGAAAATCACGGGCACCCCGAGCGACCGCATCGTGATCAGCCCGGCGAAATCGTTGACGAGCCGCCCATACCCGAAGAACGTGCCGCGTTCGCAGAGCATGATGTCACGGCAGCCGCCGGCGAGCAGCTTGGCCACGGCGTGCCGCATGTCACTAGGCGCGAGAAACTGCCCCTTCTTCACGTTCACGGCCCGGCCCGTCGCCGCGGCCGCGAGGAGCAGGTCGGTCTGCCGGCAGAGGAAGGCGGGGATCTGGAGCAGTTCGCAGACCTGCCCAGCCGGGGCAGCATGCTCGGGAAGGTGGATGTCGGTGGTCACGGGGAGGCCCGTCTGCTGCCGAACTTTCTCGAGCACTGCCAGGCCATCGTCGATCCCCAGGCCGCGAAACGCGCCGCCGCTCGTGCGATTGGCCTTGTCGAACGACGCCTTGAAGACGACTTGGATCGGCAGCCGCTGCGCGAGCACTGCGAGCGACTCGGCGATTTCCAGGCAGAGCGACTCGCTCTCGATGACGCAGGGGCCGGCAATAACGAGGAGTGGGCAGCCGGGGCCGCAGTGGTGGCGACCGACGACAGCCGGCAGGCGCGGATTCACGACCAGATCTCCGAGGGTAAAAGCTGCGGCTCGCGGGAGCGGTGCTCCGCGGCGCGAGCAAATCATACCGGCCGCCAGCCAACGACCACGACCACGGGCCCGGGAGCCCGCGGCCGCAACCGCCGCAAATTGCAACGCGGTGAGGCAAAATCGAACGCCCCAGGGCACGAGTTGCGGCGCGGCCGAGACCGCAGGAAACCGGCGAATGCTGCGCGAAACCACTGGAAATCAAGGACGCGGGCACCGCTTACGAAAAAATTTCACGCGCGGCCCGGCTTTGGCACGCGGGATGCATTTCTTCGAGAGTCGCCGGGGACCTCTGGTTCCCGACACCCACTGACTCAAGACAAAACGTCTTCAAAGTGGGGCCTCCGACTTCCTTCTGGCCGTGCGGTCGCTTGCCCCTGACCCGCATGTCCATGGCAGGGCGCTCCTGCCGAGTCAGAGGCCCCACTTTTTTTATTGCGCCGCAGGTGGGAGCCCTGTCCCTTGACGCTGGCCCTGTTTCTGCGCTATTTTTGCGGGATTCCGGCCGTTCCATCGATCGACGTCCGGTCGCCGCCAGCGTAGCTTCAATTGGCAGAGCACCGCATTCGTAATGCGGGGGTTGCGGGTTCGACTCCCGCCGCTGGCTCTCGGCTCACGATTTCCGCATACCATTCGTCCGCACCAACCAGGCTTCACCCGCCCTTCGCAAGAGGCACTCTCGCATGACTGCAACCGCCGCCCTCGACATCCGCGACCTCGTCACCGGCACCGGGCCGTTCGGTCCCGCCGACATCCGCAACCTGCTGGAGTCGCTCGGCGCCGAAGCGGCCGCCCATCGCGATCTGCGACTGGCTGTTCAGGAACTGGAAAACGCCGGCGAGCGCAGTCCGGCATCGTCGGTGCGTCTCGGGGTTTGCCAGTATTTACTGGGCCGCTCACAGGCGGCGCTCGACACGCTCAAGTCGAGCGACGGCAGCGCTTTGTCGCTCTTTTACCAGGGCCTGGCCCACGCTTCGCTTGGGGCGACCGACGCAGCCCACTACGAGAAGGCCCGCGAGGCCTTCGCCGGGGCGAGGAAGGCCGGCTACGATGCCGCCGCGTGCGATGTCGCCGCCGCCGAGGCATTGCGATCCGAAGGCCGGCTCGACGAGGCCGCGAAGGCGATCGAGAAGGTCGAGAAGCGGGATGGCTCCGCCGACTACTGGGCCCTCAAGGGCTCGCTGCTCGCCGAGCAGGGCGGGGGGCTCACCGACACCGTCGAGGCCCTGGAAAAGGCGATCTCGCTCGATGCCGGCCATCCGACGGCACTGTTCGCGCTCGGCGTGATCAACGACCGGCTCGGCAACGATGACGAGGCGAAGAGCTGCTACGAGCGGTCGCTCAAGCGCTACCCGGCAACGGTCGGGGCGCTGCTCAATCTCGGCCTGCTCTACGAGGATGAAGACGACCTCGCCAACGCCCAGAAGTGCTACAAGCGGATCCTCGACGCCTTCCCGAACCACGCGCGCGCCCGTCTCTTCCTCAAGGATTCGACGGCTGCGAGCGACCTGAAGATGGACGAGCAGGAGCTCAAGTCGCGCGATCGGCTCGACCAGGTGATGAGCCTGCCGGTCACGGATTTCGAGCTTTCGGTCCGCAGCCGCAACTGCCTGCAGAAGATGGGCATCATGACGCTCGGCGACCTCGCCCGGACCAGCGAGACGGAGCTGCTCGAGAGCAAGAACTTCGGTGAGACGAGCCTCGTCGAGATCAAGGAGATGCTGGCCTCGAAGGGCCTGTCGCTCGGACAGCTTGCCACGGCCGTCGTCACCGAGGAGCCGGCTGGCGAGGTGGAAGCCCCTTCGGCCGACGAGCAGGAGATCTATTCGCTGCCGATCACCGAGCTGAACCTCTCCGTGCGGGCCCGCAAGTGCACGACGAAGCTCGGCATCGGCACGATCGGCGAACTCGTGCGGCGGACGGGCGAGGATCTCATGGAGTGCAAAAACTTCGGCGTCACGAGCCTCAACGAGGTTCGCGAAAAGCTCTCCGAACGGGGGCTCAAGCTCCGCGGCGACTGATGCCGGCCGTGGGCCCCACCGGGCCCGCCGCGACAGAAAACCCTGCAAAGCAAGGCTCCTGACACGACAAAGCCCACCCCAGAGGGCGGGTCTTTGTTTGCGTTTTCTCGCGGTTCTCGGTAGCGTTGGATGAGCGGTTGAACGAACTCCGTCATCCACCGGGGACCCTGCCTTGACCACGGCCAGCCTGAAGGAAAAACCCGTCCGCGATCTCGCGCGGATGGCGAAGCAGCATGGCGTCGCCGGCTGGCATTCGATGCGGAAGGACCAGCTCATCAAGGCCTTGATCCGCAAGGCCAAGGCCCGGCGACCCGTCACCGACGCCACCCCCTCCACGGGCCGCAAGGTGGAGCGGCAGGTCGAGGCGGTCGGGCCCACGAAGGCGATGCGCGACGCCGTCGTCGCCCAGCGGCTGCAAGAGGCCCGCGACCGGCTCGCTCGCGTCAAGAATCTCACGACACCGCCGGAGAACGGACGCGCTTCCCGCACGGTCCGCGACCGGATGGTGGTGATGGTTCGCGGCCCCCATTGGATTCACGCTTTTTGGGAGGTGACTCCGCGGAGCATCGCGCGGGCGCAGGCGGCGCTCGGCTCCGATTGGCACGCAGCACGGCCGGTGCTGCGGCTCCTGGAGCTCGAGAACGGTCTCATGGGCTCGCCGTCGGAGCGGGTGGTCCGCACGATTCCCGTCCACGGCGGCGTGAAGAACTGGTTCATCGACATCCGCGAACCACTCCGCTGCCGCGTCGAGATCGGCTACGCCACGCCGGCAGGCCGCTTCCACGCGCTGGCCCGCAGCAACGCCGTCTCGACGCCCGCCGGATCGCAGTGCGACACCCTCGACTCCCACTGGGGCGACATCGCTGCCAACTGCGAAAAGATCTACTCGATGAGCGGCGGCTTCTCGCCCGAGAACAACAGCACCGAGCTTCAGGAACTCTTCGAGGAACGGCTGCGTCGTCCGATGGGCCCGCCGGCCTCGCGCCGCTCGGCCTCGGATTCGGATTCCGATGCCGAGCGGACGACCGACTTCCAGCTGGAGGTCGATGCCGAGATGATCGTCTACGGGGCCACCCAGCCGGGCTCCTACGTGACGCTTCAGGGCGAGCCGGTGAAAGTGCAGCCTGACGGCACGTTCCGGGTGCGGGTCGATCTGCCCAACAAGCGACAGGTGCTGCCGATCATCGCCAGGACCGCCGACGGTGTGGAGCGGCAGACGGTGGTGCTCGCCGTCGAGCGCAATACCAAGTCGATGGAGCCACTCGGCCGCGACGCCTTCGACGGCTGACGGGATCCAGGTGACGAGGCGAGGGGGTCGGCGGAAGCTCGCGGAGCATTTGGACCGAGTCTTCGAGGGCCACCGCGACGCGACTTCTGCCGCCCCGGAGCCGGTGCTACACCAAATCGAGTTGCGCTCTACACTAGTATTTTGGAAGGAGCGTGCGGCGATAAGTTTTCTGCCATGTTCGTGCTGCGTCGAACCATGCCGGTGAGCTCTTAACGAGGCTCGTTGGGGGCCGATCAATGGCTTCGGTCGCGTGTATAGCCGGAGGCGACGGCTCGTCCGTCGTCGCTCGGATCACATGCCCCGGAATCCAAGGCACCCCCGTCTTTTTATCGACGAGCTCTCCGCATTCCCCGGCGCCACGGCATTGCGGTGGAAAACTTATCGCCGCCCGCTCCCTGCCATCTTTTTTGACGCTCTGCCGGCCCACCACGCGTAGATCGCCTGGGGCGGTTCCTTGAAGGCTTCGGCGAAGGCCGTGTCGAACGTGGCTCCCGCGTCGAGCGACTTGATCAGGCCGGCAAGTTTCGCCTCCGATCTCACGAACGCGGGGACGAATCCACCGCCGATCGCCGCCACCGCCACGGGGTCGGCCTGATCGCCAAGGTAATCGGCGGGCGCGCCGCCGAGCCGCTGCAGTTGTTCGGCGGTCTCACTGCGCCATGCCTTCACCACCGGGGCCTTGGGGGCCGCCTTCATGGCCACCATTCTGCCGGCGCCGCTGGCGAACCAGGCCGGGGCGCCCCGCACGAGAAATGCCGCGGCCGCGAGCTGCTCGGCCGTGAGCGCCTCGAGGTCGGCGGCGAAGTCGCCCTCCTTGCCGCCGGTGCCGGCCTCCGGCATCACCAGCGCTCCGTAGGCGATTTCATCGATGACCCCGGCATTTCCCCTGAGCCCCTTGGGCCGCTCGTCGGCGAGCGCCACCTGCCAGAATGCCGAGTAGTCGAACGGCTTGGCAAACACGTAGACCACGGTTCCGCCCTTCACGAGAGGCTTCTGGCCGTCGGCGAGGAGCCGCTGCACTTTGGCCCATGCCGTCGCCGCGGCATCGGCGGCCAGCGTCGCCTGCGCCGGCTCGAGGTTGCCGACGACGAGCAGGTCGCCCCGCTTTTCGACCGCCGGATCCTCGTCCGGGATCGCCCGGCGCCAGAGTTTCCGCGCCGCTGCCAGGCGAAACTCACTCAACTCCTCGTGCGACATGCTTCGCATCCGGCCCGCCGACGCAATCGCCGAAAGCCGTTCCTGCGGGGAGAGCAGGTCGAGTCCCGCCCCCTGATCGATCCATTTTTCGACGATCGCGATCGTCTCCGCAGGGAGCGGCGGCTTGCCGATCGGCATCCGCTGCCCTTCGATGTTCATGCCCTTGATTTTTCTTACAAGCAGGCTGTCCGCCCCCTTGCCGGCGAGGATCGCGGGACCGCTTTCGCCGCCGCGCATGAGCCGCGCGAACGTCGTCACCGAGAAGCCCTCCTCGGGTCGTTCGTCGTCATGGCAGCCGCTGCAGTTCTTGAGCAGCACCGGCGCGACTTCGTAAGCAAACGAGACATCCCCCGGCTTCAACGCCGCAGGTCGGATCGGGATCGCCGCAGGCGGCGCGCCGGCGGCCGTTCCGGCGGGTTCGGCGATTCCAGCCGCGGGGTCGACGTCGCAGCCGGCGCCCGCGTCGATCCAGCGCTTGAGCGTGGCAAGATCCGCTGGTGGCACCTTGCCGCCGCCGCGCGGCATGTCGCCCGACTCGATGACCTCGATCAGGCGGCTCGCACCGGCCATTCCCTTTTGCACGACGCCCGTCTTCATGAGCCCTTCATAAGACGTCATCTGGAAGCCGCCACGGCTCCGGCTCATGTGGCAGCCACCGCAGTGCCTGCTAAGGATCGGGGCGACCTGCTTCGAAAAAATCACCGTGTCCGGTCCGCCGGCGTTCGCCGGGCGGGCGCCGAGAAACGCCTTCGCTTCCGGGCTCTTGTTGGCCTTCACCCTCGCGGGCTGCTCCGCCGCAGCGACCGTCGCCACCGACAGCATGACCACCATCGCGATGACCGTTGCGACTCGTCGCATTGCCCGATTCTCCGCTTCGAACCCCGGCATCAGTGCCGGGCGAGGCCGATCCACGGTCCGCCGAATGCCGCGCCCAGGAGAAACGACACGATACCGACCGCGGGCACGAGGATCACGAGAGCATAAATCGCCCAACTGGGCAGTGTCACTCCCGCAGGAACGGCGACCGCCGCATCCTCGGCATTCGCCGCACCGGCTGCATCAAGGGCATCCGGCAGCTGAAAACCCGGGTCGGCGAACGAGCCTCCCGGCGCTGCTTCGAGCGCGGCGATCGACTTCTCGACCTCGCGGGTCTCGAACGTCGTCTTGGGATTGGCCTCGCCGCGTTCCACGCCCGGCACCACGACGCGGGTCTGGCACTTGGGGCAGGGGACCGTCGTGCCGCCCCAGCGGGTGGGAACGTGCAGTTTCGCCCGGCATCCCGTGCAGCGGAATTCAATCGGCATCGCCGGGCCCCCGCCCGGGCGTTTCCGGGAGCCGCCGCGGCCGCTGGTATCGCGGCGGGCGGGCGGGAGGCTGGTCGAGCGCGGAAACGCCGCTGGCCACCGCGGTGGCGATCACCGCCGTGAGCCAGAGCGCGGCCAAGCCGAGCGCCACGCGGCCGCACACGGCGCCGCCGGCTTCGTCGCCGAGCGAGTCGAGCAGCGTTCCCAGGCCGAAGACGACCGACATCGCCACGGGAAGGAGCAGGGAGGAGGCCACGCCGATCAGCAGGATTCGCCTGAACACTCCTCGCATGAGCCAGATTTTCCTCAGGTGGTCGAAGCTGCCGTAGTCGAAGTTGCCGATGGATTGTGCGACGGTGGCGGTGCCATCGTCAAGAAACACCGCCTCGCGCTACACTGGAACGATGCCCCAGCGACGCCCCCGGCCCTTGCCCCGCCTCCTGCTCATCCCGGCCCTCCTTCTGGCCGGCGGCCTGGCGACTCCACGGGCGGCGGCGGATCGGGTCGAACTGGCCGACGGACGCGCGCTCGAGGGCCGCTTCGTCATGCTGCCCGGCGTGGCCCTCGACCCGGCGATCGAAGCCGCCCGCGGCAACCCCACCGGCACCCCGATCTTGATGTGCGACGACGAACTCACCCGCACGATGGTCTCCAAGCGGCGGGTCGTGAAGGTGGAGGAATCGGCGCCAGGGCCCGGACTCGAGCGGATCGACATCCCCCAGCGTGTGCCCGAGGGCGGCCGACGGGTGACGGCCGTCGGCGGCATCGCGGAGACAACGCCATTCGACGAATTCGGCCGGCGGGTCATCGGCCTCTCCACGGCTTCCGGCCGTGTCGACCTCGTGCAGGGCATCACGCGGATCACGCCGCGCTGGACGAGCGTGGAGGGAATCGCGACGGAGCATCCGGTGCTCCTCGACATGCGGGTCGCCACGTCGTCGATCCCGCGGGATGTCCTGCGGCGGGTCATCGAGCAGCACATCGACCGCACGGATCCCGACCAGCGGCTGCGGGTCGTGCGTCTGCTCTTGCAGTCCGAGCGCTACGACGACGCCCGCCAGGAACTCGACGCCGTGCTCGCGGCCTTTCCCGATCTCGCGAACCTTTCGGCCGAGCGCAAGGGGCTTGCGGAACTGGCCGCTGCCAAGCTGCTCGACGAAATCCTGATGCGGAGCCGGGCCGGCCAGGATCGCCTTGCCATGCGGCTGCTCGCCGATTTTCCGGCCGCCGATGCCGGTGGCGAGGTGGTCGAAGCGGTGCGCGAGGCACGCGATGCCTACCGCGAGCGACAGGAGCGGGCCCGCCGGCTCGTCGAGGCGATCCGCGGGCGGCTCGCGGCCACCGCCGATGCGGGGAGCGACTCGCCCGCGGCGGGAATCGTCGAGGAGATCGGCCGCGAACTCTCGTTCTCTTCGCTGGACCGGCTTGCAGCGTTCGACCGGCTCGGCACCGACCCGACGCTCCCCGCCGACCGCGCGCTGGCCATCGCGATTTCCAGCTGGCTGCAAGGGGCCGCCGACGCCACCGACAACTTGAAGCTGGTGATCTCGGCCGCGCGGGTCCGCGACCTGCTCCGCGACTACCTGCGGGAGGACGATGCCGAGGCTCGCCAGCGGCTGCGCGCGAAGCTCGGCGGCGAGGAGGCCTTCGCACCGGCCACGATCGCCAGCCTCGCCCGACAGATGCGGCCCCCGTTCGATCCGCCAGCGGCGCTCGCGCCGGGGCTCCACGAGCTTGAACTGCCGGCCCGCGACGGCGAGCCGCCGGTGCGTTGCGCGGTGCAACTCCCCCCCGAATATGACCCGCTGCGTCGCTACCCGGCGATCGTGACGCTGCACTCCGCTTGGTCCACGCCGCTCAACCAGATCGAGTGGTGGGCGGGGCAGACCGGCCCCGATGGCATCCGCCGCGGGCAGGCGGCGCGGCATGGCGCGATCGTCATCGCCCCCGCGTGGGCGGCCGCCGGCAAGCCCGCCTACGGCTACTCGGCCCGCGAGCATGCGGCGGTGCTCGACTCCCTGCGGGCCGCCCAGCAACGGTTCTCGATCGACAGCGACCGGGTGTTTCTCTCTGGGCACTCGCTCGGCGGTGACGCGGCGTGGGATATCGCATTGGCCCACCCTGACCTCTGGGCAGGGCTCGTGGCGATTTCGCCCGCCGCCGGGAAATACGTCAATCACTACTGGCACAACGCCCGCACGCTGCCGATCTACGTCGTCGCCGGAGAACTCGACTCCGCCCTCATGGGCCGCAACGGCATGGACCTCGACCGCTACTTCACGAAGGGGTTTGACGCCACCTACGTGGAGTACCGCGGCCGCGGGCACGAGCACTTTTCCGATGAGCTGCTGCGGATCTTCGACTGGATGAGCCGCAAGCAGCGGATGTTCTTTCCGCCGTCGATCGACGTCGTCGCGATGCGGCCGTGGGACCGCTTCTTCTGGTGGGTGGAACTCGCGGGCGCACCGCCGAAGACGGTCGTCCTGCCCGCCCAGTGGCCTCCGGCACCGGGCTTTCGCCCGCTCTCGATCGAGGCGAAGACGACACCGGGCAACAGCATCGCGGTTCGCTGCGGCGCCGAGCGGGTGAAGATCTGGATTTCACCAGAGCTCGTCGATTTCAGCCGGCCGATCTCCGTCACGCTCGACGGCCGAAAGCTCGACCGCGACGGCATCGAACCGGACGTGGACGTGCTCCTCGAAGACCTGCGGCTCCGCGGCGACCGCCAACACCCCTTCTGGGCAGTCGTGGAGTCCCAGTAGGATAGGCTTCAGCCTGTCGGACACTACCGCCCGACCGGCGTGGCGGGCGTGCGGGCCACCTCGGGCTCCTGCTGGCTGCGAGGCAGGGCGATGCCGGCCAGGTACCAGCCGTCGGCGACCGATTCCATGCCCAGGCCGACCGTGCCGAAGTAGCGGCGAATGAGCTCGAAGTCGGGCAGCGTGCTGCCGTCGATCTTCTGAGACCGCACGCTGCCTTCCTTGCCGTCGCCGAGGAGCCCGTTGAGCAGCTGGCCCATGAGGCTCTTCGACTTGGGCATCGAGCCCGATTTCAGCATCTCGTAGGCCGGCCGCACCGTCTCTTCGGCCCGGCCAAACGACCGCATGGCGGTCGTCGCCGGAAAGAACCTCTTCATCTCGGTGGTGACGGCCGTGTAGTCGGACGCGGAGCCGAGCGACTCGACGCCCCCCTTGGTGGCCAGCACGCGCTCGAGGAAGTCGCGGTGGGAGGCGATCAAGAGATGGCCGTGGGCCACGGTCACCGCCGAATGCGGCAGGAGCTTCTCCTCGCGCTCGCGAAGCCGGTTGCGGCGCCGGTGGGCGTCATCGTCGTCGCCGCCACCATCGGCGTGCGCGATCGCGCCTCCGGGCGTCTCGACCTCGAGCTTCGGAATCGCCATCGAGCGGTCGATCATCTCCCAGATCACATGCCCGCCCGACTCCACCTTCTGCATGTCGGGGTCGGTGGCCATGCTCTTGGCGACGGTGGCGGCAACCTTCTCCGCGTCGGTCGCCTCGATCGCGATCACGAGCCGCTCGCAATCGGTAGTGATCGGTGTCGAGTAGTCGCTGATCACCGAGACCCGCTTGCCGAGGCAGGCTACGAGATCCTTCTCGACGTCGATCTGCGGACCATCCGGATCTTCCTTGAGCGAGGCGATCACGTCGTCGAACACGCCCTTCTCGCCGACAACGTCATCGACGAGGGATTCGGCCGAATTGAAGGCGTTGGCGAGGTCGAACTGCATCGCCACCCAGCTCGACACGTCGCGTGGCACCCACTGTGGCGGGTCGATGCGGTCGGTATTCGGAAACTGCAGCATGCGGGCTGCGAGGTCGAAGCGGTCGGCCGCGAAGGGCTGCCGGCCGGCCAGCGGCGGCGCGTAGAACAGCGTGTGATGGCGGGCCTCGTAGATGCCGTCGTCGAAGAAGACGACACCGCCGGCCCCCTTGACGGCGTCGAAGCCCTGCCGGCCGAGGATGGCGACGTAGTCGGGCCCCTTGCGTTTTTCGCGCGGCGGGTTGGTCGCCTGATACACCTTGGCGTAGGCCAGCGGATCGACGAACCAGCGCAGCGGCGAGGCGGCCGCCGGCACCTGCTTGCCGCACCGCGTCGCCACGGCCTGGAAGGCCGGCAGCGTGGTGAGATTGTCCTTGCGGCCCTGCTTGAGCGTGGCGAGCACCTGCGCAACCATCGCCGCGTTGTCGCCGACGATGAGCGCCGAGGGGGCCTGGGCAAACGAAACCTGCCGCTCGCGGGCGACGGTGGCGTTCGGCTCTGGCGGCAGCTTGAACGTGCTGATACCCGCGGCCGTGGCCGCCTCGTCGGCCACCTTCGTAGCCTTCTGCTCGAGTAGACGCTGCTCGATGCGATCGACGAGCGCCTTCGTCTCGGCCTCGTTGCCGGTCGTGTCAACGAGCAGGAGCGAGGCCAGCATCCCCGGGGTGGGCTCGATGGCGGCCATGGCGAGTTCGCCGCCCGGAATCTTCTCGAGATCCTCGAGCGTGAGCCCGAGTTTGCCGAGCCGCTGCTTTCCGGCATTTTTCAGCTGTTCGCGGAAGCTCTCCACGAAAGGCTTCATGACCGGATCCTTCACCATCTGGCCATACTCGGTGCGGTCAAACGCCGCCCGCAGGGCCTTGGGGTTGGCGATGCTCAGCCAGGCCCGGGTCGTGGCGGGGAAAATCGTCTCGCTCGGCGGAAACGAGCCAGCGGCGGCCGCAGACGGCACCAGCAAAAGACCGAGGACAGCCCCCAGCAGCATGTTTCCCTTCACGACGAAAGCTCCTTCTTTATCTGCATGAAAAAACGAGGTTGATCCCCGCTGACACGGAAGCCCGACGAACGAGCGAGGATTATCGGGTTAAACCCCAGGATTTCCTTGCTTGCGTTGCTGGCTTCCTGAACGGACTCGGTCCCTGACAGTGTGGCAGGAACGGGAAATTTGCTCAATGTCATTGTGCCGCGGTGCCCACGGCAATCCGGGGCGTTTGGAAGCCGCCGCCGGTCGCGCCGAGCGGCCGAGCAGCGGCCAGCCCGACGGCAATCGGCAGAGCGAGCGCCGCGGCCAGGGCCACGGCCTGCGCGGTCTCGGCCGAGGCTCCGAAGGCGGCGAGTGCCCCGACGATCGCTGCCAGAACCGCGGCCGCGACGACGAGCACGACGACCGTGACCGCGGCGGCCCGGATGCCGCCTGCCCCCCCTGCGCCGAGCGCCGCGGCGACGAGTGCCGGCCAGCCGAGGATCGCCGCCGGCGTGACGATCGCGGCGAGCGTCTGCCGCAGGCGGCCAGGCCGCGCGGGAAACCACCACGCTGGCACACCGGCGGCTGACCGCCACAGCCGCCGCCAGCTGCCCGAAGCGGTCGCGTCATCGCCGAGCGCGGCCTCCGGCACCGCGAGCGCCACGAACCAGCCGACCGACAAGACTGGCAGAAGCGACGCCCGCGATGGATCAAGAAAGAGCCAGCCGATCATCGCGGCAAGCGCCGAAGCCATTGCGACCGCGATGAGCCAGAGCCGAAGCGTCCGCGGCGGCCCGGAGTCGTGCAGCCAGTCAGCCGCCGCCTGCCGCCGCCAGTCGATGCCGGCGGCCACGAGTCCGGCAACAATCCAGGCAGCCATAGCGACGGCCATCGCCACGCCCCACTCGGGCATTCCCGGCGGCGACACAATCTGCGCGGCCCCGATGACACCGGCCGCCCCCGCGATGCCCGCGATGACGAGCGCGAGGCTCGCCGCATCGGCGGCAGGCGAACCTCGCCGCCTGACTGCAAAACACGTGGCCGCGGCGGCAGCGAGTCCTGCTGCCGCCGCCAGCCCCGGCGCGCCGGGGCTGGGCGGAGCGAACATCGCACCGACAACGAGGCCCGCGGCCGGCCAGGCAGCCCGTTCGACGAGCCATACGAGCGGTGCCCGCGAACCGCGCCCGATCGCAACGCAGGCCCGCAGCGGCAGATTGCCAATGGCCCCCACGGCGAGCACTGCCCCCGCGCCAAGCGCCACCATGCCGGTTGTGGCGCAGGCCGTCGGGATCGCCGCCGCGAGCATCAGCCACGACGCCGGCCGCCGCGCGTCGGTCCGCGCAAACAGGCAGGCAAGCCGGAGCGACTCGACGAGCGCTGGCATGGCACGGTCACCCGGAGCCTGCTGACGGCCGGCCGTCAGGACCGGGGCCGCACCTGCCCCTGCACCCGCAGCGGCAGGCCGAGGATTCGCAGGAAGCCCTCGGCATCGGTCTGATTGTAGGAGCCGCCCCCCTCCATCGACGCGATCGCGGCGTCGTAGAGGCTATTGCCGCTCTCGCGGCTCTTCACGAGCATGTTGCCCTTGTAGAGGCTGATCTCGACGGTGCCCGTGACGGGCTTCTGCGTCTCGCGGATGAAGGCGAGCAGGGCGTCCATCTTCGCGCAATACCAGAAGCCGTAATAGACCATCTCGGCCACCTCGGGCGAGAGCCGGTCGCGGAGATGGACGAGATCCCGGTCGAGCGTCATCTGCTCGACGAGCCGGTGGGCCTCGTAGAGGAGCGTCATGCCCGGCGCCTCGTAGACGCCGCGGCTCTTCATGCCGACGAGCCGGTTCTCGACGATGTCGGTCCGGCCGATGCCGTTGCGGCCGCCGATCTCATTGAGCGCGAGCACGATCTCGTGGGGCTTCATGCCCTTGCCATTCACGCGGACGGGCAGGCCCTTCTCGAAGTCGATCTTCACCGTTTCGGGCGTTTCGGGCGCGGCCTGCGGCGAGACCGTCATGCCGAAGTCGACGAGGCCAAAGCCGTCGGTCGTGAGCTCCTCGAGCAGGCCGGCCTCGTAGCTCGTGTGGAGGCAGTTTTCGTCGGAGCTGTAGGGCTTCCCCTTCGAGGCCTTCACGGGGATGTTCTTCTGCTCACAGAACTCGATCAGTTCCTTGCGGCCGGGGAAGCGGTCGCGGAATTCGGCGATCCGCCAGGGGGCGAGCACCGTGATCGTGGGATCGAGGGCCTCGGCGGCGAGCTGGAAGCGGCACTGGTCGTTGCCCTTGCCGGTGGCACCGTGGGCGTAGACCGTCGCTCCTTCGCGATGGGCGATCTCGACGCAGACCTTGCTGATCAGCGGCCGGGCGATCGATGTGCCGAGCAGGTAGGTGCCCTCGTAGCGGGCCTGCCACTGCATCGTCGGAAAGGCGAAGTCGCGGCAGAGCTCCTCACGCACGTCGACGATCATGGACTTCACGGCCCCGCAATCGCGTGCCTTCTTGAGCGTCGCCTCGCGATCCTCGCACGGCTGCCCGAGATCAACGTAGACCGCGATCACGTCATAGCCCTTCTCGATGAGCCAGCCGAGGATCACCGACGTATCGAGCCCACCCGAATAAGCCAGCACACACTTCTTTTTCATCTGCCCTTCTACCTCCTGTCCAATATGGTGATCGTGCACATGCTGCGTTGTTGAATACTCGGGGGAGGCGAAGGGATCGGCTGAAGCTCGACGAGCGTTAGGCCGTCGCGGCCTCCGCGAGGAGACTTCTGCCGTCCCTGAGCCGGTGCCCCGCCATAGAGCGATGACTCAATGGGTCATACCTCATGCACGAGCGCCATATTGTGACCTCCCGTTCCGAAACCGGAACCCGCCACCAGCAAAATCCGGTCGCCACGCTGAAGACGCCCCTCGCGCAGTCCCCAGGCGGTGACGTGCTCGAGGATGGCGCTCGCGTCGGTGGTCGCCACGGCTGCCAGCGGCGTCACGCCCCAGTAGAGCGCCATCTGCCGTAGCGTGGCGGGGTCGTCGGAGAGGCCGACCGTCGGCACGGCACCGCGGCGTTTCGACCGCGCGATCGCCGTCAGTCCGCTCTTACTCGCCACGACGAAGAGCTTGGCGTCGAGCTCGCCGGCGATCCGGCTGGCGCCGTCGACCACGGCCTGCGTGATCGGGTGCAGCCCCTCGACGAGAAATTCCGGGGCGGGAAGGAACTCCTGCACGGGAACGCCCGCCGATCCGCGGGCCGCCTGGAAGCGGCCCTCGAGGTAATGCCAGCGGTCGGCGAGGTATTGCTTCTCGGTTTCGCTGGCGATCCGCCGCATCATCTCGACCACGAGCCGCGGGTGATCGCCGATCGCCGTCTCACCGGAGAGCATGCAGGCATCGGCGCCGTCGAGGATCGCGTTGGCCACGTCGGTCGCCTCGGCGCGGGTGGGCCGCCTCGCATGCTGCATGCTGTCGAGCATCTGCGTGGCCACGATCACCGGCTTCTGATACCGCTGGCAGGTGCGGATGATCAGCTTCTGCACCATCGGCACGCTGGCCACGTCGGTCTCGACGCCGAGGTCGCCGCGGGCCACCATCACCGCGTCGGCGGCTGCGACGATCGATTCGAGATTGTCGATGGCCTCGCGCTTCTCGATCTTGGCGACGACGCGGGCCACCGAGCCGCGGGTGCGGAGCAGCTCCTTGAGCAGCTTCACCTCGACGGCGCTGCGGACGAACGACAGGCTGACGAAATCAATGCCCGCCGACGCCGCCCATTCCGCATGCTGCCAATCGGCGGCGCTCATCGCCGCGACGGAAAGCTTCACGCCCGGCAGGTTGACGCCCTGCCGACTGCGGATCGTGCCCCCTTGGATCACCCGGCACCGCACCCAATCGGCGTTGCGCTCCTCCACGACGAGACTGATCGTGCCGTCGGCGAGCATCACGGAATCGCCGACGGAGAGCTCGTCGACGAGCGGCGCGTAGTTCGTGGTGAATTCCCCCGAGTCTCGGCTCTCCGCACCGCGGATGAATTTGACGTGGGCTCCTTCGATGCATTCCACCGCCCCGCCGGGCAGTTCGCCGAGCCTGATCTTCGGCCCGGCGAGATCGGCGAGCACGCCGATCGGCCGCTCTGTCGCCTCCGACACGCGGCGGATCCGGTCGAGCGTCTCCTGGTGCTCTTGTATGGAGCCGTGGGCCATGTTGAGTCGAAAGACATCGACGCCAGCCTCGACCAGGCCGCGGATCGAGTCCTCGGACCGCGAGGCGGGGCCCATCGTGGCGACGATCTTCGTGCGGACGATGCGGGGGGCTGTGGCAGGGGCAGGCATGGTGCGCGTCCTGTTCGTGGAGGGAGGGCGGCGGGGCGGGATGCGTACCAGAAGGATCGGTGAGTGTATCCTCAAGGCCCGGAACAGTCGCGAGGAAGCTAGGCCCGCGAGGAATGAGGATGCCCCACACGAACTGGGAAAACCGCCGCGTCATCGTGGCCGGAGGCACGGCCGGCTTCGGCCTCGTCCTCGCGCGGCATCTCCTGCGGGCCGGCGCGGCCGTGCTCGTCGTGGGCAGGTCGTCCGACGGCGTGCGGCAGGCGTTCGAGACCTGCGAGCGATCGGGGGAATCGATCGCATCGCTGCACGGCGTCGCGGCCGATCTCGGCCGGGCAGGGGAGGGGGGCCGCGTCGCCGGGGAGGCGCTCCGGCTGCTCGGCGGGATCGACGACCTTTTCTTCTGCGTGGGCCGGTCGGGCAGGGCGGTGATCTTGAAGGCCTCCCGCGAGACGATCCAGGAATACCTCGATGCGAACCTGCTCGCGGCCATCGAGATCACCCAGGCCGTCGCCGACGACGTGGCCGCGGCGCGGGGCCACCTCGTCTACATCGGCAGCCTCGCCGGCAAGATCGTGATGCCATTCATGGGGCCATACAGCGTGGCGAAGTCGGCGCTCGCGGCCTACGTCGACGCGGTGCGGCTCGAGATGGCGCCGCGCGGCGGCCACGTTTTGCTCGTCTCGCCGGGGCCGATCCGCCGGGCGGCCGACGACCCCGCCGCCGATCGTGCCGCCGCCCGCTATGCCGAGGAGGCGAAGGCCGCCGGCCTGCCGGCGGAGGCCGCGGCGCCCGGCGGCACGACGAGCCTCTCGCAGCTCGCCCCCGACCTGCTGGCCGCGAGGATTCTCGCGGCGTGCGACCGCCGCACGAGCGAACTCGTGATGCCGCGCAAGGTCGGCCTGCTGGCCGGTCTCATCGAGTGGTTTCCCGACTTCGGCCGGCGTCTCCTCGCGCGGGCCACACGCCGCAGTAGGTAGCGACAAACGGCCCGCGGGGCGGTATACCAATGGCCCCGCGGCCCATCGAGGGTGGCCGCACGAATCACCGCAGGAGCCGATTTCCATGGCAGAGGCGTTTTCGGGCATCGGGAAGATCAAGTACGAGGGGCCCACGACGAAGAACATGCTGGCCTTCCGGCATTACGACGCCGACGCGCTCGTCGAAGGCAAGCCGATGCGGGATCACCTGCGGTTCGCCGTCTCCTACTGGCACACGATGCGCGGCACCGGCGGCGATCCCTTCGGCCCCGGCACGATGGTCCGCCCCTGGGAGACCGAGAGCGACCCGCTGAAGGCGGCGCTCAATCGGGTGGACGTGGCCTTCGAGTTCCTCGAAAAGCTCGGCTGCGATTTCTACTGCTTCCACGACCGCGACGTGGCGCCCGAGGGGGCGACGCTCGCCGAGAGCAACAAGTATTTCGACGCCGTCGCCGACGCGCTCGAGAAGCACCAGAAGCGGTCGGGCAAGAAGCTGCTCTGGGGCACGGCCAACCTCTTCAGCAATCCGCGGTATGTCCACGGCGCGGCCACGAGCCCCAACGTCGAGACCTTCGCCTACGCCGCTGCGCAGGTGAAGAAGGCAATGGAAGTCACGCACCGTCTCGGCGGCGCGGGCTACGTCTTCTGGGGCGGCCGCGAGGGCTACCAGTGCCTCTGGAACACCGACATGAAGCGGGAGATCGACCACCTTGCGAAGTTCATGCACATGGCGGTCGACTACGCGAAGGAGATCGGCTTCACCGGCCAGTTCTACTTCGAGCCCAAGCCCCGCGAGCCGATGAAGCACCAATACGACTTCGACTCGGCGACGTGCATCAATTTCCTGCGTTCCTATGGCCTGGAAAAGCACGTGAAGATGAACATCGAGACCAATCACGCCACGCTCGCCGGCCACGAGATGCAGCATGAGCTCGAATATGCCGGCATGCAGGGCTTCCTCGGCTCGATCGACGCCAACACCGGCGACACGCTCGTGGGCTGGGACACGGATCAATTCCCCACGAACATCTACCTGACGACGCAGATCATGCACTCGATCCTCAAGTACGGCGGTCTCGCCCCGGGCGGCGTGAATTTCGACGCCAAGGTCCGCCGCGAGAGCTTCGAGCCGGTCGATCTCTTCCACGCCCACATCGGCGGCATGGACGCTTTCGCCCGCGGGCTCAAGATCGCCGCGGCGATCCGGGCCGACGGCGCGCTCCAGAAGCTCGTCGAGGAGCGGTATGCATCCTGGTCGAGCCCGCTCGGCAAGCGGATCGAGTCGGGCAGCGAGAGCCTCAAGTCGCTCGAGCAGGAGATGCTCAAGAAGGGCGAGGCGGAGCCGTGCAAGAGCGGCCGTCAGGAACTCTTCGAGAACCTGATCAACACCTACATCTGACCGGATGACTTGAAAACCCGTCTCCCAACCGGACTCTCCGCGCGTCTGCACGGGCTGTTCGCACCGGCAAAGCGGCTCGCGCTGGCATGGCGGGCCGCGCGGTGCCTGCATGGCCGCCTGCCACGGTTCCTGCTGCCGATCCACGGCCGCGGGAGCGATGGGCCGAAGACGGCGAGCGTTGTAACGATCCGGAAGCGGGGCGGCCGGCTGGCCGCGATCGAGGCCGACACATCCTGGCTCGCGGGCCGCAGCGGCTTCTCGACGGCCTGGAGGAGGCTCGGCGTGTTCGTGCATCTGCTCTCGCATCCCGAGGTCGTCGACGGCGAGTGGCGGGCCGACCTTGGCGACTCCGTGCATGAATCGGGCCGGCTGCTGGGGTTCTGCTCGAACCTGCCGGAAACGCTCCTCGTGCCCGACCGCGGCTTCCAGTCGAGCAACGGCTACGCGCGGCAGCGGCGGCAGGCCGCGACGGCGCCGGCCTTTGCCGACCGCGACGACGCGATTGTGTGGCGCGGCAGCCCGACGGGCTTCGGTCTCCTCGCGAATGCGACGATGCAGCCGCACGACGCCGATCTGCGGCAGCGGGTTCGCCTGTGCCTCTTGCTCGCGCAGGGTGACGGCCGCCTGCGGGCTGATGCCCGGATCGTGCCGGGCCGCGGCCTTCCCGCCGACGTGGCGGCGGCCTACGGTCGGGCCGGCATCGCCGGCGATCCGCTCCCCGAAGAATCGTGGCTCGGCCGGCAATTTGCGATCGACATCGATGGCAACGCCAACGCGTTCACGAACCTCTTCATCCGGCTGCTCTACGGCTGCTGCGTCATCAAGGTCGCCTCACCCCTCGGCTTCCGCCAGTGGTATTACGACCGCCTCGAGCCCTGGCGGCACTACGTGCCGGTCGCCGTCGATCTCTCCGACCTCGTCGAGCGGATCGAATGGTGCCGCGGCCATTCCGACGAATGCCGCGCGATCGCGTCGGCGGGGCAGGCCTTGGCGCTCGCGATGACGCCCGCGGAGGAGACCCGCCGCACGGTCGCCCTCATCAGAAACCGACCGTGGGGGACACCGGGCTAGCGCCACCGGGGCCCAGCGGTGGCGACGCCACTCGCTCGATCGCCCGACGGATCTCCGCGAGCCGCGTCTCGTCCACCACCTTGCTCCCGGCGGCATCGGTCACGTGAAAGGCATCGACCACCTGGTCGAGATACGTGCCGATCTTCGCCGCGCGCACGGAGAGGCCGGCCTCGAAGAGCACCTTCGCGATGGCGTAGAGGAGCCCGGCGGAATCGTGGGCGAAGACCTCGAGGATCGTGGTCTCAACGGAGCTCTCGTTGTCGAAGAGGACGCGGGTCGGGGCGCGTGCCGCCGCAAGCGGCAGCGGCGCGAATGGATTCCAGAGCCGCGAAAACGTCGGCGGGGCGTCGGCCTTGATCGCGGCGCGGATCGCCGCCGCGATTTCGGCGAGCCGCTCGGTGGGCGGCTCGCCCGAGAAGTCGGGGTCGCGGACCACGAAATGATCGATGACGAGCCCGCCAGAGAGCGTGTGGATGTCGGCCGCGAGGATCTCGAGCCGCTGGCTCGTCAACGCGCCGGTGAGCCGGTGGAACACGCCGGGCGCCACGCTCTCCCGCGTGCCCACGGTCACGGCCACGGTCGCCGTCTCCGGCTGCCATCGCGCCGCGGTGAAGATGCCGCGGTCGGGCAGCCGCACGAGCTGCCGCAGCTCCTCGACGATCTCGTCGGGCCGCGTGTCGCGCAGGTAGGAGGGCGGCAGCTCACGCGCGAGCCGCGCGATCGGATCGTCGGCTGCGAGCGCCTCGAGCAGCGCCGCGAGCGATCGGCCGTGCCGCTCCGCCGCCACCGACGGGCTCTCGCCGTCGAGGTAGGCGAGCGTGCGGAAATACAGGTCGCCGAGCAGGTCGGATTTCCAGCGGGTCCACGTGCCCGGCCCCACCGCGCCCACGTCGGCGGCCGTGAGCACCGTGAGCATCCGCAGCACCTCGGGCGACCCCACGTCGCAGGCGAACCGCACCACGATGCTCGAGTCGCCGATGTCGCGCCGAAACGCGATGTGGGCCATGTTGAGATGCTTGAGCACGAGGTATTCGATGATGGCCGCCTCGTCGGCCGGGAGCCCCAGCCGCGCCGCCACGTCGCGGGCCATCCGCGCGCCGAGCTCGCTATGATCCTCGACGAAGCCCTTGCCGAGATCATGGATCAAGAGCGCGAGGATCACCGTCCGCTTGCGATTGATCTGCCGCCAGACGGCCCCGAGCCAGCCCTCGTCGACGGCGAAGTCGAGCGCCCGCTCCACGGCCACGATGCAGTGCTCGTCGACCGTGAACTTGTGGTAGTTGTTGAATTGCAAGAGGTGCCGGGCGTGGGCGAATTGCGGAATGATCCGCTCGAGCAGCCCCACCTCGTGGAGCCGCCGCAGCGGCCCGCCGAGCCGGCCGGGCCGGCCGAGCAGCGCGAGGAACGCGGCTGTCGTGTCGGCGCCGGCCGCATCGGAAGGGAGCGACTCGGCGGCCTCGCGCACCGCCTCCCAGGTCTCGGGCTCGACCGGCATCTCGTAGAGCATGGAGAGCTCGAGCAGCCGCACGACGAGCGCGGGATTGGCGGCCACGGCCGCCTCGCGTCCGGGCAGGGCGCCGACATCGCCGGGGCCCACCCGAAACAGTCCATCGACCCGGTGTCCGACGATCCCCGAGACGAATCGCCGCGACCGCGGGCGGCGCCGGCAACGCTGCACCACCCCTTCGAGCACCCGCGCCACCTGCCGCGTGTGGCGGAAATACTCGCGCATGAACCGCTCAACGCCGAGCAGGCCGTCCTGCGACTCGATGCCGCGGGCGGCGGCGATCCGCACCTGCTCGTCCCGCGTCAGGTCGTCATTCGCCTTGCCGGCGGCGAGGTGCAATTCGTTCCGCAGTCGCAGAATAAATTCAGCCGCGTCGCGGAGGCTGTCGGCGTCGCGGCGGGACAGCGCCCCCATGTGCGCAAGTTCGTCGAACGACGCCGTCCGCCAGACCGTGAATCCCAGCCAGCGCACGAGCTGAATGTCTCGCAAGCCCCCGGTCGAACGCTTCACGTTCGGCTCGAGGAGCGAGACCGTCTGCCCAAACTTCTCCGCCTCCTCGCGCCGCGCGTCGACGAGCCGCTCGATCAGCCGCCGTGACGACCGCCGGGCGAGGGAGGCAAGCCGCGTTGCGAGCCGCTCCGGCAACTCAGGATTGCCGGCGATCAGGCGGCACTCGGTGAGCGTGCTGTAGATCGTCGCATCGCCGGCCGCGAGCCTGGCCGCCTCGGCCGCGGTCCGGACGCTCTGCCCCACCTGAAGGCCGGCGTCGAAGAGCTCCTGCAGGAGCCGACGGGCGAGATCCGCCACGAGCCTCGCCGCCCGGCCGTCGTGAAGGATCATGAGATCGACGTCGGAATCGGGCGCCATCTCGCGGCGGCCATAGCCGCCGTGGGCGACGAGCGCCGCATGGCGTTCGATCGCCGCAGCATCATCCGCCGGCAGGGACGCGAGAATGCCCTGCCATACGTCACGCACGATCTCGTCGCAGAGGTCGGTAGCCAGGCCGCAGGTCTGCGCGCCCGGCGCACCGGCGGCATGCTGCGCGGCGATCCGCTGCTTCAGCGCGACGACTGCGGTCGCCGCACGGGAGACTGCCGCGCTCGTGTCAGGCCGGATGCCAGGGGTCATCCGACACATTCTCCTGTTTGTTGGCGTGGCGTGCCAGCACGAACAGGAGGTCCCCCAGGCGGTTCAAGTATTCGATGGCGTTCGACGGGATGACCGTGTCGAGCTGCGAGGCGAGGGCCACGACCCGCCGCTCGGCGCGACGGCAGACCGTGCGGGCCACGTGGATCGTGGCGGAGAGGGGAGTGCCCGTCGGCAGGATGAAACACTTGAGCGGCTCGAGATGGGCCTCGTAGCGGTCGATCGCCTGCTCGATCGCCTCCACGTGCTGGATGCCGATCCGCTCGGCCGCGTCGCCGGGCGTCGCGAGCTCCGCGCCCAGGTCGAAAAGCTCGCATTGGATCCGCCGCAGGAGCGTGTCGAGATCGCGGGCCGCGGGGAGCGTGCGGACAAGGCCCAGGTGGCTGTTGAGCTCGTCGACGGTGCCGAAGGCATCGATCCGCGCGTGGTCCTTGCGGACGCGTGGCCCGCCGAAGAGCCCCGTCTCACCGGCGTCGCCGGTCTTGGTGTAGATCTTCATGCCGCTCTAGCTCCTCGAAGGAATGGCCTCGCGCCCTATACTGGTGGCCGCCATGAAAACCTTCAACCCGCATCTGTTCGCCGCCCTCGTTTGGGCGGCGTGGCTCGTCACCAGCCCCGGCGGAAGGGCGTGGAGCGACGAGCAGTCGCCGCTCGAAAGCACCTATTTCTCCCCCCCTGTCCGGATCACCGACGGCCTCGTGAAGGCTGGCGAGGGCTACTTCGCGCCCGACGCGCGGCGGATCTGTTACCAGGGCGTGCCGCAGGGCTACCCCTTCTATCAGATTTACGTGCAGCCCTTCGACCCGCGAGAGCCAAGGCTTGCGGTCCCTTTGCGGGTGAGCACGGGCCGCGGCCGCACCACCTGCTGCTGGTTCTCTCCGGACGGCGCGCGGATCCTCTTCGCCTCGAGCCACCTCGACCCCGCGCTCGACAAGACCGAGCAGGCGGCCCGGGCCCAGGCCGAAGAGGATGCGAAGACGGGTCGGCGCCGACGCTACCAGTGGGACTTCGATCCCGAGATGGAGATTTTCTCGGCGCGGCCCGATGGCACCGACCTCACGCGGCTCACGACCGCGAAGGGCTATGACGCCGAGTGCTCCTATTCGCCCGATGGCAGGCAGGTGCTCTTCGTGAGCGACCGCGACGGCGATCCCGACATCTACGTGATGGATGCCGACGGAGGGAACGTCCGGCAGCTCACGAACCAGCCCGGCTACGACGGCGGTCCGTTCTTTTCCCCCGACGGCCGCTGGATCGCTTACCGCACCGATCGCGTCGAAAAAGACATGCTGCAGATTCACGTGATGCGGGCCAACGGCACCGGCGACGTGGCCCTCACGAGCGGAAAGGGGGTCCGTTGGGCGCCCTACTGGCACCCGACGAAGCCTTGGCTCATCTGGACCGGTGCCGACCATGCCGATCCGACGAAGCGGCCCAACTACGATCTCTGGATCGCCCGCTACGAGCCACCAGCCGGCGACGGAAATTTTCGCATCGGCGAACCGCTGCGAATCACCGACCACGAGGGGGCCGACGTGCTGCCATCGTTTTCGCCCGACGGCACACTTTTGATGTGGACCGCGAGCCGCGACGGTGGCGGCGGCCGCGGCGCGAGCCAGCTGTGGGTCTCGACGCTCGATCTCGACCGGCTGGAGAAGGATCTCGGAGAAAAAAAGCCATGAGCCATTCCGCTCTCGACACGGGTGTCGCCTTCATCGGGGGCGGCCAGATGGCGCTGTCGCTCGCGGAGGGCTTTTGCCGCGCGGGGCTTGTCGATGCCCAACGGATCACCATCTACGACCCGAGCGATGTGGCCCGCGAGCGGCTGGCCGCCCGGGTGCCGGGCGTGCGGTTCGCTGCAACCGGCCCGGATGCCGCGGCCGCCGCGCCGATCGTATTTCTCGCTGTGAAGCCGCAGCAGGCGGCGGTCGCCTGCCGAGAGATCGCCGCGTCGCTCTCGAGCGGCTCGGTCGTCGTCTCGATCGTGGCGGGCCTGCCGATGGCGAAGCTCGCCGCGCTCTTGGGCACGAACCGGATCGTGCGGGTGATGCCGAACACGCCGTGCCTCGTGGGCAAGGGTGTGTCGGTCGTCTGCAGAGCGGACGACGTGCCGGCGGAAACGGGCCGCCGCGTGGCCGACCTGCTCGGCGCCGTAGGGCACGTGCACGAGGTTGACGAAGGTCTGCTCGACGCAGTGACCGGCCTTTCGGGATCGGGCCCGGGCTTCGTCGCGCTGCTCGTGGAGGCGCTCTCCGACGGCGGAGTAAAAGCGGGGCTGCCGCGGCCGCTGGCCTTGGCGCTGGCGGTGGAGACGTTTGCCGGCACGGCGGCACTCCTCGAGCAGACGGGCGAGCACCCGGCGCAGATCAAAGACCGGGTCTCGAGTCCCGGCGGCACCACGATCGCCGGCCTCGCCGTGCTCGAACAGCGCGGCGTGCGGGGAGCGGTGATCGACGCCGTGGTGGCGGCCGCCGCGCGGGCCCGCGAACTCGGCGCCGGCTAGG
>JBIIOK010000090.1:0-10709 GCA_044336985.1 Pirellulales bacterium | reverse complement strand
CTACTTGCGCTTTTTCTTGGCCTTGGCCTTTTTGGCAGGCTTGGCCTTTTTGGCGGCGGGCTTCGCGGCCTTGCCGAATGCAAGCGCCCAACCGTCGGCGTAATTGCTCGTACTTCCCACTCGTATGACCGACATGCGTCACCTCATTTATTGGACGACGAAACCGGATCACCTTCCGGCTCCATCGCTGTAGGTAACGACCGCGGACCGGCAATGTCAATCCGATCCGCCGCACGACAGTCAGCGCGGCACGATCACGACGCACAGCCTTCCCCATGCCTCCGGCAGCGGCGCGCGACCGTGCCGGTCCACCGCCGGTGGTCCTTCGGCCGGCTCGGACTGCGTGACCAACTCGTTGCGTTCGCGGAGCAGGGGAGTGATGTCGTGCTCCCAGCGAGCCGCAGCGTCGCCAATCGGCGGAAGCGGGATGGAATTGAGCGTGAGCCGGAGCAGGGGCCGCGGGGCCGCGTCGCCTCGCTCGCAGACGAGGAGCACGCGGTCGCCCGGCTCCACGCCGGACGGCCGGCCGAACGTTCGCTCCCACGCACCGGCGGGATTCGCCGGCGGCTCCCAGGCGTTGCCCAGATGGATGGCATGATGGTTCATGTGGCCGTCTGCATGGGGGTCGAGCGGAGAGTCTTTTGTCATGGCCAATGCATGCCGGGCGAAAAAAGGTGCCGGAAACGGCGGGCAGGGATATACTCGTCCGTCCCGCCCGGCATTGTGGCCTTTCGGCGGGCTTATTGAAACGGAAGGAGTTCACGACGATGGGACAGGCGCTCGAATTCACTGACGACAACTTTCAGCAGGAAGTGCTCGATTCACAGGTGCCGGTGCTGGTTGACTTCTGGGCGCCCTGGTGCGGCCCGTGCCGCATGATCGGACCGACGATCGAGGAACTCTCCGCTGAAAATGCCGGCACGTTCCGCGTGGGCAAGGTGAATGTCGACGAAAACAACCGCGTGGCAATGAGCTACAACGTCGCCAGCATCCCGACGATCATGATCTTCAAGGGCGGCCGCCTCGTGCAGCAGTTCATGGGCGTACAGACCAAGGCCAAGCTCCAGCAGGCCCTCGACGAGGCGAAAAACGCGTAAGCGGAAGCGTATCACCCGGACGTAGACTGCTTCCTTCGGAAGCGGTTTTTGAGATCCGCTTCGGGACGAAGCGGTCTACTTTTCAAGACCGCAGCTTCTCGAGCAGGCTGTCGTCGACGAAGCCCGCCAGGTTGTGCTGCACGCCCGGCTGGCGGAGCTTCTCGACGGCCTTGGCTTCGATCTGCCGCACCCGCTCGCGGGTCACGCAGAAGATCGTGCCCACCTCCTCGAGCGTATAGCTGTAGCCGTCGGCGAGGCCGAATCGCATGCGCAGGATCTCGCGTTCGCGGTAGGTGAGCCCCTCGAGCGCCCTGCCGATCGAGGCGCGGAGCGACTGCTCGTTGATGCCCTTGAGCGGGTCATCCTCGCGGTGGTCCTTGATGATGTCGCCCACGCCGGCCTCGTCGCTGTCGCCGATCGGCTGGTCGAGCGAGACGGGCTGCCGCGACATCCGCCACACGCAGGTGGCCTCGTCGATCGTGAGGCCGCCGATCCGGGCGAGGTCTTCCACCGCCGGCTCCCGGCCGTGCTCCTGGCGGAACTGCTTCGCGATATTGCGCATCTTCGTCATCGTGTCGACCATGTGCACGGGCACGCGGATCGTGCGGCTCTGATCGGCGATCGCGCGGGTGATGGCCTGCCGGATCCACCAGGTGGCGTAGGTCGAGAACTTGAAGCCGCGGGCGTGCTCGAACTTATCGACGGCCCGCATCAGGCCGGAGTTGCCCTCCTGAATCAGGTCGAGGAACGAGAGGCCGCGGTTGCGGTAGCGCTTGGCGATCGACACCACGAGCCGCAGGTTGCCGGCGGCAAGATCCCGCTTGGCGGCGTCGTAGCGGCCCTGGAGGTCTTCGAGCCGGTCGAGCCGCCGCTTGAGCGTGCGGGTGCTCTCGCGGACACCGAGCAGGAGCTTCCGTCGTTCCTGCTGGAGCGGCTCGGCCAGCCGCCGGTCTGCGGCTGCCCTGCCCATGCCCTGGAGTTGGGCCTGGATGGCCTCGAGTCGGTCGCCAACGCCGCGCAGCCGCTTGAGCAGCGGGTAGAGCCGCTGGATCCGCAAGTTGCACTCCTCGACGAGCCGCACCGCCTTGCTCCGCTTCCGGACCAGTTGCCGCCAGGCCTCGCGCCGCTTCGCGAGCGGCACCTTCCGCGACATCGCGATCCGAAAGAGCTGTTTCTTTTCCTGCTCGAGCCGGCGGAGCGTCTCGAGGTTCGGGACGAGCCGCTTGAGCGTCCGCTTCTTTTCGCTCGTGTTGGTGACGGAGACCTCGATCGTGCGGTCGAGACGGAGCTTGCCGGCAAGCACCTGCTCGAGCAACTGCACGGCGCCAGCGAGGACGAGGTCGTTGCCAAGCATCGTGTCGCGAAACTGCCGTCGCCATTTCTCGATCCGCCGCGCGCTCGACACCTCGGTCTCGCGGGTGAGCAGAGGGATTCCGCCCATCTGCAGCAGGTACAAACGGATGGGGTCGTCGATCGCCCCGAGCTTGCGAGGGCTGGCGGCCTTCCCCTTCCGCGGCTTGGCGGCAGGGGGGGCGGGGGGGGCGAGGGAGCGGCTCATGGCAGTCCTTTCGGGTCGGTTCGGTGAATCCGCAGGTGCGACCCCGACTTCCCATGCATTCCCGATGCCACGACAGCACCCGACCGCCCCCGGGCCTCGGAAAAGAACAAAAACAGCCTTTTTCCGGCCGACAACGGCGGTTCCCCGTGGCCCGCTGGCCGGCCGAACCAGGCCGCCATGTCGCCGCCGGGCGACACCGCGGGCGACAGTCGGGTCGACGGGATGCGACGCCGGGAGCGTCTGCGCTCAAGCCGGCCAGGGCCGCGGCTCGAAACAGACCTCGTCGGAAGAGGAGGGGGCCTCCCTATAATTCGAGGTTTTGGAGTCCCCCGATTTCCCTCAGGGATGGTGATGCATGGAGATCATTCTGCTGGTCGTGATCGCGGTCGTGTTTCTCGTCGGCCTCGTGGCGTTTGCCATGGGCCGGCAGGGCTGGAACTGGGGCACGATCACCGCCGGCATCCTGGTACTGCTCGCGGCGCTGGGCTTCACGTTCCTGGCCGGCATGGTGGGCCAGCAGGAACGGGCGTGGCGCGAGATCATCGCCACGTATCAGAAGAAGATCGACAAGGAGCGCGACGGACTCGGGGCTGGCAACGAAGGGGCCGGACTCGCCCAGAAGTCAATCGCCACGCTCGAGCAGGAGAAGGCCCGTTGGCAGCGGGTCTGGAACCGGGTGGACGAGTGGGGGGGCCGGTCGTGGCCCACCGCCTCGTTCACTCCGCCCACCGATGGAAGGCCGGGCACGATCACGGTGGAGGATGTCGAGAAGCTGACGGTCGTGACGGGAGCGGAGGTCTACGTCTTCGACCAGGGCGACATCGCCGACGAGGGGCGATTCCTGGGGGCGTTTCACGTCGATGCCGTGAACGGCAACAACGTCACCATTTCTCCGGCCGCTCCGCCGACGGACGACGACCGCAAGCTCTGGGCAAAGCCCCGCGAGGCGGTCTCGGTCTACGAGACACTGCCCAACGACACCTGGCTCGCTTTTCACACGCTGAGTCCGAAGAAGGATGAAGAGACACCGGGCGACGACGCATCCGTGCTGCCCACACCGCGGATCACCGACCCCGAGGATCTCCTCAAGCATCTCGAAGGGCGTCTCGAAGAAGTGCGGCAGCATGCCGAGGTCGTGCCGGACGAGAAACTGCCCGAGATCTTCGAGAACCTCAAGCAGGGAAACGTGACGCCCGGTCGCTACTGGGCCAAGGTTGAGTTCAAGGAACCGCACTCCTTCCCGATCACCGGCCGGGAACCGGCGCAGTTCGAGTCTGGGCAGACCGGAGAGTTCGACCTCGAGACGGCGCAGAAACTCAAGGAGGACGGCGTGGTGGACATCGTCGCAGTGGAGTCGCGCCGGCCGCTCGTCGATCCGCTGACGGCGATCCGTGGCGGTGAGCATGCGGTGGCCGGCGGGGATGGTGCCGCCAAGGTGCAGACCGAGGGCCTCTTGTTCATGCGGCGGATGCTCGATTCCGACATCGTCGACATCGTCGCGATGACCGAACGGCTGAAGACGGCCAAGACGACCACCGAGAACCAACTGGGAATTCATGCCCGAGAGGCCGACGATCTTGGCGACGATCTCAAAAACTGGCAGGCCGACGCCCAGGCCGCCGAACAGACGGCGAAGAAGTTCGAGCAGCGGGTGGCGAAACTGGGAACGGAGCTGTCGGGACTGGAGACGGCGATCGTGGAACTGGGCCGCGAACTTGCCGGCGCCTCCGCCCTCATCGCGGGCGAGATCGATGCCGCGGCCCCGCCTCCGGTGCGGGCCGGGGCCCAGCCGGCCGCGGCCGGCGAGCGGCTTCCCTGACAGATCGGGGGCAGACCGGGTAGACTGCCGCCGTTCAAATCACACCCTCCGCCCCCGCGAGCATCATGGCCAGCATCGCCGCCCATCATGGCAACAAGGTCCGCCTGAAGAAGGCCGTCCACCACCACAAACTCGCCAGCCGCCGGGGCATGCTCGAACGCATGTTCACGCTCTGGTTTCGCGGCTTTGTCTACAACCAGATCTGGGAGGATCCCCGCGTCGATGCGGCGGCCCTGCAACTCGGCCCCGATTCGAGCCTGCTGACGATCTCGAGCGGCGGCTGCAACGTTCTCAATTACCTCGTGCACAAGCCGAAGCGGATCGTGGCGGTCGACCTCAACGCCAACCACATGTCGCTCACGCGGCTCAAGCTCGCGGCCCTCAAGCATCTGCCCGACTACGAATCGTTCTACAAGTTCTTCGGCTACGGCCGGCACGCCGACAACATCCCCAATTACCAGCGATATATCCGCGACCAGCTCGACCCCGTCACGCAGAAGTTTTGGGAAACGAGTGATTGGCCCGGTAACGCGATCGGCCCCAAGCGGATCGGCTATTTCAAGCGCGGCCTCTACGAGCAGGCCAAGCTCGGCCAGTTCTTCAGGATCGTCCACGGCATCGCGAGGTCGACCGGCCGCGACCCGGCCCGGCTCGTGGCGGCGAAGACGATGGCCGAGCAGGAGAAGATCTTCGACGACACGTTCGGGCCGCTCTTCGACAACAAACTCGTCCGCTGGTTCGGCCGGCAGCCCGTCGCCGTCTACAGCCTCGGCATTCCCCCCAGCCAGCACAAGGCGATGCTCGACGAGCACGAGAATGACGGCGGCAAGCTCTTCGACATGTACAAGCAGCGGGTGAAGCGGCTGGCCTGCGGCTTCCCGCTCGACGACAACTACTTCGCCTGGCAGGCCTTCAGCCGTCGCTACGACCACGACGGCCGCCGCGGGCTTCCCGACTACCTCAAGCGGGAGAACTACGACACGATCAAGTCGATGGTCGACCGCGTGGAGACCCAGATCGCCTCGCTCGGCGACTACCTGCAGGCGGAGACGCCCGGAGCGCTCAACGGCTTCATCTTCCTCGACAGCCAGGATTGGATGCCGCCGCAGGTGATCGAGGATCTCTGGTCGCAGGTGGTGCGCGTGGGGGGGCCCGGCACGCGGGTGATCTTCCGCACGGCCGGCGAAAAGTCCCCCGTGGAGGCGGCCCTGTCGCCCGCCACTCGCAGCCGCTTCTTCTACAATCAGGAGCGTTCGGCGGAGCTCCACAAGCAGGATCGATCGGCGATCTACGGCATGTTCCACCTCTACGAAATGCTCCCCGCGTCATGAGCGGGGCCGCGGGGAAGCAGCCAGTGTCTTCATCGAACAACCGTGGCGGCGGCGCCGACGACCAGGCCGTGGCGATGGACCGCATGTATCGGTTCACGCGGCACATCTACGACCTCACCCGCGCCTATTACCTCCTCGGCCGCGACCGCATGCTCGACCACGTGGCCACGGGGCCCACGACGGCAACGCTCGAGGTGGGCTGCGGCACGGCCCGCAACCTGATCAAACTCGCCGAGCGGAAGGAACCGGGAAGTCTCTACGGCCTCGATGCCTCGCACGAGATGCTCGAAACGGCCGCGGCGAGCATCGCGAAGTCGGGAGTAGACCGCCACAAAGACGAGAAAATCATCCTGCGGCAGGGGCTCGCCGAGCAGCTCGATGCCAAGCGGATGTTCGGCCGCGACGAGCCGTTCGACACGATCTATTTCTCCTACTGCCTTTCGATGGTGCCGACGTGGCCGGGGGCCCTCGAGGCCGCGATGGCCTGCCTCCGACCGGGTGGCACGCTCCTGATCGTGGATTTCTGGGACCAGAAGGATCTGCCGTCCGTCTTCGCGGCCGGCCTCAAGAAGTGGCTCTCACTCTTCCACGTGCACTACCGCCCGGAGGTGCACGATGCGCTCGTGGAACTCGGCAGATCGGGCCGGGCCGACGTGCAATTCGAGTCGGTCGCCAAGCGCTACGCCTACATCGCGACGCTGCGAAAGAACTGACAGCCCCGGTCTGCCGCCGTGGTCGGCGTCAGGGGAGCAGGAAGACGAGGCCGGTGACCGTCGCGGCCTGCACCGCCATGCCGCGGTAGCTGATCGGCACGGCCGGGCATGTCCAGGGCGCGCAATTGCCGGGGCGGTAGTAGCCGAGCGGATAGACGCACTCCCAGGGCAGTTCCACGCCCATCTTGTAGGGCAGGACGGGCAGCGTCACGAAGAAGTGCGCCGCCGACACGACCGGATCGGCCCAGCCGTGCGAGTGGCCGTAGCGCTCGAGGTTCCAGTCTTCGAAGTAGAGCGGCTTGTGGCAATAGCCGGCCGCCTTCCAGGTGAACGTCGTCGTGGCAAACCGCCGGGGCTCGAACACCTGCCCCTCGAGCCGGCATTCACACGGATAGTCATTGCCGGCGCGGCCGCCCACGCGGATATCGAGATCGATGCCGGCGAGGCGGTCGGCCCGCAGCTTTCTGAGCGCCTCGTCACAGTTCTTCCCCTCTTCCCCACACACGTCCTTCCCGCTGACGGCGACCACACCGCCTTCGTCCACCCCGCGGCCCTCCGCCGTCGTCACCGGCGCCTCCGGTGTCTCTGTTTGGGAATCGTCGAACTGCCGTGTGGCCGCCTGCTCGAGCGTGCGCCAGTCGTAGGCGCAGGTTTCCGGCGCGGCGGCGAGAAGCGCGGCAATCGCGATGGCCGCGGCGGCGAGGGAGCGATCACTCCCCCTGCTTGTGCTCCGTGGAGTAGTTCGGCGCTTCCTGAGTGATGACGATGTCATGTGGATGGCTTTCCCGCACGGCGGCCGCCGAAACCTGGATGAACTGGGCGTCGCGCCGTAGTTCATCGATCGTCCGCGTGCCGCAATAGCCCATCCCGGCCCGCAGGCCGCCGACGAGCTGATAGACGAACACGCTCAAGGGGCCCTTGAAGGGCACGCGCCCTTCCACCCCCTCCGGAACCAGCTTGTCGCCGCCGCGCCCTGTCGCCTTTTGACGGTAACGCTCGCTCGAACCCTGGACCATCGCTCCAAGCGATCCCATGCCGCGGTAGGCCTTGAACGTCCGGCCCTGGTAAAGGACCGTCTGTCCGGGACTTTCCGCGACTCCCGCCAGGAGACCGCCCACCATGCAGCAGTGGGCCCCGGCCGCGATCGCCTTGGTGATGTCTCCCGAGTAGCGAATGCCTCCGTCCGCGATCACCGGCACGCCGGCGCCGGCCGCCTCCTGCGCGGCCTCCCAGACCGCCGTGATCTGGGGGACGCCGACACCGGAGATGACCCGCGTAGTACAGATCGACCCGGGACCGATCCCAACTTTGACTCCATCTGCGCCAGCCTTGATGAGATCCCGACAGCCTGCCCGGGTTGCCACGTTTCCCGCAATCACCTCGATGCCCCAGCGTTTCTTGATTGCCGAGACCGTCTCGATCACGTTCGAGGAGTGACCGTGGGCCGAGTCGACGATCAAGACGTCGACGCCCTTGGCAATGAGGCTTTCGGCACGCTCGTAGTCGAAGACGCCGACGGCCGCCCCCACCCGTAGCCGGCCCTGCCGGTCTTTGCAGGCGTTGGGGAATCGCTTCATCATGTCGATGTCCTTGATCGTGATCAGGCCGGTGAGCACGCCCGCGGCGTCGACGAGGAGCAGCTTCTCCACCTTGTTGGCCATCAGGATCTTCTCGGCCTCGTCGAGCGTGACATTGCCGGTGGCCGTCACGAGACCGCTGCGGGTCATGATGTCGGCGACGGGGGTCTCGCCGCTCTCGAGAAACCGCAGGTCGCGCCGAGTGATGATGCCGACGAGCCGCCGGTTTTCTTCGGTGATGGGCACGCCTGAGATGTTGTATTGATCCATCACGTCGCGGGCCCGGGCGACCGTGGCGGTGGGGGGCAGGGTGACGGGATCCATGATGATCCCGTTGGCGCTCCGCTTGACCTTGTCGACCTCCTCGCTCTGCCGCTCGATCGAGAGGTTCTTGTGGATCACCCCGAGGCCGCCCTCCTGGGCCAGGGCGATCGCCATCTCGCTCTCCGTGACGGTGTCCATCGGGGAGCTGATCAGCGGAATATTCAGCCGGATGCCCCGGGTGAGGTTCGTGCTGACATCCACCTCCGCCGGCACCACGGCAGAGTAGCGGGGCACGAGGAGGACATCATCGAAGGTGATCCCGGTTGCGACGATTTTCCCGTCCATGAGGGGCTCCCGAGGGGCTGGAAAACCGCGGATTATGCGGCTCCGGCCCCGAAAGGGCAACGACCGGCCGTGCCTCGCGGGTGATTCCCGGCCCCGCGGCGCACGGCGCGCAAGCGTGTCCTAGGTTTGTGGGTCTGAATCTCCTCTTCCTCCTCTCCTCGCCGCAAAAGCCTCATCATGCGTTTTCTCGACGAATACATCGCCGCCCAGCAAAGCCCTCGCCGGTCCCCCGCGCCGGAAGGCGCGATCGCCCGCCCGGACCGGGCCACGCTCGAGGCGCACCTCGCCCGCCGCCGCTACGGCCGCTTTACGCTCACCGAGGCGATCCGACCCAGTTGGCAGCTCGACGTCGTGCCGCAGGCCGGCTACCGATTCGACACCTACGTCGACCCGCGGACCGGCTCGCGGCTGCCCGCGCTCGTCGCCGCGGTCTCGAGCGAGGATCTCTTCGAAACCTTCCTGCGGCTGCTCGAGCCCCTTGGCGACGCCTGCGATGTCGTGCTCGAAACCTCGCATGAGGGCGACAGCGGCCCCGCCAAGGGCCAGCGCCGCGCCGAATTCACCCGCGAGGGGATGGAGCGGCTCGTCCTTGAGAGCGTGCTCTGGGACTTCGAAGACCTGCTCCTCAACGACGGCTGCACCGGCATCGCGATCATGCACCCGGAGGAGCCGATCGAAGTGCAGCTCGACGAGCACAAGCTGCTCGTCGTTTACGCTCCCAATCGCCGCCCGTTCGAGCGGATCTTCGAGGAGCAGGGGATCGCCCGCAACGACCGCATGCGGTTCATCTCGCAGGGGGAGCACCTCCACACCTCCCACACCCGCTTCGCCCGGCTCTTCGACGAGATGACCGCCAGCTTCGGCGCGGCCTAGGCCAAGTAGACCGCTTGCTCCGCAAGCGGATCAAACGCCCCCCACCGGCTCGCGGGCGGCAGAAGTCTCGTCGCGGTGGCCCTCGAAGACTCGGTCCAAATGCTCCTCGAGCTTCCGCCGACCCGCTCGCCTCCGTCAATTGTCAGGAAGCGATTTCGTTGCCGGGGTTTCGCGGGCCAGACTGGCCTTGAGCCAGGCGGGCGGATTCACGACGATCCGCCCCATGCATTCCCCCCGGCCCCCCGTGCTTGTCGCGATTGCCCTCGCCGCCTTCATGGCCGGTGAGACCGCGGCGCAGGCGCCTCCGGGGCAGCCTCTCGATCCATTCACGCCGCTGCCCGCCGGCGCCGTGATCGGCCCACAGGGGCCCGTCGTGCCCGGGCCATCTCCCGGAGCGCGGAATTCCGTCGTCATCCCGCCGCTCGATGCGGAGCAGGTGTGGAAGCAGATGGTCGACGTCGTCGACGACTATTTCAAAGTGCAGTCGGAGCAGCGGGTCGTCTTCTCCAACGGCGTGCCCGCCGAGGGGCGGATCGACACCTATCCGCAGACCGGGGCCACGCTCCTCGAGCCGTGGCGACGCGATTCGATCGGCTTCCGCGAGCGACTCGAGAGCACGCTTCAATCGATCCGACGGACCGGTTCGATGCGGCTCATTCCCGACCCGTCCGGCTGGCGGATCGAGACGGTGGTGCTCAAGGAACTCGAATACCTGCCGCGGCCGATGCGGGCGACGACCGGCGGCGCCTCGTTTCGTAACGACGACTCACTCTACCGATACGGCACGCCGCTGCCCACGCTCGGCCAGCAGGTGGGTGATCAGCCCCGGCCCGTGGCCAACCCGACACCGAACCTCGGCTGGATTCCGCTTGGCCGCGACCCGCTGCTCGAGCAGCGCATGCAGTCGCAGGTGCTCGCCAGGCTCGGCGTCGCCCCGATGCCGAGCCCGGAGCCCTATTACCAGCCGCCCGAGGGTGGCCAGCCCACGACGGCCGCGCCGGCAACGCCAGGCCCCGTCTTCGGCGCCCCGATCCCGCCGGAGCAGTTACCGCCGGGGGCCGTCATCGCGCCCGGCCCGGCCGTGCCGATCGAATCCCTCCCGGTGCCGAAGTAGGACAGGCTTCAGCCTGTC
>JBIIOK010000027.1:0-22890 GCA_044336985.1 Pirellulales bacterium | reverse complement strand
GAGGCCGGGGCGACGCAGCGGATGTACTTGGCGAGCATGCCGCGAGTGGCCTTCACGGGCGGGGCCTTCCACTCGGCCCGCCGCTTGGCGAACTCAGCGTCGGAGACCTCGGCATCGATCGAGGCCTTGTCGGCGTCGATCACCACGATGTCGCCGTCCTTCACCAGCGCGATCGGCCCGCCGTCCTGCGCCTCCGGCACCACGTGCCCGACGATGAAACCGTGCGAGCCGCCCGAGAACCGGCCATCGGTGATGAGCGCCACGTCGTTGCCGAGCCCCGCCCCCATCAAGGCGGAGGTGGGCGTGAGCATCTCCGGCATGCCGGGGCCGCCCTTCGGCCCCTCGAAGCGGATGATGACCACGTCGCCCCGTTTGATCGCCCCCTGCTCGAGGGCGCCGAGCATCGCCTCCTCGCTGTCGAAGACGCGGGCCGGACCGCTGAACCGCGAGCCCTCCTTGCCCGTGATCTTGGCGACGGCCGAATCCGGGGCGAGGTTGCCATGGAGGATCGTGATGTGACCCGTCTTTTTGATCGGGTTCTCGACCGGCTGGATGATCTTCTGCCCAGGGGCGAGCCCCTTGCTCGTGGCCAGGTTCTCGGCGAGCGTCTTGCCCGTCACGGTCATGCAGTCGCCGTCCATGAGCCCCTTGTCGAGCAGGTATTTCATGAGGCCGCTCGTACCCCCGATCGAGTGCAGGTCTTCCTGCACGTATTTCCCGCTCGGCTTCAGGTCGGCGAGGTAGGGGATGCGACGAGCCACCTTCTGGAAATCGGCCGGCGTGAGGTCGATCCCCACGGTGCGGGACATCGCGATCAAGTGCAGCACGGCGTTGGTCGAACCGCCGAGGGCCATGATCGTGACCATCGCATTCTCGAAGGCGCGGCGGGTCATGATGTCGCGCGGCTTGAGATCCCGCTCGAGGAGCGTGAGGATGGCGGCGCCGGCCCGCAGGCACTCGTTCATCTTGTCGGGGTGCTCGGCCGGGATCGATGCGCTGTCGGGGAGCGCCATGCCCATCGCCTCGATCGCCGTGGCCATCGTGTTGGCGGTATACATGCCGCCGCAGGCGCCGGCGCCCGGGCAGGCGTGGCGGACGATGTCGCCGCGGCGGGCGTCGTCGATCCGGCCAGCCACGTATTCGCCGTAGCACTGGAAGGCGGAGACGATGTCGAGCGCCGTGCCGTCGGCGAGGTGGCCGGGCTTGATCGTGCCGCCATAGACCATGAGGGCCGGACGGTTGAGCCGTCCCATCGCGATCAGGCAGCCCGGCATGTTCTTGTCGCAGCCGGGGATCGCCACGAGGGCGTCGTACCACTGGGCGTGCATCACGGTCTCGATCGAGTCGGCGATGATGTCGCGGGAGGGGAGGGAATAGCTCATCCCCTCGGTGCCCATCGAGATGCCGTCGCTGACACCGATCGAGTTGAATCGCATCCCGACCATGCCGGCCGCGATCACGCCCTCGCGGACCTTCGCCGCGAGTTTGTCGAGGTGCATGTTGCAGGTGTTGCCCTCGTACCACATGCTCGCGATGCCCACCTGCGGCTTGTCGAGGTCGGCCGACTGGAGGCCAGTGCCGAGGAGCATCGCCTGCGAGGCGCCCTGCGACCGAGGCTGCGTGATGCGGGAACTGTAGCGGTTCAAGGTGGCCATGCTTCAAATACTCCAGGGTTTTCGAGCAGAATAGTGTTCCGGACCGGCCTTTGAAAGATGCTCGCCATGCGCCCCGCATTCGCACGCCCCGAATTCGTCTTCCTCGACCTCGGCAACGTGATCGTCTCATTCGATCGAGCCAAGGCATATCGGCAGATGGCCGCAGTGTCGGGCGTTGACGAGGCGGCAGTGCGGCAAGCCGTCGAGCCGACGGGCCTCAACGAGGCGATCGAACGCGGCGCGATCGATTGGAAGGCGTTTCACGAGGCCTTCTGCCGTCACACCGGGTCCGTGCCTGCACCCGACGCGCTCGCCCACGCCGCAAGCGACATGTTCACGCTCAATATCGCCATGCTGCCGGTGATCGCAGGGCTCGAGCGGGCCGGCATCCCGACCGGCATCCTCTCCAATACGTGCGGTCCCCACTGGGACCATCTCGTTGCCAGCGGCTATGCCGTGCTGCCCGGCAATTTCGTCGTGACGGTGCTCAGCCACGAGGTGGCGGCGATCAAGCCGGAGCCGGAGATCTACTCCCGCGCCGCCAGCCTGGTCGGCGTGCGCCCAGAACGCATCTTCTTTTGCGATGACATCGCATCGCACGTCGATGCCGCACGGGTCGCCGGCTGGGACGCGGAAGTCTTCGCGTCGGCCGTGGGGCTGGCCGATGCCCTCGACCGTCGCGGGATCAATCTCGGCATGTGAGTAGTAGGACGGGCTTCAGCCTGTCTCCGGTGGGGCAGGCTTCCAGCCTGCTCTACGAGCCTCGCGCCCCTGCCAGGCGTGCCAGCAGTTCCGGTTCGTCGAAACGGCCTTCGATCACCACCCGCCCATCCACCTCGACGACCGGCACCCGGGTGCCGAATTCCCGGGCAAGATCCGCGGAAGAGTCGACATCAACCACCCTCATTTCCGCGGTGCGCGAGGCGAGCATGTCCTCCGCCCGCTCGCAGAGATGGCAGCCACGACGGGAATAGAGCACGATCTGCATGGCTGGGTTACGATTGGGGGAGCACGAGATTCTACAGCAACCCGCCCATGCCCCATGAGTGAAGCCCCCGAGAAAACGGCCGCCGCAAAGCCGTCGCAGCCCGAGCAGACGGTGGCGGATTTCCTCCGCCTGGTCCGACTGAGCGGGCTCGTCGAGCAGGACGCGCTCGAGAAGACCATTCACCCGTGGGCCTCAGCCACGGGCCCGCTGCCCGCGGAACTCCCGGCGGCCCTCGTCGCAGCCGATCTGCTCACCGACTGGCAAATCGAGCAAATCCGCAAGGGGAAGCACAAGGGCTTCATGCTCGGCAAATACAAACTGCTGCGGCTGCTGGGGGCCGGCGGCATGAGCAGCGTCTACCTTGCCGAGAACCCGACGCTCCATCAGCTCGTCGCGATCAAGGTGCTGCCCGTGAAGCGGGTCGAGCAGAGCTCGTATCTGGCGCGGTTCCAGCGGGAGGCGCAGACCGCCGCGCGGCTCAGCCATCACAACATCACCCGCGCCTTCGACCTCGACACCGCCGGGTCGATCCATTTCATCGTCATGGAGTATGTCGAGGGCATCGATCTCCACGCCAAGGTGAAGGTGGACGGCGTGCTTGATCTGCGCCAGACCGCCGACTTCATCCGGCAGGCTGCCGTCGGCCTGCACTACGCGCACGAGGAAGGGCTCGTGCACCGCGACATCAAGCCGGCGAACCTCATTCTCGACCGCAAGGGCACGGTGAAGATCCTCGATCTCGGACTCGCCCTCGGTGATGACGACAACGATGCCTCTATCACCCGCGAGCACGACGAGAAAGTGCTCGGCACCGCCGACTATCTCGCTCCGGAACAGGCCCGCGACAGCCATCTGGCCGATCGTCGCAGCGACATTTACGCGCTCGGCTGCACGCTCTTCTACCTGCTCGTGGGCAAGGCGCCGTTCGCGAAGGGCTCGCTCGGCGAGCGCGTCCGCGCTCACATGAACGAACCGCCGCCAAACCTGCTCGAGATCCGGCCCGAGGTACCGGCGGAAATCGCCGAACTTTACTTCCGGATGATGGCCAAGGATCCGAATGGTCGCCCGCAGACAGCGCAAGAGGTGGCCGACACACTCGAGGCCTGGCTGAAGTCGACGAGCGGAGCCAGGCAGCAGGAGCTGCCGGAGCCACCGCGGCGTTCGCTGCGACGCTCCCCGGGCGAAAAGACCGGCGGCATCGACCTGCGACGGCTGCAACCTCCGGGCCCCGTCGTGCGCAGCGGCCCGGGCAGCAGTTCCGGCGGCCTGGGGTCTGGTGGTGTGGCGTCCGGCAGTGCGCCGAGGCGCGGTGGGAGTGACGCTGCCAAGCGGGTTCCGGGCTCGGATGTCGATCTCTCGTCGCTTTCCTTCTCATCGGCGCCGTCGAGCGGCAGCCGTTCCACCGCGAAGATGCCGCACGTCAGTCCAACCGTCGCCCCAAAGCAACCGCCAGCCGTCAAGCCCGCGCCGGCGGCCACGTCCACGAAGGCCTCTGGCTCATCAAAGCGTTTCAGCGGTGCGGGAGCCGCCCTGCGGGGTCTGTTCGAAAAACAGGTCGCTGGACTGCCGATCGGTTTCTGGATCGTGGTGGGGATCGCGCTCGTCGCCGCCGCCGGCCTGACGGCCGCGGTTATCGCCGGCAGAACGTAGACCGCAAAAAGTAGACCGCTTGCTCCGCAAGCGGATCTGAATCCGCTTGCGGAGCAAGCGGTCTACTTGAGCAAGCGGTCTACTTGAGGAAGCATCTACTTCGACGAGCCGATCTTCCACTCGCCGTCGGCTAGCGTATCGAGCGTGGCGCGGTGGGTGAGGTCGTAGTCGAGCGGCGTGAGCGTCACGTCGCCGGCAGCGAGCGCGGTGACGTCGGAATCGTGGGGCGACGGTGGTGGCGGCGGTTCGTTCGTCGCCCAGTAGTAGGCGCGGCCGCGTGGATCGACACGGCGTTCGAAGGCCTCGCCGTATCGCGACGTGCTCATCGGCACGACCCGCAGCTGCGGCCGGCCCGCCAGGGCCCGCGTCGGGATGTTGATGTTGTAGAGGCTGCCCGCGGGCGGCCGGCGGGCGAGCAGCCCGCGGATCACGTCGAGTGCGATCTCGGCGGCGCGGTCAAAGTCGGCGTGCTCGTCATACTCGAGCGAGACGGCGATGCTCGTGATCCCGAAGAATGCACCCTCGATCGCGGCGGCCACCGTGCCGGAATAGAGCACGTTGATCCCGGCATTGAGGCCGCTGTTGATGCCGCTGACGACGACATCGGGCCGCCGCGGGCAGAACTCGGAGATCCCGAGCTTCACCGCGTCGGCCGGGCTGCCGTCCACCGCCCAGCCCCGGCTGCGACCGCCCTCGAAGATCTCCTTGGCGGTCAGCGGCGTGAGAAACGTGATCGCGTGCCCCACGCCGCTCTGCTCGGTGGACGGGGCGACCACGCTCACGTCGCCGATCCGGCGGAGGGCGCGTTCGAGCGCCGCGAGGCCGGGGGCGAAGATGCCGTCGTCGTTCGTGAGCAGCGTGAGCATGGCGAAAACCGCACACTATAGAACCTTCGCCCGCCGACTTTCTATACTCGGTGGCTTTTCCGCCCCCTTCCCGCCACTCCCGCCATGAAGCCCCCGCCCGACAGGTCTCCCCAGCAGGCCGAGCGCGTGATCGTGCTCGACTTCGGCTCCCAATACGCCCAGCTGATCGCCCGCCGGGTCCGCGAGCAGCACGTCTACTGCGAGATCGTGCGGCACGACATCACGGCCGCGCGGATCAAGGAACTCGCGCCCCGCGGCATCATCCTTTCCGGAGGCCCGTCGAGCGTTTATGAGTCGGGAGCGCCCCGCTGCGACACCGGCCTCTTCAAGCTCGGCATCCCGGTGCTGGGGATCTGCTATGGCATGCAGTTGGCCTGCGATGCCCTCGGAGGTCGGGTTGGCCAGGCCCACTCGCGCGAATACGGCCGCGCCGTGCTCGACGTGACCGCCGACGACACGATCTTCGCGGGCATCCCGCGGCACACCGAGGTGTGGATGAGCCACGGCGACCAGGTCGACCAGGTCTCGGCAGACTTCCTCCCGCTCGCCAAGACGCCCACCTGCCCGCTGGCCGCCGTCAGGCACCGCTCGCTGCCGGTCTTCGGGCTGCAGTTTCATCCCGAGGTCACCCACACCGCGGCCGGCAGCGCCATGCTCGCCAACTTCCTCAAGCACGCCTGCGGCTGCTCCGGCTCCTGGCGGCTCGAAGACTTCGCCGACGCCGTCATCCGCGACCTGCGGGCACGGGTCGGGAATGACCGCGTCATCTGCGGCCTCTCCGGCGGCGTCGATTCGGCCGTCGTGGCGGCGCTGCTCTCGCGGGCGATCGGCGACCAGCTCTCCTGCATCCTGGTCGACAACGGCATGCTGCGCAAGAATGAGGCGGCGGCGGTCATCGACGAATTCACGACCCACTTCAAGGCCGATCTTCACGTCGTGCCGGCCGAGAAGATGTTTCTCGACGTCCTCGCCGGCGTCACCGAGCCGCAGGAGAAGCGGCGGCGGATCGGCAAGGCCTTCGTCGATTGCTTCGCCAAGGAAGCCGCGAAGATCAAGGGGGCGAAATTTCTCGCCCAGGGCACCCTTTATCCCGACGTGATCGAGAGTGGCGCGGCCACAGACGGCCCGGCGGCCACGATCAAGCTGCACCACAACGTCGGCGGCCTCCCGGAAGATCTCCAATTCGAGCTGATCGAGCCGCTGCGAGATCTCTTCAAGGACGAGGTCCGCCGGCTCGGCCTGCAGCTCGGGCTGCCCGAACGGATCGTCTGGCGGCACCCGTTCCCCGGGCCGGGCCTCGCCGTCCGCTGCCTGGGAGAGGTGACGAAGCCCCGGCTCGACAAGCTCCGCGAGGCAGACGCGATCGTGCTCGAGGAGATCGAGCGGGGCGGACTGATGCGAAAGGTCTCGCAGGCCTTCGCCGTGCTCCTGCCGGTGCAAAGCGTGGGCGTGATGGGTGATGCCAGGACCTATGACGACGTGCTCGCGGTGCGGGCCGTCGAAACGGAAGACTTCATGACGGCCGACTGGAGCCATCTCCCCTACGAGATGCTGGCCCGGATCTCGAGCCGCGTCATCAACGAGGTCCGCGGCATCAACCGCGTGGTCTACGACATCTCATCGAAGCCCCCGGCCACGATCGAGTGGGAGTAGACCGCTTGGTCCCCAAGCGGATCCCCAGCCGGCTCCCCTACTGCGCCGCCTTGGTGTATTGCTGGCCGCGCACCACCTGCACGTCGGCAAGCCATGCGATGCAGGCGTAATACTCGAAATATTCGTGCGAGACGTGCGTCAGGATCTTTTCCGCCACCTCCATCGGCACCACGAACTCGAGCTTCATCGTCTTCGCCCCGGTTGTTACCGCGACATTCCTCGCGCTCCTCGATCCCTGGCCGATGACCTCGCTGAGCGTGTAGCCGGTCGCGCCGAGCCGCAGGCCTTCCTCGGCGATGTCCTCCATGATCACGGTCTCGCCAATCACGGTCACGATCTTGAGTGGATAGAGATGCATGGGACTCCTCGTTTGGTGCTCCGGCCTCAGGTGGCCCCCAGCCATCTGGCCATTTCGTAATAGATCGGGATACCGAAGGCTATGTTGAAAGGAAACGTGATTGCAAGGGCCGCCGTTATCGAATACGTGGGATTCGCCTCGGGCAGGGTGAGCCGCACCGCCGGCGGCGCGGCGATGTATGACGCGCTGGCGACGATGGCCGCCAGCACGGTGCAGCCGCCGAGGTTCAGCCCGGCAAGATGGCCGAGATAGGCCCCGAAGAATCCGTGAATCAGTGGCATGAGGATGCCAAAGGCGACCAGAAACGGCCCCACTTTCACGAGATCCCCGAGCCGCTCGCCGGCCACCAGCCCCATCTCGAGCAGGAAGATGCAGAGCGCCCCGCGAAACAGCATCCCTTTGCTCTGGAAGAATTCATAGAACGGCTGAAAGGCCTTCTCGTCCATGAAGAGCGTGGAGATGAAGCCGATCACCAAGAGCCCGGCCATCAGCATGATGGACTGTCCCGTGATCACCTCATACAGAGCCTCGTAGAGCTTTGATTCGCGGGCCTGCCGGCGGCCGGCGCTCGGGGCCGCGCTTCGCTCCTTGGCCGAGAGCGCCGCCCCCAGCACAAGGGCGATCGCGATCCCCGGGCATTCCAGGATCGTCACGAGCGTCGGCAGGAAGCTATTGGCAGGGTGATGCGTCTGCTCGACGAAAGAGTTGGCGACCGCATAGGTGACGGCGGACGTGCTCCCGTAGTGGGCGGCGATGCCGGCTGAATCGGCGATCGACATCCCACCCAGGTAACGCAACACCACGAACGACGTGAGCGGCGTGACGCAGCCGAGAAACAGCGTCGCGAGCGCCGGCTTCCAGATGGTGGCCACCCCATGCGTCTGGTATTCGTGGGCGAGTTCGTGGCCGCCGACAAAGCCGATCGACATCAGGAGAAAGATGGCGATGGAAAGGTAGAGTTCCTTGGGGATCTTGATGCCGCCGTGGATTCGCGTGCAGATGATGCCCAGGACGAAGCAGAGCGGGATCGGTGTCAGCAAATTGCGCTCGAGCGACTCGAGAATCCGGGTGATCTGCTCGGCATTGAAGACGGCGAGCGAGAGAACCAAATGGCTTGTCATGCGTGACTCGCGGCGGAAATGGGGCGGGGGTGGCTCGCAGGCGCGGACGCCGCGGCGAAACGTGCACCGCCGCGGATGCCAAGAGGTTACCGATGCAGCGGCGGAACGCGACCCCAATCCGCCCCGACTGTCACATTTTTAAGTTGCGGGGGTTCTCGGCTTTGCATGGCATACTGAGACGACTGTTCACTGTCTCGCACTCGCCTTCGGAAAAACCATCACCGTGCATGTCGCGATCATCGAGGACGATCCGGCCATCGCCAAGGCGGTGCGCACGGCCGTCCAGGAAGCTGGGCACGAGTGCACTTGGGTTCCTGACGGCGAGACCGCCATCCGTGACCAGACGATCCTGTCGAGCGACCTCGTCGTGCTCGACATCATGCTGCCCACAGTCGGCGGCATTGAAGTGCTCAAGACAGCCCGGGCGGCGGGCGTGCGCACGCCGGTGATCGTGCTGACAGCGCTCGGATCCGTGCCGCACAAACTCGAGGGCTTCGAGGCTGGTGCGGACGACTATCTCGTGAAGCCGTTCGCAATCGACGAACTGCTTGCGCGAATCGAGGCGGTGCACCGCCGCACCGCACACAAGCCCGCGATGGAACTCGATGCGGGGCCGATGCATCTCAGCCTTGCCACGAAACGGCTCACGCTCGACGGGCGGATGATAGAACTGACCCCCACCGAGTTCAGCATCCTGGAACTGCTGATGCGATACAAGGGGCAGGTCGTGACGCGCAAAATGCTCTGCGAGCACGTCTGGGGCTTCGACTGGGACGGCCCGACGAACGTGATCGAGGTCCACATCAACCGGTTGCGCGGGAAGATCGACAAGGGTCGCGAAGAATCGCTCATCCGTACCATCCGGGGCCGCGGCTATGCCCTCGCGTCTGCTTAATCGGATTCCGTGGGCCACCCTGCGCGTCCGCCTGACGCTGCTCAACACCGGCGTCGTGCTCTTCGCCACGATCGCAGCCCTGCTCGCCGTTCGACTCGCCGCCCGGTCGATCCTTTACCGCGAGGCCGATTCCGTGCTCCGCGGCGAGGTGCGGGAGATCAGCATGGCTCTCGAGGATCTGCATCCAAACCGCCAGGCCGTAGTTGAGGAACTGCGTCGCAAGACGATGGGCCACAGGGAGCGAGGCTGGTTCGCGCAGTTGCTCGACGGCGGCGGCAAGACGATCTGGAAGAGCGACAACTGCCCCGATGAGGTCGCCGCGTGGCCGATCCTTTTCGAGAAGAGGGAGAACCTGGTGCAGGCGGGGCCATACCGTTTCGCACGTCGCACCGCGACCGCTCCCATCGACGAAGCCTTCCACGTGCGGATCGGGATGCCCACTGCTTTTCTCGAGCAAGACGTGAATTCGCTCTCCCGCATCCTGATTCCTGTGGGACTCGTGCTGTCGCTGCTCACGCCGCTCGCCGGCTACTGGCTGGCGCTGCGGGCCACGAGCCCGATCGCCGAGATCCTGCGGACGGCCGACCAGCTTCGGCCCACGCGGCTTGGCGATCGGCTGGAGGTTCGCGGCACCAAGGACGAACTCGACCGGCTCTCCCTCACGATCAATCGACTGCTCGACCAGGTGGCAGGCCACGTCGAACGGCAGCAGCAGTTCGTGGCCGACGCGGCCCACGAGCTCCGCGGCCCGCTGGCGGCCATCCAGACCAACCTCGAAGTGGCGGCCTCGAGGGATCGCTCCGCCACCGAATACCGCGACACGATCGAGGAGGTGCTCGACGAGACTCGGCAGCTTTCACGGCTGACGAACGACCTCCTGACGCTCGCGGAGGGAGAATCGCCCTCGGACGCCGACATGCGCACGAGCGTGGATTGGTCGACTATCGCGAGCCAGACCGCGGCCATGTTTTCCGGCGTGGCCGAGGATCGTTCGATCCGCCTCGTCGTAGACGCCCCCGCGCGCGTCACCGTATGGGGCGACGCCCGGCAGCTCCGCCAGGTGCTGAGCAATCTGCTCGACAACGCGATTCGATTCACGCCGGCTGGCGGCAGCGTGCGCGTCAAGCTGCGGCAGGATTCGCAGTCAACGGGGGCGACCATGACGGTCGAGGACACGGGCTGCGGCATTGAAGCGCGGCATCTGCCGTGGGTCTTCGACCGGTTCTTCCAGGCAGACGATGCCCGCAATCGCGGTGCCGCCGGGCGGGGCGGCGGCCTGGGGCTGGCGATCTGCCGCTCCATCGTCGAACGCCACGACGGCCGCATTGGCGTGCAAAGCGAGGTGGGCAAGGGGGCCACGTTCACCGTCACGCTTCCCGCACCGCCCTATTCCGCCCAGCCTGCCACGCCGGCGGTCGCCTTCCCGTCCGCACCGCCGGTTTAAGCAACTGCAAGGTGCTTTCCGGTGAAGCCCGACGGAAAACTGTGCCGATTTTCACAATCGTGGCAGTCCGGAGGTTTTGGCAGTGCACGTTGGCCGGAACGATCGCGAAAGATATGCGGCCCGCTGGCGGATGCCAGCAGCGGTCGCGTTCGTCATTGCGTGCGTCGTCGCCGGCCTGCCTGCCGCATTGGCTGCAGACGCGCCGGCAACAGAATTCCTGGTACTGGCTGACGACCCCGATGCTCCGCCGCTGCAGCTGCCGAGCCCCGCGGCCAGGCTCGACTCCTTCGACCAGGTCTCCGAGGCGCTCTCTGCCGACCGGAAGCGGGTGGCCGCGCTCGAGGCCCGCCTTCAGGAGTTGGAGAAGGGCGCTCAAAAGCCCGACGAAAAAAAGCCCGACGCGAAGAAGCCTAAGGAGCCCTACGAGATCGGGAGCGACAAGGCTTTGAAAGATACCTGGAAGGACGGTCTCCAGGCGGAATCGGCCAACAAGGACTTCCGCGTGAAGATCGGCGGCCGCACGCAGGTCGACGCGGTGGCCTTCTCCGCGGCGCCGGGCCCGAACCAGACGCCCGACCAAGGCGGACTTGATCCTTCACTCTCCGATACCGTGAATTTCCGCCGAGCCAGATTTCGCATGGAAGGCCGAATGTATGAACTCTACGACTGGGCCTGCGAATACGACTTCGTCAACCAGATCAACGTGAACAACGCAGTCTTTCCTACTGAGCGAGATGCCGGGCCGCTCACCGCCGTCACCGACCTCTGGCTGCAGGTGCGCGAAATTCCGATCCTGGGGACCGTCCGCGTCGGCAACCAGAAGGATCCCTTCGGATACGAGCATCTCACGAGCAGCCGCTGGCTCAACTTCATGGAGCGGTCGTTCGCCCAGGACGCCTTCGAGGGGCCGTTTAACAACGGCTTCGTCCCTGGCATCCAGTTGCTTAATAGCAACGAGGAGGGCGACATCGGCTGGCAGGTGGGCCAATTCAAGAACACTTCGAATCCATTCGGATATTCCAACTCCAGTGGCGGCAGCATGACCGTGGGACGCCTCGTCTACCTGCCCATCTTCGAGGACGAGGGCCGGAAGCTCGTTCACCTCGCCGTTTCGGGTCGCGCGATGGAGCCCAAGAAACAGTTCCTGACCTTCGATGCGAACGGCCTCCCGATCGGCGACCCGGTCACAGCGGTCCGATTCCGGAGCCGGGGCAGCATTCGGAACGGCCCGCCCGGTCCCCTCAACTCGATTTACGCCGACACGGGAGTTCTCGAGGGCACATGGCAAAACATGATCGGCCTGGAACTCGTCGGCAACAACGGCCCGTGGTCGTTCCAGTCGGAATACTTCGGCTCCTGGCTCTACAACGCCCGAACCACGAACGCGGGCCCCTATGTCACCAACGGCTTCCAGCCGAAGCCTGGCACGAACGTCGGCACCGTCTACTACCAGGCGGGCTATGCCGAGGTGCTCTACTTCCTCACCGGCGAAAGCCGCACGTATTCGAAGATCGAATACCGCTTCGACCGGCCGATCCCCCACAACAATTTCTACGCGATCCGGGGCGGCGGCTCCGGCCGCCGGCTGAGCTTGAGCGAAGGCGCCTGGCAGGTGGGAGTGCGCTACAACTACCTCTGCCTCAATGACGGTGAGGTCAATGGTGGCGTGCTCAATGGCATGACGCTCGGGCTCAACTGGCTTTTGAACCCAAACGCCCGCGTCTACTTCAACTACGACCTGACCTACCGCGACTTCGCCAACACGCCGTGGACCAAAGGCGGCGCGCCGGCGACGAACTACAACGGCAGCGGCTTCATCAACGGCTTCGGCACGCGGCTGGCCTTCGACTTTTAGAAGAGGACTTTCCATGCGGCGGATTCGCGCGGCAACCCTGGCTGTCATCGTCTCTCTGGCGGGCATGCCACACGGTGGTGCCGCCGATTGCGGCTGCGGCCATGTCTCCTGCACCGGTTCGGGTGACTGCCCCGCATGCGTGCCCGCCTGCAAGGCGACCTGGGACGAAGCGAAGACGAAGAAGCCGAAATACTCGATGAAGTGCGAATACGCCTGCGTGCGGGGCCGCGATTCATGGCACGCGCCCCCGCCCGAATGCCGCTGCAGCCCGCCCTGCGGCGACATCATCGTGAAAAAGCGGTTCTACAAGACCGACGGTCCCGAGAAGGTCGAAAGGGTGCCGAAGTACGAGGTCGAGATGGTGCCCGCGGAGCCTTGCCACTGCGCGGCATGCAGCGGTGGATCACCGCTATGCTGGTGGAACCCGTTGAGTTGGGTTTCCTGCCTGCTTGATCGCTGACCCGCCGATGCCACGTCACAAAACCGCTGCCGGCGTCGTCTTCGCCATGCCCGTGGAGGCCGACGCGTTCGCGGCCCGTGGCCGAGATGTGTCGCAGCTGCATGCGGCCGGCCTCACGTTCTACGAGGGAACCTTTGTCGGCCGCCGCGTGGCTTGGGTCGTCGCGGGCGCGGGACTGGAACGGGCAGAGAGTGGCTGTCGGCTTCTGATCGACGGTCATCGGCCCGGATTGATCCTCTCGGCCGGCTTTGCGGGCGGGCTGGCGGCGGGGATCGAGCGGGGCAGGGTGGTGTCGCCTGTGCAGGCGATCCGCGCCGGGCAGGAGGCGATCCCGCTAGCAGACGCAGCCGTGAGTGGCGTTGCGAGCGCCGGGGCGATCGTCACGATTGACCACGTGGCGTGCACGGCGCATGAAAAGCAGTCGCTGGCGGCAACGGGCGCCGATCTCGTCGACATGGAGACCTGGGGCGTCGCCCGGTCGGCCCGCGAGGCCGGACTCGATTGCGTCGGCCTGCGGGTCGTGTCAGACACCGCGAGTGACGAACTGCCGCGCGAAATGGCCGCGCTCGTGAAGCCGCAGTCGTCGCTGCGCCGGCTTGGCTCGGCCTTGCGGGCGGTCGGGCGGCGGCCCGGCGCCGCGGTCGACATGTGGCGACTCTGGGAAAACGCCGTCGTCGATGCGCGGGCGCTCGCAGACGCGCTCGAGCGGCTGATCGGCCACCTGCCCGAATCTCGCGATGCAGTCAGCGGCCCGTGAGCATCCTGACGAGCGGCCCGTGCGGCAGGTCTGCCGTGAGCAGCCGCCGCGGCTTTCCCACGTGCACGAGCACGGCCTCGGCGGCGAGCCTGCCACTGCGAACGGCCCCCTCCATGGTCGAGGGCCAGCCGGTGGCAGTCCAATCGCCGGCGAGGAAGAGGTTCTCGACCGAAGTCCTCGCGGGCGGACGCGACGACTCGACGCCCGGCCGTACCGAAAGAACGGCTGTCGGATCGGTCACGATCCGCGAGTCGAGGAGCTTTGCCGCACGGGCCGCCGGAAACACCTCCCGCAGTTCCTCGACGACGGCCGCGAGCAGCCGCCCGCGATCGCCGGCGAAGAGCCCGCGGGACGCGCTGATCACCACCTGGCAGTAGCCCGGCGCGCCGCCTGCGGCGTCGTCGGCGCGAAACACCCACTGCGACACCCGTCCCACGAGCACGGCGTGCGGCAGATCGACAACTTCGCGATCGAACCACAGATGCACTGCCGTGATCGGCGAGCCGGCGAGCCGGTCATCCGCCGCAGGCACGAGATCGGGCACCAGGCGCGCCGCCTGCTTCCACGGCAAGGCGACGACCACGGCATCGCAGGGAATTCTGTCGTCGCCACAGACGACGGCGCAGGCCCGCCCGTCGGCATCCCGCTCGATGTCGGTCACGGCTCGGCCCGACCGCACGCGCACGCCCCGTGCCGCAAGCCACGTGGCGAGCCGGTCGCCGAACAATGCCCCGAGCGGCACGGTCGGCACGTAGAGATCGGCCGCTTCGCGATGGGCGAGGAAGCCGTCGACCGCCACCTTCCGTGCGGCGGCCACGCTCACGAGATCGATCGATTCGCCAAGCGCGCTCTCGAGCACCGGCTGCCAGAAGAGGTCGATCGCGCGGGCGGGCTGCCCAGCCGATTCGAGCCATCGTCGAGCCGTCTGCGTTTCATCGGCGTCGCCGCCGCGAAACCGCGCGAGCCGCACCATCCCCAGGGCGAGCGCGACCTTCTCGCGGAGCGAAAAATGTCGCATACCGAGGAGCAGGGGGGAGAGGTGGAGCGGCGCGGGCAGCCAGCGAGAGGGCGTGCAGGCGGCCCGATCCCGCTCGGGACCGATGAAGAAAAGTGTGCGGTCTTGTCGCAGGGCGTCGGCCAGACCGGCTCGGCGGCAGAGGTCGAGGAAGTTGGTGCAGCAGCCCATCGCCACGTGCTGGCACGCATCGACGAGGCCACCGACCACCGGATCCTCGAACGACGCCGCCCGCCCGCCGACCCGCCGCCGCGCCTCGAGCAGCGTGATATCGAGGCCTTGGTCGGCAAGCGCGGCCGCCGCGGCGAGCCCCGCGAGGCCGCCGCCCACGATCACGACGCGTTTTTGCCGTGCGCTGGTCGTCATGCCCGCGGCCCCGCAACCAGGCTTGCGATCGCAGAGCCGAGGATCATCGGCTTGGAAGGACGCGGCCGCTCGGTGAAGATCCGGCTGCCACCCCGCCGCACGGCGTTGAGCAGCGCACGGTAGACGCCGTGCATCGCGCGGAAGACAAGGCGGCCATCGGTCGAGAGCATGCGGTCGAGCGATTGCGCCTGCCTGAAATACCGGTCGGCGCGGCTGATCTCGAAGTCGGCGAGCCGCGCAAATCCCGCGTTGATGCGGCCGGCCGCGAGATCTTCGGGCGAGCAGCCGTGGGCCGCGAGATCCTCGCGCGGCAGGTAGATCCGGCCGCGACCGAGATCCTCCGGGATATCGCGCAGGATGTTCGTGAGCTGAAAGGCCATGCCGCAGGCATGCGACGCCGGAATCGCCTCCGGCGTACGAAATCCCCAGATATGAATCGCCGCCAGTCCGACGGCGCTTGCCACGCGGCGGCAGTATTCCTCCAGATCGGCGAATGTCTCGTAGGAATGCTGCGTCAGATCCATCCGCACGCCGTCGAGGATGTCGCGGAGATATTCGGGGGGCATGGCGAACCTCCGCACGGTATCGACGACCGCCCGGATGACCGGATCGGCGGAATGGCCGCCGGCCAGGGCGGATTCGAGATCATCCTGAAACGCATCGAGCCGGCCGCCGGCTGCGGCGAGATCCGCAGAATCGTCGACGATGTCGTCGGCGCGGCGACAAAACGCATAGAGCGCCGTCGTGCCGCGCCGCTTCTCCTCGGGCAGCAGGCGGATGGGCAGGGCGAAGTTCGATCGCGACCGGCGGAGCGCGTCGGCACAGGCGGCATGGTCGGCGGCGAGCGTGCGGGCTGTCATGGCGTGCCTGCGAGCCTCGCGGTCTGCAGCGCCCACCAGGCGCGGGCAGCGAGCCCCAGCTTGCGCAAGCGACCCACGACGGGGCGGGCCGAGAGCGTGTCATAGCCCGCTCGCTCGATCGCGTCGGCGATCGAACGCCCCCCGGCCAGAAACATACCGATCGCCGGCCGCAAGACGCGGGGCGCGAGGCCGACGAGCGGTGCCCCCGCGTCAAAGCAACTGCGCGCCCAGGCCACCTCGTCGCGCAGCAAGCCTTTGAGCGCCGCGGAGGCCGCCGGGGCGTCGAGCATCGCCTCGTCGACTCCGTGGCGTCGCATGTCGTCGCGGGGCAGATAGACGCGGCCCGCGAGGCGGTCGCGGCGGACATCCTGCCAGAAGTTCACCAGTTGCAGCCCCGTGCAGATGGCATCCGACATGGCGACGAGCGCGGCATCGCGGCAGCCCTCGAGCCCGAGCACGATCCGGCCCACCGGGTCAGCCGACCGGCGACAGTAGGCGAGCACCTCGTCGCGGCTGGCATAGCGGCAGGCGACACCGGCCTCGTCGAATGCCCGATCCTCCTCGAAGGCATCGAGCAGATCGGCGAAAGGCTCGATGGTGAGGCCGGTCTGCCGCACCGTATCCGCCAACGCCACGAACACCGGATGCGTGGCCCGGCCGGCGAAGCAGTCGTGCAACTGCCGTCGCCAGTCGGCGATCGCCCCGGCCGCCGCGGACGGTGATTCCGCCTCGTCGGCAAGGTCGTCGCTCCAGCGGGCGAAGGCATAGACATTGGCGAGGTGCTGCCGCAGCCGGCGCGGCACGAGCCGCGTGGCGACGGTGAAGTTCTCGTAATGGCTCGTCGCCAGCGCACGACAGAAGGCCTCGGCTTCGGCGAGCGCTGGCGTCGTTACTGGCATGAGAGATGGCATTGGAGCGGGGCAGGGCGCGGACGGCCGCACGGTTGTCTGGCCGGACCGCCGTAACTTCACTACCATAAACAATGATGATAGCCGGATTGGCCGCAGGCCGATCGGGCATTCCCCGCGGAGCCAGCCCCCATGAAGATTCTGCTTGCCAGCCCCCGCGGCTTCTGCGCCGGCGTGAACATGGCGATCGAGACCCTCGAAACGGCCATCCGCCTCCACGGCACGCCCGTCTACGTCTATCACGAGATCGTCCACAACAAGCACGTGGTCGACCGCTTCGTCCGCGAGGGGGCCATCTTCGTCGACACGGTCGAGGAGGTTCCGGAAGGCGCCGTGCTGCTCTTTTCGGCGCACGGCGTGGCCCCCGAAGTCCGCCGCATCTCGGCCGAGCGTCGACTGAGGGCGATCGACGCGACCTGCCCGCTCGTCACGAAGGTGCACCTGGAGGCAATCAAATATGCCAAGGCCGGCTACCGCATCGTGCTCATCGGCCACGAAGGGCACGACGAGGTGATCGGCACGATGGGCCAGGCCCCGGAGGCATTCTCGCTCGTGGACAACACGGAGGAGGTCGACACCCTCCCGTTTGGCCCCGACGACAAACTCGCCTACCTCACGCAAACGACCCTCTCGGTCGATGACGCCTCGAAGATCATCAAGCGGCTCAAGGAGCGATTCCCACAGATCGTCGGCCCACCGAAAGACGACATCTGCTACGCGACGCAAAACCGTCAGGAGGCCGTGCGGCTCCTCTCCGACGAAGCCAACATCGTCATCGTGCTTGGCAGCCAAAACAGTTCCAACAGCCAGCGGCTCGCCGAGCTCGCCCGCGACGGCGGCATCTCCGCCCACCTGATCGACGGTGCCAACGAAATCGATCCCGGCTGGTTCACCGGCGACGAAACGGTGCTGATCACGGCCGGCGCCAGCGCCCCGGAGAGCGTGGTGCAAGATTGCGTTCGGTGGCTGAAGGAGCGGTACGGTGCGACCGTCGAGGAGCGGACGATCCGCCAGGAAGACGTCTACTTCCCCCTCCCCAAGGAACTCCGCGCTGCGGCCGCTGCCGTGCAACTGCCGATGGCTTGATCGTCGCCCGCGGCGCCGCCGACTACCGTGGATGCGGCGGCGAGGCTATCGTCTCCCGGCGGTTCGGTCGTTGTTCAACCCTTGAAAGGTGCTGTCTTGAGCAGGTTGGTCGGATTGGTCGGCTGGCGCGGCATGGTCGGTTCCGTGCTCATGGATCGGATGGTCGCGGAGCGCGACTTCGACCTCATCGAACCGGTGTTTTTCTCGACGTCGAACGCCGGCGGGCCGGCGCCCCCCATGGCCCGCAACGAAGCCACGCTCTACGACGCCCACGATATCGCGGCCCTCGCAAAGTGCGGGATCATCATCACCTGCCAGGGAGGCGACTACACGAGCGACGTGTATCCGCGGCTGCGGGCGGCCGGCTGGAAGGGCCACTGGATCGATGCGGCCTCGACGCTCCGCATGAAGGACGACGCGGTCATCATCCTCGACCCCGTCAACATGCCCGTGATCAAGGCGTCGCTGGCCAAGGGGGGCACCACCTGGGTCGGCGGCAACTGCACCGTCAGCTGCATGCTCATGGGCGTGGGCGCGCTCTACAAGGCCGGTCTCGTCGAATGGATGAGCACGCAGACCTACCAGGCGGCCTCGGGGGGCGGCGCCCAGCACATGCGGGAATTGCTCCGGCAATATGGCACGCTCCACGCGGAGGTGAAGGCTCTGCTCGACGACCCCAAGAGCGCGATCCTCGAGATCGACCGCCGCGTGATCGCGCGGCAGCGGAGCCTCGCCGGCGACGAGGTGGCCAACTTCGGCGTGCCGCTCGGCGGTTCGCTCATCCCCTGGATCGACAAGGATCTCGGCAACGGCCAGTCGAAGGAAGAGTGGAAGGGGATGGCCGAGACGAACAAGATCCTGGGCCAGGGGGAGGGCTTCGGCATGCCGCCGGTGCCGGTCGATGGCTTCTGCGTTCGCGTCGGCGCGATGCGGTGCCACAGCCAGGCGCTCACCTTCAAGCTCCGCACGGACGTGCCCGTCGCCGACATCGAGGCGATGATCGCGGCCGACAACGAGTGGGTGAAGGTCGTGCCGAACACCCGCGAGGCCACGCTCGATCACCTCACGCCAGTGGCCGTGACGGGCACGATGACGATCCCGGTGGGCCGCATCCGCAAGCTCGCGATGGGACCCGACTACCTCGGCGCCTTCACGATCGGCGACCAGCTCCTCTGGGGCGCGGCCGAGCCGCTACGGCGAATGCTCCGCATTCTGCTCGCCTGAATTGGAAGAACCACACCGCCCGATTTTATCGCGAGTCCGCTGCATTGCGTTGTTCGCTGAAAGACATCTGCTTCGCTCCGACTGCTGTTTTGCACGCCGTCATGGGGGCGGGCCGGAAAGGATTACACGTTTCAGGTAGGGAGTCAGCGCCGGGTTTTCGGTTTTCAAAGTGGCGCGGTATTGGATGAAGCCCGCCTGCGGCACATTCACTGGCGAGTCCGGTCGCTCGAAGCGACTTTGAGCGGTTCCGTCTGGGCCGACGTAGGGGATGTCGGCCAACGCCTCACGGGTCGTGGCGGTTCGCAACTGGAAGGTAACGGTCGTTCCGGGTGGCGTGGCAGCGTCCCAGCGGAGCCGATGCTCGCCCGCCCGAGGAATCGGCCGCGGGGCCGCTTCGAGACTGCCCTCCTTCGCCACCGGCAGCACGAGCACGCAGCCCTCGGCGTGCGTCCCGACGTACACGCGGCCGCGAAACCCGCGGCAGCAGGTGGGAACGTCCTTCACGGGCACCAGTTGAATCCCGTCTTTTTCCCAATCGAGCGACCCGCCAGTTGCATCCCGCTCGAGGGCCTTCTGCGACACGACCCACAAAAAGCCCTCGGGCCACTTGCCGTCACCGCGGTCGAGTCGGGGATAGGTGTGAGTGCCTCCCGGGCCGTGCCTGATGTCGCCGCGACGGTAGCTCGCGAGCACCCACTGGTCCTTGAATCGCGTGATGCCGCGGACGATGCCGAGCCCTGGGTAATGGGAGAAGAAAGGAGACCGCCAGGTACGGCGGCCATCGAAGTAGCAAAGGCCGAACGACGTGCCGAGCAGCAGCCGATTCCCATCTGCGGCGAATTCGAGCACGTAGAGAAAGTTCGCGCCGTCGGGATTGAGTTGCCGCCACTCGCGGCCGTTGCCGACGACGAGGTCGCCGCGAGCATTCAGCACGAGCTGGTCCTTGAACACGGTCAAGAGGCCGACGTCCTGCCCCGGCTCGGGGCTCCGATACTCCTCCCGCCACGTGAGCCCGCCGTCGCCGGAACTCATCACCCGGCCGTAGAGATTGACTCGGCTCTTGCTGTTGTCGCCCACGAGCCCCTCGTCAAAGACGTCGGCGGAAAGGTAGATGCGGCCGTCGAGCACGGCGAGGCCGTAGGTGTGGACGGCCCTCGGCACCTTCCGTCGCTCGACCCAGGTCTCCCCGTCGTGGACGTAGATATTACCCAGATCCCAGCCACCATCGTTGGCGTCATAGCCGGGAACGTACAGCGTGTCGCCATGGGCCTCGAGCCGGATGATGCCCTGCTCGTTGACCTGAAACACCTTCTTCCACTCGTGAAGGTCCGGGTCGTACGTGAAGATCGAACCCGTGTCCGTATCCGCCGGTCGCGTACACGAGCCTAGGTAGAGCTTCCCTTTGAACTCGGCCATACAGGTGATGGTCTCGTCATCCGTCGGATCGAAGAGTACGACCGGCGGCGCGAATTCGGTCTCGAGCAACGCCTCGGGCGTCGCGGAAGCCTCGACCTTCGTGGCGGCCGCCACGGCTCCCGGCCGCCTCCAGTCGTGGTCTTCGAAGACCGCATGTTCCGCAAGCGCGTCGGATCCGTTGCCAGCGGCTGGCGCTGCATCCCGAACTGCCTTCGAAGGCGAAACGACGACACGCCCCTCGTCGCCAGACGCCGTCGATACGCACGCAGCGACGAGAAGGACATATGCCTTAGCGGTGGAGCAAGCTCGCGGGCGTCTGACATGACGGGACAAAACAGACGCCCTCCTTTCACGGCGCAACCGAACGCTGGCAATCAGCGGCCTGCGACCAAGGGATTATCCATGCCGCCAGATTTTATCGCGAGTCCGCTGCATCGCTTGGTTCGGCGCTTGCGGTCTCGGCAGAGTCGCAGCTTGTTTCAGACGGTTTGCCGGGGTACTGGACACCGTCATAACAGCCCGCGTCATTGTGGTGCACCATGCGATTATAGGCCTCTAGAAGTTGATTATGGGCTTCTTTGTTCGACACACACCCGTGCAAATAGACGCGTCCACCCATCCTTCGGCTGAAGGACAGCCGGACATTTCTGAATTCTGGTATGGAAATGATTTGCTGTCTGAAGGTCTTGCACTCAAGGACAAACTTTGCGAGCCGTTCGGGGTGTGACACGTCGCAATACATACACATGCTCCAGAACAATCGAATCGCAAGTAACACAACTAATAGACATGCGGGGAGAAGCATCATCGGAACAACCAAAAAAGCTCCCGCTGAATCGTCGAAGTTCGGATCACACAAAATCTGGAATGCAGACCAGACCAGGTAAACCTCAGCCGCAACAAATGAGGCTACGGCCAGCAAATAGGCCTTCCATAGCTTCAAGAATCCTGGTGGAAACGCAAGAAGAAATGCGCACGGAAAAAGGACTAACCATAAGAGCACGACCCACAAGTCCTTATCCCCCGGCGGTGGAGGATTTGCTCTCAGAAATGAGATGCACCATGCGACATAGAAACTTAATCCCACTGCCCATCCAAGCAATTGTATTGCCGTTGGATGCAGAACTTTCGATAGCACTCTCGCTCCAACGACGCACGCGAGCGACAAGAGCAGAAAAAGTAAAAGACTCCAAATATTCATTTGGCCTCACACCTAACGGCCGCGATCAGCGGCTCGCGACCTTGGGCTTTCCATCAGAACCGATTTCATCGCGAGTCCGCTGCATCGCGTTGTTCTGTGAATTCCGCGTTGTGGGTGACAAGATACACCATGACGCAGATCCCAAAACCGGTGCCGATCGGGGGCATGAGCAGCCAGAGGGCAGACAACACCCATAGCGTATTGCGGAACCAGATCGCACGGTATCGGGCGCCGAAAAGGGCAACCAGCATTAGGACGATGCCCACCAGCGCAACAACCGAAAAGGCAATCTGCCCCGGAAGGAAAAAGCCGATACTGCCTGACGAGTGTAGTTTTCCGGAGTTCACGAGTCGCACGTAGACTCGGTTCATGCCGATCGTGTAACAGACCACCCCGACCACGCTTGCGACGTGTAGGGCGCATCCCCAGATCGCGAGGGCCTTACCTTTGTCCTTCATCTTGTTTTCGCCGAACGCGAGCAATCAGCAGCTCGCGACCTTGGGCGAACCACGCCGCTCAATTCTATCGCGAGTCCGCTGCATCGCTTTGTTCGGCCTGCTCGGGCTCTCACTCGCGGCTCTGCCACACAGCAGCGTCACGGTTGCCCTGGACCACGGCCAACACCTCCAGACGATCTTCGTGGACACGGTAATAGACGACATAGGTGAACCGCCGAAGTCGCGCCGCACGCACGTTCCGCCAGGCGATGCCATGTATCTCTGGCATCTCTGAAATCCGAAGTAGGACATCTTGAACTTGAATCAAGAAGGCCTGCCCCAAGCCAGGTCGCAGTGCGTCGAAGTAACCAATCGCCTCTGCCGTGTCCTTTGTGGCTTCTGGACGCAGGACGACGGGCAAGCTCATGAACTCCTCGACAATCGCGCTAGCACCGTCTCCCAAGGTTCACCGGCCCCAGGATTGGCGTCCGCGGCGGCGATTCGCCGCTCTAATTCTTGGATATGCCAGTCGGGAGGCGTGTATGGCGCATCGTCGGGGAGGCTGTCCCAGATCAGCCCAATCAACTCTACCCGCTGCTGTGCGTCGAGGCGGTCGATGCCAAATTGCGATAAGGTCAGGCTCATCGATGATGACCTCCGGAGTTAGAAGAAGCT
>JBIIOK010000222.1:0-3204 GCA_044336985.1 Pirellulales bacterium | reverse complement strand
GGCTTCAAAGGCGTGATCCGCTCGAAGGGTTTTTTGTGGCTGGCGACGCGGCACGATTGGGCCGGCATCTGGTCCACCGCCGGCGTGGTTTCGAGCCTGCAGCCGGGCGGCTCATGGCTGGCGAGCGCCCCGGCGGAGGAATGGCCGGAGGAACTCGACGAAGACGAGATCGCCGCGATCTGGGAGGAGCCCTGGGGAGATCGTCGGCAGGAGCTCGTGGTGATCGGCGCGAAGATGTCCGACGCCCTCCTCGACCGCTTGGAGGCCTGCTGCCTGACCGACGAAGAGATGGAGCTGGGCCCCGAAGGCTGGCTCACCCTCGAGGATCCATTCCCGGCCTGGCAGATCGTCGAGAGCGACGAGGAGGCTCTCGGCGACGGCGACGAGTCGGAAGATTCCGGCGACGACGACACGCTGATCGACTGACGCTTGACAGTCGGTACGGTACGTCAGTACACTCTCTCGTGGTGCGGCAATAGCACCGCAGTGAGGTACGCCGGAGCATTCCCCGTATGAAACACCCACGAATCGAGATCGCTCCCGACGTGATGGGTGGAAAGCCGGTTATCGAGGGCACCAGAATCCCGGTAGAGTTGATTGTGCGCAAGCTGAGCGAAGGGGCCACGGAGAGCGATTTGCATGATGGATATCCGGCTCTCCAGCCGGGTGATGTTCGGGCGGCGCTTGCGTACGCTGCCGACATGCTTGCCCATGAAACGATCGTCGTGCAGTCGGCCTAGGAAGAGATGCCCTCTCATCGATTCCTTGCTGACGAAAGCTGTGATTACCTGGTCGTTCGCACGTTACGCGCTGCCGGTCACGATGTGGTGGCCGTGGTGGACGAAGGTGAACGATCGGTGGATGCTGACATCATCGATCGGGCCTACGTGGACGAACGCATCCTGCTGACCGAAGACAAAGACTTCGGCTGGCATGTCTTTGTGGCTCGGCCACGATCGCCGGGGGTCATTCTCATCCGCTTCCCGGCATCGATGCGAACAACGATGGCGAAATCCACTCTCGCGGCAGTGGAAACTCATGGCGACAGGATATGGACGTCATTTCTGGTGATCCAACCAGGCCATGTGTGGCTACAGAAACTGCCGTAGACGAATCCTGATGGCGGATCGTCGAATCCGACGAGGAGGCCCCCGGCGGGAAGCCGGCGACGGCGGCGGGGGTGAACACGCCGCAAAAAACGCCGAAAAAACGGCCTCACAAAACGCTTGACCCCGCCGAATCCCCGCCTATACTCATTTGCAACTGATCTGCACCAGACATCCAGTCGCAGGCTTTTTCGGCCTGCCGACGCAGATTAGACCTTGAGAAACGCTCGTGACGGCAGCCTGATTCCGAAGCAGTGGCCTTTCCAGGCCAGCCTGGCGTGAACCGCCAGCAGGAATCTTTCTTCCTCCCGTCTTCCCGGTCCCCTGTTCCGTCGTGGCGGAGTTCTCTCCACACGCAAGCGAACGCGACCGTTCGGGCATCAGGCCGCCTCACCCATCCCTTGACACCATGCGCAATCCGAATACAGTTGCACAAGAGTTGCATATGAGCAATCATCTCGATCGCCGTAGTCAGCACACTGCTGACCATCGCGTCGGATTCACGCTCGTGGAGTTATTGGTCGTGGTCGCAATCATCGGAACGCTAATCGCCCTGCTCCTGCCCGCTGTGCAGTCGGTTCGCGCCGCCGCTAGACGGACGCAGTGCTCGAGCAACATGCGGCAGGTTGGGCTGGGCATACTGCAATTCGCCGACACGCATCAAGGCAAGTGGCCTGACACGACCCACACCGTCGACCCCGACCCAGTGACGGGCGAGTTTCTGCAGGCTTGGATTTACACCGTCGCGCCGTTCATCGAAAGCGTGGACGCGATCCGCATCTGCCCGGACGATCCGTTAGCGGCAAAGCGGCTGCAGTCTAGGCTCACGAGCTACACACTCAACGGTTGGCTTTCGGGCGAGGCGCAGCCGTCATTCGATCGACTTCGGAAGATCAAGGAAATGTCGAAGTCGATCATCGCGTTCGAGTTGTCAGAGAAAAAAGGCTTCGACGATCCATACGCGGATCATGTGCATTCGTTCAATTGGTTTTTGCCCTCCCAGAAATCCAATGGGCGAGTGTTTCAGGGCGTGAGCAACGAAGTCGCAGTCGATCGCCATGCTGGCGCCGCGCACTATCTCTATGCGGACGGACACGTGGAGGCGATTGCTTCCGAACAGATTTCCCAATGGTGTCAGCCGCCTTGGACGACCCCCGAATTCTCCCAGCCCCGTTGATTTTCCCGTGCATCATTTATAGGAGAGCCCGATCGTGCTTTTGAGAATCAATTCGACATCTTTCAGCTTCATAACAGCCGTTCTTGCGATGGCCATTCATTTTTCGTCAGTCGATGCTGGCCATTACGACGTAGTCCCCTATGCGACCGGAACGGGTCCGGGAGCAAAGATTCTCACCGGCGCATACGATGACTTGGCTGAATTGCCGACGCTGCAGAATCTCCGCGTCTACGGCTACGACTTTGGGGAACTGGTTCCGAATGTCGCGGATGCTCCCGGATTCAATAACGCATCCAGTTTTACGAGCGGGGTTTTTGCGAACGACGGAAAACTACCGGCGGGCGGCTTGACGCTCTCGGTTTTGCCTGGCGCCTATGGAGCCCTTCACTATTGGGACGGCACCGGCCAAGCCTCGTTCGCGCCGGTCTCAGGCGGAATCGAGATAAACGTGGCGCAAGACCATAGCTCCATCAATTCCAATCTTCGCGTCGGTGGTTCTTCGACATCGGGAAGCTTACTCATTTGGAATATTACCGGCTCAGGCGCCGCCGCTGGTCGCGTGCATCAGCATCTCGAGTCGGGAATTGGCGTCGGGGGCAACGGACTCTCGTTTACCACGTCTGGGGCTCCAGACGGTATTTACGCATTCGGTGCCACGCTCTCGGTGGGAGGGCTCACGTCTGACCCGATCTACTTCGTCTTCAACCAGGGGATGACCGAAGCAATCCACGACGAGGGCATCGATTTTTACTCGGCTCATGTCGTCCCCGAGCCGTCGAGCATCGCGCTGGCGGGCTTGGGCGTGGCCGGTCTCGCCGGTGCGGCGCTGCGGCGGCGGATGCGGAAGCAGTAGTCCGCGTTCCGCGGACCGGGTTCACGTGCCGCAGAATGTGCGGTAGCAGCTCGTCGTGGGCGGCGGCG
>JBIIOK010000086.1:0-11065 GCA_044336985.1 Pirellulales bacterium | reverse complement strand
ACCTGGAAGGTGATCGACTGTCTCGACCTCGGCGACCTGATCGGCGTCGATGGCCGGCTCGGCTATTCGAAGACCGGCGAGATGACCGTCTTCGCCAGCGGGCTCCAGTTTCTCACGAAGTCGCTCGAGACGCCCCCGGACAAGTATCACGGGCTCGTCGATCAGAACCTCAAGCAGCGGATGCGGTATCTCGACCTGATCCACGGTGAGGGAGTCCGCGAACGGTTCGTCGCGCGGAGCCGCATCGTCGAGGCGGTCCGCCGCGTCCTCACCTCACGGGGCTACCTCGAGGTGGAGGGGCCCACGCTCCAGGAGAGCGCCGGCGGCGCGGCGGCGCGGCCCTTCAAGACCCACCACAACGCGCTCGACATGCCGCTGGTGCTCCGCATCGCGCTGGAGCTGCACCTCAAGCGGCTGCTCGTGGGGGGCATGGAGCGGGTCTTCGAACTCGGCCGCGTCTACCGCAACGAGGGCGTGAGCCCGCGGCACAATCCGGAGTTCACGATGCTCGAGGCCTACGAGGCCTACGGCGACTACTTCACGATGATGGATCTCACCGAGGCGATCATCGTGGAGGCCGCGAAGGCCGCCGGCTCACCGCTGCGGTTCGAGTTTCTGGGGCACACGGTCGATCTCACGCCGCCATTCCGCCGCGCGAAGTACGACGATCTCCTGCGGGAGGTGACCGGCTGCAATCCGGAAGACCCAGCGAGCGTGGCCGCGACGGCGGCACAGCACGGCATCGAGACGGCCGGCCGACACCCCGACGTGGTCAAGAGCGAGCTCTTCGAGGCCACGGTGGAAGAGACACTCTCCGGTCCGGTCTTCGTGATCGACTATCCGGCCGCCGTCTGCCCACTCACGAAGCGAAAGGCGGGCCAGCCGCACGTTGCCGAAAGGTTCGAGCTCTACGTCGCGGGCATGGAGCTCGCCAACGCCTACACGGAGCTCAACGATCCCGACCTGCAGGAGGAGCTCTTCCGCACGCAGCTGGCCGGCTTGGCCGCCGACGAGTCGATGGCCCGCATGGACACCGACTTCATCCGCGCCCTGCGGCACGGCATGCCGCCGGCCGGGGGCCTGGGCATCGGCATCGACCGGCTCGTGATGTTTCTGACCGCGGCCCCGAGCATCCGCGACGTGATCCTGTTCCCGATCCACCGCCCGCACGAGTAGGACAGGCTTCAGCCTGTCATGTCCCATCCGCCCGATCGCCACGACAGGCTGAAGCCTGTCCTACTTAGCCATGTACAAACTCCTGCTCTGCTGGCGGTATCTCCGCACGCGCTGGATCGCGCTGGCGAGCGTGATCAGCGTCACACTCGGCGTGGCGACGATGATCGTCGTCAACGCGGTGATGGCGGGATTCTCCCACGAGATGCAGACGCGGATCCACGGCATCCTCTCCGACATCGTCTTCGAGAGCCATTCGCTCTCCGGCTTCCAAGACCCGAAGTGGCACATGGACGAGATCCGGCGGGCGGCCGGCGACCAGATCTCCGGGATGACGCCCACCGTGGCCGTGCCGGCCATGCTCAATTTTCAAGTCCGCGGCCAGTGGGTGACGCGGCAGGTGATGTTCATCGGGATCGACGAATCCTCCCACGCGCAGGCGAGCGACTTCGGCCGCTTCCTCCAGCATCCGGAGAATCGGCGGCAGCTTTCGTTCAATCTCCGCGAACAGGGCTACGACACGGTCGACAGCCAGTCGGAAGGCCCCGGGCCAACGCGGCCGGCGCTCGAGGGGGCCGGCTGGCCCCACCGGCGGATGCGGGTGGAGCGGGAGCGACTCTGGCGCGAGCGGCAGGAGCAGCAGCGGACCGAAGGGGCCGACGGCGGCCAGCCGGTGCGTCCGGTCGATCACCAGGTCGATGCGGTGCTCGCCGCCACCGCGAAAGCGGGCGACGCGGAAGAAGCCGACTCTTCCAAAGACGGGGACGCAAAAGCCGCCGACGCCGCGCGCAAGGATCCGTTTCGTGCCGCGCGGCCGGAAGAGGGCCGCACGATGGATCCGGCCAAGGAGCAGTTCACCGGCATCGTGCCGGGCATCGGGCTGGCCAGTTTCCGCGATTCGACCGGTGTCGACCGCTTTCTCATCCTGCCGGGCGACGACGTGAAGATCACGTTCCCCACGGCCGGCACGCCTCCGAAGGCCGTCAGCGACACCTTCACGATCGTCGATTTCTACGAGAGCAAGATGAGCGAGTATGACTCGAACTTCGTCTTCGTGCCGATCGGCGCGCTCCAGCGAATGCGCGGCATGCTCGACCCGCAGACGGGCATCCCGAGCGTCAACTCGATCCAGATCAAGCTCAAGGACGGCGCCGACCTCGAGGAGGTGCGCAATCGGCTGCGGAAGGTGTTTCCGGCCGAGCTCTACGCCGTCTCCACCTGGCGCGACAAGCAGGGCCCGCTCCTTTCCGCCGTCGACATGGAGATGGCGGTGCTCAACATCCTGCTCTTCATGATCATCGCCGTGGCGGGCTTCGGCATCCTCGCGATCTTCTTCATGATCGTCGTGGAGAAGACCCGCGACATTGGGATCCTCAAGTCGCTCGGTGCGGGTGCCCCCGGCATCGCCGGCATCTTCCTCGGCTACGGGCTCTTTCTGGGGCTGGTGGGCGCGGGGGCGGGGCTCGCCCTCGGGCTCGCGATCACCTGGAACATCAACGTGATCCGGGCGGGGGTCGAATGGTGCACCGGCCAGCGGGTGTTCGATCCCGCGATCTACTACTTCTTCAAGATCCCGACGATCGTGCATCCGGGCACGATCGTCTGGATCATGGCCGGCGCGGTCGCGATCGCCGTCGCCTCGAGCGTGCTGCCGGCGCTGCGGGCCGCGCGGCTCCACCCGGTGGAGGCGCTGCGGCATGAGTGAGCCGATCAGCGCGGCCGCGCTCATGAGCGTGCGCGGCGTGCGGAAGAACTACCGCTCCGGCGGCGGGCTGCTCGAGGTCTTGCGGGGCATCGACTTCGAGCTCGAGCCGGGCGGCTTCGTGGCGATCATCGGCCAGAGCGGCTCCGGCAAGAGCACCCTCCTGCACCTCATGGGCCTGCTCGACGCCCCCGACCAAGGGGAGGTCTGGCTCGGCGGCGAACGGATCGACAACCTCCCCGTCGCCCGCCGCGACCGCCTCCGCAACACCGACATCGGCATGGTGTTTCAGGCCTACCACCTCCTGCCGGAACTCGACGCCCTGGAGAATGTCCTTGCGCCGCTGCTCGTGCGGTATTCGGTCGCCGCGTGGGTCCGCGAACGCGGGGAGGCCCGGCGGCGGGCGGCCGAGCTGCTCGAGCGGTTCGGGCTCGGGGGCCGGCTCCACCACAAGCCGCGGCAGCTTTCCGGGGGCGAGATGCAGCGGGTGGCGATCGCACGGGCGCTCGTCGCCCGGCCGCGGCTGCTCCTGGCGGACGAGCCGACGGGCAACCTCGACGAGCAAAGCGGCGCTGGCATCCTCGACACGCTCTGCGAGTTGAACCGCCGGGATGGCCTTTCTATAGTGCTCGTCACGCACGATGCGGCGATCGCGAGGCGGGCGGACAGGATCGTGCGACTCGCGGCCGGACGCGTCGAGCCGGGCCGCGTCGAAACGGCCTGACGGCCCCCCATCGCACTCACCCTCCTCTTTCCTTGGATCACGCATGCCCCGCATCATCTTCATGAACGACCGCCTCGTGCCCGAGGACGAGGCCCGCGTGAGCGTGTTCGACCACGGCCTGCTCTACGGCGACGGCGTCTTCGAGGGCCTGCGGAGCTACTCCGGGCGGGTCTTTCGGCTCGATGCCCACCTCGACCGGCTCTGGGCGAGCGCCCGGGCGATCTGCCTCGAGATCCCGATGACGAAGGAGGCGGTCGCGAAGGCGGTGATCGACACGCTCGCCGCCAACAAGCTCACCGACGGCTACATCCGCCTCGTGGTGACCCGCGGCTCAGGCTCGCTCGGCCTCGACCCCAACCGCACGAAGAACCCGCAGGTGATCGTGATCGCTGACACGATCAGCCTCTACCCCGCCGAGTTCTACTCGAAGGGGCTGAAGATCGTGACCGCCGCGACGCAGCGGGTGCAGTCGGCCGCCCTCTCGCCGCGGATCAAGTCGCTCAACTACCTGAACAACATCATGGCGAAGCTCGAGGGCCTGCGGGCCGGCTGTGTCGAGGCCTTGATGCTCAACCACAAGGGCGAGGTGGCCGAGTGCACCGGCGACAACGTGTTCGTCGTGCGGTCGGGGAAGCTGCTCACGCCGCCCCCCGATGCCGGCATCCTCGAGGGCATCACCCGCAACGCCGTCATGGAACTCGCCCACGCGGCCGGCATCGACTGCCGCGAGGCCACGCTCACGCGGCACGATCTCTACACCGCCGACGAATGCTTCCTCACCGGCACGGCGGCAGAGGTGATTCCCGTCGTCGATATCGACGGCCGCGGAATCGGCGCGGGCACCCCCGGCCCGGTCACCGCCCGCCTCACGGCCGACTTCCACAAGCTCGTCCGCCAGTAACGCCCCACGGAAGCCCGACGCGCGAGCGAGGTGAGTTGGCGTGGCCTCGGGGTTTGGGCAGAGTAGCGGGGCGAATGGACCTTGCTTGCGCTGCGGGCTTCCGTAGACCGCTTCGTCCGGAAGCGTTCTACGCGCGGCGATGATCCTCGTCGCCGATCGCGTCGTAGCGCGACACATACCCAGGCTGCTTCGCGCGGACGATCTCCGATTCGTATTCCCGCACGACGCGGCTTTGGATCAATTCACGGCACGACGCATTGATCGGATGGGCGATGTCGGCGTAGAGACGCAGCCGGCCGTCGTCGTCGCGCGGCAGGCTGTTCTCCGGCTGCTTCTTGCCGCACTGGTTGCAGTAGCAGGCGCGCAGCGGGTTCTTGAAGCCGCAGGAGTGGCAGTGCGACGTGAGCTTGCGGCTGGGCATCGCGACGAACGGCCCGCTCGGGCCGACGATGATCTTCAGGTCGCGCACGACGAAGGCGTGGTCGATCGTGATCGAGCAAAACGCGAGCAGACGCTCGGCCGCGTTTTCGATGAGCTTGATGCGGACTTCGGTGATTTCCATCGGTGCGTTCCCCCCCTGCAGACCTGCGTATGTCTGCCCCCGTTTTTTCGCGTCGCCGTCCGCGCCTCCCCAGGCCGACGGCTCCGCCGATCATCCATTCACTCCGTGAGAACGTGCCCTGCTCGGCCCGGCGCGATCCGCACCGGGAAGACGCCCGGCCAGCCCGCCGCGTCGAGGCGGGCCGCGATGCCGCGGGCCTCCGGCGCCGTCCGGGCAATCGCAAAGCAGGCGCTGCCGCTGCCGGTGAGCATCGGCCGCGTGGCGCCGGCCGCTGCCATGGCCTCGAGGAGCCGCGCCACGTCGGGGCAGAGATCCCGCGCCGGCCGCTCGAGCGCGTTGTGCATGAGAGAGTAGGAAGACTGCAGGCGGCCATCGGCCAGGGCCGCCGCGAGCCGTGCGGACTCGCCGCGACGCGACGCATCGGGCACGCACCGCGCGTAGACCGCGGCCGTGGAGAGCCCGACGGCCGGGCAGGCGATCACGGCCGGCAGGGGCGGGATGCCAGCGACGGGGTCGATCGATTCGCCGCGGCCGCCGGCCACGGCCGGACCACCCGCGAAGAACCAGGGAATGTCGCTGCCCAACCGGCTGCCGAGCGCGGCGAGGCGCTCACGGCTCCAGTCAACGCCCCAGGCGTCGGCGGCCGCGGCGAGCACCGCGGCGGCATCGCTCGATCCACCGCCGAGCCCCGCGCCTGATGGAATCTCCTTGATGAGTTCCACGTCGAGGCCCAGCGAGACGCCCGCCTCCTCGGCGAGCAGCCGCGCCGCCCGCACGACGAGGTTGGAATCGTCGGTCGGCACGTCGCGGCGGAGCGCGGCAGCCTGCGGCTGGGCGAGCCGGCCGCCGAAGGACACGGAAAGCCGGATGCCCGGCTCGTCGGTCACCCGCAACCGCAGGGTGTCGTGCAACGAGACCGGCACCATGAGCGATTCGATCTCGTGGAAGCCATCGGGGCGCCGCGCGAGCACCGCGAGCGAAAGATTCAGCTTCGCCGGCGCATGGACGGCGATCGGTGGAGCCTGCCGAGAGGCGACCGACGTGAAGGCTGGACGCAACGCCATGGCTCGCCGCTCGATTTCCCGGTCCCCGAACCGATCCCACTCAAAATCTAATTGTCCGGCCGGAGGGGGTCAACCTCACCGCCAATTGGCGACAAAGGCGAGCGTTCCGAAGGCGAGGGCCAGGCCAATGGCGACAAGCACCGACAGCAGCACTGAGATGCTGCGGCCGGCCCAGAGGTCGTCCCGGATCATCTCCGTGCGGTCGGTTTTCTCGAAGGAGCGGTTCCAGACCGGGAACGTCCGCTCGTCGTAGACCCACTGCGTGCGTTCCTCGAGTTGCTTTTGGCTCATGGCAGGGCGGATGTCCGCAAAATTCGTTGGGGTATGATGGCGTCGAATCCCTGAAACTTTACCTCTCCCGCGGGCGGCATGCCAGAGCCGGCCGGCCGCTCCACGCCATGCACCACATCCTCGAACCCGCCACCGGGGATTCAGCCGGCGATGCCCTCGCGGCCTGGCTGACCGACCAGGGGCAGCCCGCTTGGCGGGCCAAGGCGATCCGGCGGTGGCTCATCGCCCGGCGGGCCTCGTCGTTCGCCGACATGACCGACCTGCCCAAGGGCCTGCGGACGGCGCTCGAAGGAGCGTTTCGGATCTGGACCACGTCGATCGCGCGGCATCACCGCGCCGACGACGGCACCGAAAAGCTGCTGCTCGAACTCCACGACGGCCAGCGGATCGAGTGCGTCTTGCTCCGCGACGGCGAGCGGCGGACTGTCTGCATCAGTTCGCAGGTGGGCTGCGCGATGGGCTGCGTGTTTTGCGCCAGCGGCATCGACGGCGTCGTGCGCAACCTCACCACGGGCGAGATCATCGAGCAATTGCTGCGGCTGCAATTGCTCTTGCCGGCGGAGGAACGGCTCAGCCACATCGTGGTGATGGGCATGGGCGAGCCGCTGGCGAATCTCGACCGCCTGCTGCCGGCGCTTGCCACGGCGCAGGATCCCGACGGCCTCGGCATCTCGCAGCGAAGGATCACCGTCTCGACCGTCGGCCTGCCGGCGGGGATCGACCGGCTCGCCGACGAAAACCCCGGCTACCATCTCGCCGTCTCGCTCCACGCGGCCGACGACGAACTCCGCACGCGGCTCGTGCCCGTCAACAAGGCGATCGGCCTGGCCGACGTGATGGCCGCGGCCGACCGCTACTGGGAGACATCGGGCCGACGGCTGACGTTTGAATACGTGCTGCTCGGCGGCGTGAACGATTCACCCGAGCACGCACAAAGCCTCGTGCGGCTGCTCGGCGGCCGGGCCGCGCTCGTCAACATCATTCCCTACAACGCCGTCGCCGGGCTGCCGTGGCGCGAGCCCACGCAGGGATCGCGGGAACGGTTCCTCGACGTGCTCCGCGATGCGGGCGTGAACGTGCAGGTGCGCCGCCGCAAAGGCGCCCGAATCGACGCCGCCTGCGGCCAACTCCGCCGCATCGCCCTCGAGCAAGCGTAGACCGCTCGCGTAGACCGCTTCGTCCCGAAGCGGATCTGGATCCGCTTGTGGAACAAGCGGTCTACTTTGGAAGCGGTCTACCGGCTAGCGAGCCCGGGTCGGCTGAAGCTCGCGGAGCATTTGGACCGAGTCTTCGAGGGCCACCGCGACGCGACTTCTGCCGCCCGGGCGAGCGGTTGCTACGCAAACCAGCCGAGCAGTAGCACGGCCGCGAGCACGAGGCCGAGGATGCCGCCGAGCCAAACGGCCCAGTGGATCGCGGCGAAGCGGATCTCGGCCGGATCCTCGTGGTGGGTGGCGGCGAAGATCAGGCTCGCCAGTGCCATCAGCGGCAGCCCGAAGAGGATGCCGGGCACGCGGTCGACAAGTTGGGCGAAGAGGAGGGGGAACGAGCCGGAACAGATTCCGGCGATGAGCACGGGTGGGATCATGGTCGCTTCCTTGCGGGTGAGTCAGCGGGGCTGGGTGTCTTTGCCTTCTTTGTGGGCCTTGCGATCTTCGTCGGTGGGCGTGCCGAGCGGTCCGGCGAATGCGTCGTAGATGACGAGCACATTGAGCATGCCGGCAAGCATCGTATAGAGCGTGCCAATGTCGAACCAGCGGCCGAGGCGGCGCTGCCAGATGGAGACCTGGTCGCCGCGAAACTGCTTGAGCGGCGGCTTGTCGAAGAATGCCTCGGCATCGATCTCGGGATCGCTGCGGGTGAGCACGTCGGCATAGGAGCGCGAGACATACTGCCCCGGCGTGAGCGGCGGCGCCATGAAGGTGGAGCAAAAGAGCGGCTGCTTCGCCACGCCGTTGATCTGCATCGACTGCACGACCGCGGGCATCGCCACGAGGCCGGCGCCGGCCTGGCAGACATAGGCCCAGCGGGTGTCGCCCGGCTTCCACGAGGCATAGACGACCTTGCCGCCGCCAAGCCACAGGCCCGCGAGGAACGTGCCCAGAATCGCGCCCATGAAGAGGCGGCCTTTGTAGGTGCGGCCCTGATAGAGCTGGCCGAGCCCAGGCACGCACCATGAGAGCAGCGCCGCCAGCGCCGGGTTTTTCAAGTCGATGGCGGAGCCGTCATCCGGCGACACCGCCACGATGCGGGGACGGGCGTTTTCGATTTTTCGCGGAGTCACCGCCATGGCACAACCTTTGCCGCAGTCTACGCGATTCGCAGCCTGCGCCGGAATAGGCCGGATGGCGATCGCACGCTTTTGAAGCCGGACGGCGGCTGTTACGATTTTTGCAATCGTCACCAGTTCCTTCATCCGCAAGGTCGCCATGCACCGCCGAACGCCTGTTATGCGCCGCCGTGGCTGGATGCTCCTCTCACTCGCACTCCTTACCGGGTGCTCCGGCACGAAGAAGGGAAAGCCCGCCAAGAAATCCCGGGGCCAGACGGGCAGTCAGGCGGGCAAGCGGAAGAAGCCCAAGACGATGGCCAACCTGCTCATCGACGGCTACATCGCCGACCTCAAGCAGGGGCCGGTGGCCCAGCAGATCACCGCCGCGAGAGAACTCGGCAACATGGGCGCGACCGCGAAATCGGCGCTGCCGGCACTCGAGCCGCTCGCCCGGCATGCCGACTCGGGCCTCAGCAAGGCCGCCAAAGAGGCGATCCAGTCGATCAAGAAGTGACCGGCGGTTGGGTTCAGCCCCAGAGCCGCCGCACGACGCGGACGCGCGGATTGGCCGGCGGCGGATCGTCGGTCTCCGCCTCATCGTCGGCTAGCCGCACGGAGGCGTCCGCAACAGGCCCGGTGGCCGGCACGAGCTCGCGCCATGCCCGCTCCACGGTCGCGGCATCCACCTTGTCGAGGCCATCGCCCGCCGCGGCGACGAGCGCGAGCTGGGCCAGCCGGCCCACGACCCGCGGCACACCACCGGCGAACCGCGCCAGCGTGGCGGCGGCCTCGGGCGTGAAGATCGCTTCGTCGCCACCGACCCGTCGGAGCGACCGCGCGAGGAAACCGGCGACATCGTCCTCGTCCCACGGCGAAAGTTCGATCCTCACGGCGGCCCGCTGGCGGATGCCACCCGAGAGCCTCGCGAGCCCCTCCGGCGTGGCTGTCGCAACGACCACCACGCGCGCGTAGCGCGGCTCGGCTGCGCTGAATAGCCGCTCGATGCCATCGATCGCGTCGGCCGGCGCCCGGTCGAGATCGTCGAAGACGAGGGCCGTCGGCCGTTCCATGAGCGTGTTTTCGCGGAGCCTGTTTTCGAGCTTCTGCCAGGGCCGCAACGGCTCGGCGCGGCTCAGCGCATCGAGCGGCAGCCGTTCGAGGAGCAACTCGATCCAGTCGCCCGCGGTGAGCCCTCGCAGCGAGAGCATCGCGACCTCGGCACCGCACCCGCCGAGACGCCGGGCCGCCATCGCGCAGAGATGGCTCTTGCCGCAGCCCTCGCCGCCGACCACGAGGCCAAACCGCTGCCGCTCATCGACGAGCCACTCGAGCCTCGCCAAGGCCTCCTCCTGCGGCGCGCCTGTGTAAAAAGTGGCCGGCTCGAGCGAGCCGTCGAAGGGGGGCGCGGTGAAGTTCCAGTGGTCGCGTACCATGGCGGCGGAGTGTAGCCGCTGCACCCGGCCGGGTCAGGACGAAACTCCCCGCGAAAACCGCACCATGAGCGAACGCTTCCTGCTCGAAATCCCGCCCCACGAGGGCCACGCCACCCTCACCGGCGACGAGGCCCGCCACCTGGCGCGGGTCTTGCGCGCGAAGGTCGGCGACGAGATCCGCGTCTTCGACGGTGGCGGCCAGGAATGGCCCGCGCAGGTGGCCGCGATCGACCGCGACAGGGTATCGCTCACGGTCGGCGAGCCATTGCCGGCGGGGCCCGGGCCGGCGCGGCCGCTCACGATCGCCGTGGCGCTGCCGAAGGGGGACCGTCAGAAGTGGCTCGTGGAGAAACTGACCGAACTGGGCGCGGAGCGGCTCGCGCCGCTCGTGACGGCGCGAGGTGTTGCGGAGGCGACGGCGTCGGCGCAGGCGCGGCTGGCCCGCGGCGTGATCGAGGCCTGCAAGCAATGCGGCCGCAACACGCTCATGGAGATCGCCGCGCCGTCCACGCTCGAGGCGCTGGCTCGCCGCCATCCCGATGCCCTGCGGCTCATCGCCCACCCAGGCGGCCGGCCGCTCGACGACTGCATCCGCACGAAGGCGGGCGAGATCGTCGCCGCCATCGGCCCCGAGGGAGGCTTCACGCCCGACGAGATTGAGACCGCGGAGCGCCTGGGCTTCGAGCGCGTGTCGCTCGGGCCGCACATCCTGCGGATCGAGACGGCCGCAATCGCGATCGCGGCGCGAGCAAGCCTGCTCGCCCCCTGAGCGGGCGACGAAAGCCCGCAGCGCAAGCAAGGATCATCCGCCCTCCACTCCAGCCAACGCCGCCCCCACCCGCCCCGAGAGAAAGCTCGCCAACTCTCCTCGCTCGCGCATCGGGCTTCCGTGGTAGCGGCATCAACCGCGTTCTTCAAAGCTCAATAAGGCGGTCTACTCCTC
>JBIIOK010000084.1:0-11115 GCA_044336985.1 Pirellulales bacterium | reverse complement strand
GTCACCGGCTTGCCGGCGTCGTCGAGCTTCTGCACGAGACGCACGTACGAGATGACCGCGGCGTTGTCGGAGAGCAGCCGCACCTTCGGCGCGACCATCGTCGTCGTGAGGTGCTTGGCGGGCTGCGACGTGCCGCCCGACAGCTTGAAATAGAACTCGTGGAACGCGAGCCCCTCGACGAGATGCCCGCGGGCCTCCGGCTCGAAGCAGGTGATGTCGGAGGCCACCAGGCTGCGGTAGGCATCCCAGTCGCCAGACGCGATCGCGACGAGCAGTTGCTGGTTGAGCTTGATCAGTTCGGCAACGACGGGTTCCATGCGGTGCTCCGGGGATGCTTACTTCACGAGTCCGAGCGCGACGAGTTTCTGCAAGCACTCGTCGCGTTCGCGCGAGCGTTCGAGGCTCTGCCAGGACGGGTCTTGCGCGGCGAGAAATCCTTCCTGGGAGGCGGGCAGGCCCTGCGAACCGGCCTGGGCGACAAGACGCTGGATCACGCCGCGATCGAGCTTCGTGAGCCGCATCGCCTCGACGCGGTAGTCGAGAAACGCCTCCCAGACGAGCGGGAAGAGTGGCTGCACGATCTGCTGGCCGATCGTCTCTGCGTAGCGGCGAATTTCGAGCTGGGCGTGCGCGTCCATCCGCAGGGCGAGGAAGTGCAGCAGGTTGTGGAGGTCGATCTTCCAGTAGGCCTCGGTGTAGGTCGCCAGCGGCAGATCCTTGCGGGCCTGTTCCCGCGCGATGCCAGCCTCGAGCCGCTCCTCGTAGACACGGCGGGCGAAGCTCTGCAGCTCCGTCTCCGATTGCGTGAGCTTGTGGCCCAACGCCTTCGGCAGGAGATCGCCCGAGCCCTGGCGGTTGTTCGTCGCCTGGGCCCGCCACTCGTCGTCGTGGGTCGCCTGCATCGAATCGATGGCGAGCGAGTAGCGGGTGGAGTATTCGTTGACGCTCGCGGTGCGATGGCGGATCCACTGCCGCCAGCAATCCATCGGCACGCGGACGACGAACTTCAGCTCCGCCATCTCGAGGGGCGTGGTGTGGGCGTGCCGCATGAGGTAGCGGATGAGCTGACGGTCGTCGCTCACCTTCCGCGTGCCCTCGCCATAGCTGACACGGGCGGCCTGCACGACCGAGCCATCGTCGCCCATGCAGTCGACGAGCGCCACGAAGCCATCGTCGAGCACCGGAAATTTCTTCCAGCGGAGCGATTCAAGGAGACTGGCGCGGTCTGCGGCGGATGCGGTCGTGCTCATGCGCATGGTTCCCGAGGGGAGACCACACAGAATGCGGCACGCCGGAGCCGGATACAAGGGTGCCGCCTGACCGTCGCGGCCCACGCCCCTCGCGCGGGGTTGTGCCGTCGCGGGCCGGTCAGTCCTTGGCCAGCAGTTCCTGCAGGAGCGTGGCGAGCTGGCGGGCGTCGTCCGATTGCACGACCCGCGCGATGCGGGTCTTCGGAACGCCGAGCTTCTCGAGTGATTTCTCGATCGACTCCCAGAGCTTCCCCCGCTTTTTGCCCTCGGCGAGGTACAGGTCGGTCACCTGCTCGCCGAGCCGCTGCAGGAGCGCGGTATCGAGGTTCTCGTAGTAGTTTTTGACGACCGACTGCTGGTATTTCGAGAGTTCCGCCATGGCTCAGGCCCCGGTCTGCTGGAAGGACGACCCCGCGCTGGCTACAGTATCGGACAAACCTCCCCGTTTCATCGAGAGAAACAGATGCCCACCATCACGTTCACCAATGAAAAGAAGGAAATTCAAGTTCCGGCCGGGGCCAACCTCCGCAAGGAGGCACTGCAGGCCGGCGTGTCGCTCTACCCGGGCATCCACAAGGTGGCCAACTGCCACGGCTTCGGCACCTGCGGCTCCTGCCGGGTGCTGATCACCAAGGGGATGGAGAACGCGAGCCCGAAGGGGATTCTCGAATCGGCCCGGCTGGGCGTGTCGCTCGCCTACATCGGCAACGAAAACACGATGCGGCTCGCCTGCCAGACGAAGGTCAACGGCGACATTACCGTGACGACCTGCCCGGGGATGAATCTCTACGGCGAAAACTTTTTCAGTTGAAGGAAGTCATTGCCATCGTGAAGCCCTTCGTGGCCGAGCGGGTGCTCGAGGCGCTGAAGTTCGCGCCGCTCGAAGCCTGCGCCGTCCGCGAGGTGAAGGGCTACGGGCGGCAGAAGAGCTACCTCAATCAGTACGGCGACAGCGAATATTCGCTCGCCTTCCTGCCGAAGGTGGAGATCCAACTCTGGGTGGACGACGCGCGCGTCGACGAGGTGGTCGATCGCATCGTGGAGGCGGCGCGAACCGGTCGCATGGGCGACGGCAAGATCTTCGTCCTACCGGCGGCAGGGCCCGTGTAGGCGGCTTCGCAAGTAGACCGCTTGCTCCGCAAGCGGATCTTCATTGGCGTCGCGCCGGCGAGCCGGAACGGCGGAAGGATCCTCGCGGAGTCCCTCGCGGACTCGGTCCTCAAGCTCGTCACGCTTCCGCCGATTCCGGCTCGCCTTCGTCCAGCGGATCCGCTTCGGGACGAAGTGGTCTACTTGACGAAGATTCCGGTGGCGTACCAGATGCCGTTCGGGCCGCGGCGGATGTCGTAGCCGTAGGACGACTGCGGGCTCCTGACGGCGCTCCAGTGGCCCGACGATTGCCGCCAGCTGGCGACGCAGTCGACGCAGGAGTCGAGCAGGTCCTGGTTTTCCCAGCTCTCGGCGCAGACCTCCTGCGGATAGCCGCCGCCGCCGACGCGGCCGGCAAGCGCTTGCGACCGCGACTGCCAGTCGTGGTGCCCCTGGCGTCCGATCCGGGCCTGATGGTCGGAGTGGGACGTGGCCGCCTCCGCGAGCGTCGGGTCGAACGAGCCCTGTGTGCTCTGCGGATGCTCCGGGTGAATCCGCACGGCGAGGATCAGGGAGCGCTGCGTGAGCGATCCGTTTGGCAGCGAGGCGAGTTCGTCGAGGTGCGACGGGTTGAACGAGTAATACTTGCCCGCCGTCCTCGGCAGGATCGAGACGATCCGGCCGTTGTAGGCGCCCGGGGTGTGGTCCACCACGAAGACGCCCGCTCCGCGACGCATCTCGCGGAGCGAGGGGTCGCCCGCGAGGCCGGCTCCCGCGTCGTGCAGGCCCAGCCGGCAGAAGACCCAGGGGGTGCCGCTCGCGGCAAACCGCTGCTGCACGTCGGGCCGCTCGAGCCACTGGCCGGCGGCATCGGCGGGATCACCCCCGGCCGGCTCCACTGAGACCAAGAGCATGGCCTGCGCCTGGCGGGCCGCCTCGGTGGCGGCGGCATAGTCGTCGATCCTCTGGACGGCGCCGCCCCCGGCCGTTTCGCCATCGGCGATCGTCGGAGGGGCAGGGGTCGCGCCCTCGGCGGGAGGCGAGAAGAGCACATCGACGAGCATGGCGGCGATCGCGCCCGCCACGAGCGACACTCCCAAGACAGAACGAATGTTGCTGCGACGCATAATGCGGGGGCCTCCTTGGTGTGAACCGCGCCGGGGTTCCGGCGAACCTCGATTGAATGGCACAGAGGCCGCCAGCGGCAAGGAGTCGGGGTCGCGCAAGGGACGTTATTCGGGATGACTTTTCTCGACTTAGGGCCTGGGCAATTCGTCGGAAGTCGCGATGAGGCCGATGCTTGCGACGCTTGGAGCAAAAATCCCGCTCGTGCTCGGCAAAGGGGGGGATTTCAGGCCGCGGAAGGCTGCTGTGGGGCTGTGACTCCTGAACGGCTAGACTCCCGTCTCGTTTTGAAATGCTTCCGAGGCCCCAGGCGCTCCACCATCATGGATGTCAGGTTTTCCAGCCGGTCAGTCGTCATGCTTCCGCTCGTCGCCTGCGGCCTGTTGGCCCTCGCTGTTTCCGGCCGTGCCGATGCCCAGGTCCCGGCCGAACGGTTCGAGTCGCTCGGCACGGAAGCGCTTCGGGCGACCGAGTCGTTCCGGCCGGCCAGCGCCACCGCGCTCGATGCCGCCGCGAGCAACCTCCGGAACGCCCTCGCCCCTCTCGACGCCCTCCTGAACCGCAGCCCCAGCGGCAACGACTGGCGGAAATACCTCGACTGGCCGACGCTTTCCGCGCAGGCTGCTTCGGGGGCCGCCGCCGACCCGGCCGCGCTGCGGCGGTTCGAAAAGGCGATGAACGCCACCGAAAACGGGCTCGACATGCCCGAATTCTCCCGCGTGCGGAAGGCGGTCACCCGGTATGCCGAGGCGGCCGACGCCGCCCGCGGGGCCGACGGTGCCACACGCTTCGGCAAGCGGCTCGACGCCCTCGCCTCGGCGCTGTTTTCCACGGCCTCGACCGGCAGTGCCGAGATGCTCGCGCCGGTGCCGCCGATTCTCGAGCGGCTCGTGGAGTCGGGGCAGGCCGGGTCGCTCGTCTCGACGATCCGCGGCGCGATGGCGCGGCCGAACATCGAGGTCGAGGTGCACGAAAACCTGCTGGCCGGCGCCGTCAACCGCCCGATCGACCAGGTGATGCCCGTCGACGACGTCGTGCTCGGCACCCGGATCCGCGGCTCGGGCCACACCACCGGCAACGTGCGGCTCGACTTCATCCCGTCGCACGACCGTGCCGTCTTCGACCTCGTGCTCGACGCCCAAAACATCTCCCAGACCCGCGGCACGAAGGGCCCCGTCACGGTACACACCCGCGGCGTCACCGATCTCGACGCCCGCCGGCGGATCTTCCTCGATGGCGACAACGTCTCCGCGTCGCCGGTGCAGGCTTCGGCCTCGGCCGACACGCAGGTCACGGGCATCGGCGTCAGCTCGCGGTTCGGCCAGCGGTTCATCCGCAAGATCGCCAGCCGCAAGGTCGCCGAAACGAAGCCCAAGGCCGAGGCGATCGCCGAGGGCAAGGCCAGGGATCGCGTGCGGAAACAGTTTGACGAGCAGACGCGGCCCGCCGTCGCCCAGATCGGCGAGCAATTCCGCAACCGGTTCCGTGCGCCGCTCGAGGCCCGTGGCCTCTATCCCGAGATGGTGCACATGCACACCACCGACACGAGCCTGCGGATCGTGGCCCGCAAGGCGCTGGCTGCGCAACTGGCGGCCTTCAGCCCGCCCCCGGCAGCCATCGGCGGCAACGTGCTCACTGCCCGGGTGCATGAGACGGCGGTCAATAACATCCTCGAGGAGAAGCTCGGCGGCCGGATCATCACGCAGACCGACGTCGATCGTCTGGCCCGAGAGCAGAAGCTCACGATGCCGGATTCGCTCGAAAGCGAGGCCGACCAGAAGCCCTGGGCGATCACGTTTGCCAAGCAGCGGCCCGTGACGATTTCCGCCGCCGACGATCGCGTGAAACTGATGGTCCGCGGCGATAAGTTCGTGTCGGGCGACCGCGATTTTCCCGGCATGGATATCTGGGCCACCTACGCGATCGAGTCGTCGCCGAGCGGCACTCGGCTCGTCCGAGAAGGGGACGTGCAGATCTATCCGCCCGGATTCAAGCCGGGCGGCAGCGAGAAGCTCACGATGGCCGAGACCTCGCTGCGGCGGATCCTGCAGAAGCGGTTCGACAAGCTCTTCAAGGCGGTGATCGACGTCGAGCCGCTGCCGCTCAAGGGCGAACTGGCCGCCGCCGGCCCGCTGCCGATGAATCAGCTCGTCGCCCGCAAGGACGGCTGGGTGATCGCCGGCTGGCGGAAGAAAGACCCGGTCGTCCATTCGAGTGGTTCGATCCTGGAGGGCGAGATCATCGGCTCCTTGATCGAGCCGATGGAATCGGCCGGCGTGCAGACGGTGTCGTTCGCTCGATGACCCGCGAGGATTTGCTCGCGGCGATCAAAGCGACGCTCGTCGGGGTTTGAAAAACAATCCACGGAAGCCCGCAGCGCAAGCAAGGTTGATCCGCGCTGCTACTCCGCTCGACCCCAATGCTCCTCGCTCGCGCGTCGGGCTTTCGTAGACCGCTTGCGGAGCAAGCGGTCTACGGATGGCAGGCTGAAGCCTACCCTACCGGATCAGCGTCGGGGCCAGCGGCTCGAACGGGCGGGCCCAGATCGAGCGGAATTGCACCGGGTTGCCGTGGTCCTGCAGGCCGATCGGCAGGGCGTCTTCGTGCTTCGTATAGCTCGGCGGGGCGTGGAAGAACGTGTTGCCCTTGATCACCGTATCGGAGTGGATCGCCACGCCGTTGTGGAGCACGCTGAGCCGACCGTGCTTCGCGAGCGTGCCGTCGGCGTGAAAGCGGGGCCGGGTGAAGAGAATGTCGTAGGTCTGCCACTCGCCGGGCCTGCGGCAGGCGTTCACGGCCGGCGGCTGCTGCTTGTAGAGGGCGCCGCACTGGCCGTCGAAGTAGGTGACGGGGTTGTCGGTGCCGTCTTGGAACGAGTCGAGGATCTGAATCTCATACTTTCCCATCAGGAAGACGCCCGAGTTGCTCCGCTGCTGCCCCTTACCGCTCGTGTCGGCGGCGGTGCGAAACTCGACGTGCAGCTGGCAATCACCAAACCCCTGCTTCGTCTCGATCCCTCCCTTGCCGACCGTGGCGATGCCGTCGGCCACCTTCCAGTTTTCGCCGTTTTTCCACTGGTCGAGGCTCTTGCCGTCGAAGAGCACGATCGCATCGGAGGGGATTGGCGCCGGGGCGGCGGGGGCTAGGCCGGGATCGACGACCCGCGGCTTCGGCCACTCGATCGGATTCTTCCATTCGATCGAGCCCTTCTGGCCGCCCATGAGGTGCAGCCGCCGCGAGCGGATCGATTCGGTGGCCGCGCGGGCCTGGGCCTCGGCCTCGCCGAGCGGCAGACCCGGGGCCATGCCGGGCCGCTGGTGCCCTGCCGCCGCCAGATAGGCATCGCGGAGGACCTCCATCCGCCGCTTCACGTCCGGGACGAACGCGGCAAACGCCTCGGGCGTCTCCGTGGCGGCCGTCTTGTGGTCGCCGATCCCCTTGAACAGGGACCGGGCGAAGGCCCACGCGCCGGTGTCGTTTGGATGCACGGTGTCAGGCGCGAAGACAGCCTGCGGATCCTTGGCCCGCGCGGTGGCGAGCAATTCCTTCATCGGCCCGTGGATGTCGATCACGACCCAGCCGTCGGCATGCTTCGAGAGGAGCCATTTCGAATAGGCGTCGAGGACGGCGTCATAGTCGGCCGCGCCGGCCGGGCCGGGCTTGTCGGGACGCTTGTCGTAGAGCGGTGGCGTCAGGTGGATGATCTTCGCGCCCGCTTTCTCGACCGCATCGTGCAGCCGCTGCATCCCTTCCTTGAACTTGGCGAACCGGGCCTCGTCGAGCGGCTGGTAGATGCCGCAGTTCATCCCGTAGCAGGCGATCACGAGGTCGGGGCGACTCACCCGCAACACGCGGTCGAGCCGCTCGGCGAGATCGGGCCGCGGAAATTTTCCATCCGCATGCCCGGCTTCGGAGAGGCCTGAGACGGTCTCGCTGGGCAGTCCCATGTTGATCACGTCGGCCTCGACCCCCTCGCGCTCGAGCCAGGCCGACAGCGGCGCCACCCAGCCGCCGGCATGTGTGATCGAATCGCCGAGGCAGACGATCCGCTTGGCTTGGCGGATCATGTCGGCCGGGTTGCCTGCCGAGGTGTCGGCGTGGGCCGCAAGGGGCAGGAAGAACAGGCCGAGGAGCGCGAGCGTGCGGAGCATGGTCATTTCCTTCCGGTCATTTCTTGGCAGGGGTGGCGGCTTCGCGGATCGCGAAGAGGTGGCTCTTGTTGGCGATGTAGAGTGTGTCGCCGGCGACGATCGGCGTCGAATAGACGCTGTTGCCCATGTTGATCTCGGCCAGGATCTCCTGTTCCTTTGCGAGCTTGAAGACCGTGATGTCGCCGTCTTCATCGCCGATGTAGACCTTGCCGTCGACGATGAGCGGCGAGCCCCAGCTGGCGGCGAGCATGTCATGCGTCCAATGCGGCTTGCCGGTCTTCAGGTCGAGGCAGTGGAAGAGGCCGCTGAAATCGGCGACGAAGAGCAGGCCATCGTGAATGGCCACGGTGCCGCAGGTGCGGTGCATCGTCTCCTCGAAGTCGAGCTTGCCGTTTTTGTCGGCGTCGAAGCCGGGGTAGTGCCAGACGGCGGCGGAGTTGGGATTCGGCCTGACCACTTCCCCCTGCTCCTTGATGACGGCCTGCTCGCGGCGGCGGGGCAGGGGAGTGTTCGGGTCCTCGAGGCTCACCGCCAACTCGCTCGATACGTCGCCCCGCTTGGTGGGATCGATGCACCACAGATGCCCCACGCCCTCGCCGTGCTCCGGGTCCTCGCCGACGGCCACGTAGACGAGCCCCTCGTGCACGACCGGCGTGCCGATGATGTGGTTGCGGTCGGCCCGGCCGCCGAGCGTGTATTTCGATTCCTTGGGATTGCAGTCGAATTCCCAGAGCTTCTTCGAGCGGCCGTTCTCGCCGCGGGCGTCGAACGAGTAGAGCCAGCCGTCGCCGCCGCCGAAGATCACCTGCGGCACGCCCCCGAGCTCGGCATAGGCCGGGCTCGACCACTGGCCGTGGAGCACGTTGGCGCCGGGCGTGTTGTCGGCCCAAAGCACCTTTCCGTCGCGCTTGTCGATGCAGAGAAAGCTCGGAGCCTCGGCATTCGGCAGGTTGATGTGCCCCTCGTCGACGCCGTTGCTCGTATTCACGAAGAGGAAGTCGCCCGCGGTCGTCACGCTGCAGGAGCACATGTTGTGCTGCGAGACGCCGAGCGCCTTCATCATGTCGAGCACCCAGACCACGTCGGCCTCGTCCTGCTCCTGGACCTTCTCCGTGGTGAAAGGCCCATCGTTCTCGCCATCGCGGAAGCCCTCCGTGTCGAGGCACTTCACCTCGCCGCGGCTGGTGACGTACCAGAGCCGGTCTCCCTCCACGAGCGGCGCGCAGCAGATCCCCTGCAGCGGCCAATCGTGCACGCGGCCGGTGGGCAGTTTCTCGCTCGAATCCTGCCAGAGGAACGAGCCATCCTTGATGTCGAAGGCCACGAGGCAGCCGAGATCGACCTCGGGCGGATACCGCTTGAGCCAGCCCTTGCCGTTGTTGGTGCCGACATACGCCTTGCCGCCGGCCACGACCGGGTTGCCGTAGGACTGGCTGCCGAGCGACGCCACCCAGGCGACGTTTTTGCTCGTCTCGGGCTTCCACTCGCCGGTGGTGGCATCGAAGTCGCCAGTGACCCACTCGGCCGGGATGTTCTTGCCCGGGGAGACGTTGTTACGCACGGGCGAGCCGCCCCACTGGTTCCAGTCGGCGGCGATCGTAGACGAAGCGCAGAAGGCCAACAGGCACGCGACGGTCAGATGCAGTCTCACTTGACGGCCTCCACGGACACGTTGTCGATGTAGATCTCGGAGTCTTTCGAGTTGCCGAAGAAGCCGGGACTGCCTTGGAGATTGCCCGAGTCATGCGTGGCTTCGATCGTCCAGGCCGTTGGCTCCGGCTCGCCGCGCGGCCAGACTTTGCCGCGCAGCGTCGCAGCCTTGCCCGACGTGCGAGCCTCGAGCTTCATTGTGTACCAGCGGCCCGCCTCCCATGAAAACGGAATCGTCTTCGAGAAATAAGTGGCCACCTGCGGCGGCCACGACCGGATCTGCAACTGCTGCGCCGCGCCCATCAGGTCGAGCGTGTAGCGCTGCGCGACGAGCCCCATGTCGGGCATCCGTGCCTTCTCGAGCGCGGCTGGATTGCCGAAGGCCTTCGTGAAGGCGTCGGCATCCGAATCGGTGCTCTTCGCCGAGGCGGCGGCCGGATCGCCCGGCTTGCCCACGCCCGTTTCCTGGGCGCGGAAGTCGGCCTGGACACGATAATCGTGGAGCCCGATCGGGCCGATCCAGCCCTGGCTGCGCGTGCCCTTGGGGATCGTGGTGACCTTCACGAGGCATTTCGAACCGTCGACTTCGCGGACGGCATGCCGATACCGCATCCCGATCCACGGCAGCGGCGGCTCCCCCTTCATCACGCCCGTCTTCGGATCCGCGGCCAGCGGGATCTCGTCGAAGTCGAATATCCACGGCAGCGGCGGCATCGAGCGGATCCGCGCCTTGCCTTCGAGGTTGCCGACCTTGGCGGTGACGATCGTGGCGGCATGCTGGCCGGCGGGCGCGGTGTAGGTGCCGTCATTCGCGACCGCGCCGGCCGTCGCGGTGAAGGTGGCCGGCGATTCCTTCACGAACCGGCCGAATGCGTCGAAGAGGCGGGCCTTCAGCTGCAAGGTCTCGCCCGCCGCGATCTGCGCCTCCGCGGGCACGATCTGCACCCAGGCCGGCTCGCCCGCGGGCCCCTTCGTCGCCGCCGAGACGGCCTCGGCCCGCGAGGCGGCGGGGCTGCTCGCGACCGGCGTGACCGCCGCGGCCTGCGCACCCAGGCAGTAGAGCCGTGTGCCCGTCGTCAGATAAAGGAGGCCGTTGGCGGCGATCGGCGATGCCGTCACCTCGTCCTCCTCGTCGAGCCGCATGCGATTCACGAATTTCACGCCGTCGGCCGTCGGCTCGAGCACGTGCCAGCCGCTCGTCGAGCAGACATAGAGTTTCCCATCGGCCACGAGCGGACTGCCGCGGACGATCGTGCCGAGCAGCTTCTGCGGCCGGCCGACGGGCGTGCCAGTCTTCAGGTCAAAGGAATACACCTTCGCGCCGTCGTCGATGAAATACACCCGATCCCCGAGGACGACCGGCATCGAGCGGCCGTCCATCACGCCCTTCTTCTGCCAGACGGCGGCCGTGGCCGTGATATCGCCGGAGCCGGTCGCCTTGAAGACTGTGGCCGAGCCCATCGACGTGTTGTCGAGGTTTTCCTCCGACTGCGAGATCACGACCGTGTCGCCGACGACGAGCGGCGCCGTGTTGATCCCCCGCCGCGAGAGCTTGAAGTTCCAGGCAGCCTTGCCCGTCCGCGGCTGGAAGTTCCAGACGCTGCCGTCGCTCGATCCGAAGACGATCGCCGCCGTGCCGCCAAAGTCGGCAAGCGACGGCGTGCTGTAGGTCGTGTCCTCCGGCAGTTCCTTGGTGCCGTTCATCCAGCGGACCTGGCCCGTTGCCTTGTCCATCCCGAGGAAGCGATGCGCCGGCCTGGCCGTGTCGCCCCAGCCCGTGACGACGGCGCTGGCGATCACCAGGTCCTCGAACACGACCGGGATGTTCGTGCGGCCGCCATACGTGGAGA
>JBIIOK010000083.1:0-11148 GCA_044336985.1 Pirellulales bacterium | reverse complement strand
CCGCCCCCGCCACATATCCGAGCACGGCGGTGAGCAGCAAGAGCGAGGCCGCACGGCCCGCATCGAACGGCTCCACCACCATCTCCGACTTCACGCTGTGGAGCCGGTACACGAAGTCGACGACGCGCTGCGCCACGCCCGCCGCCACGAGCCCCTCCCACACTGCATGCCAGCCCGACAGCACCACCGCCAACACGATCCCCAGACGATTCGGATCGACGTTTCCCATGATGACCTCCGCTACCCATCGACGAACGGCGTCCCGGCCTGGATGTGTCGCCCGCCACGACGGCCGCGACCTACCGAACCCTACGCAGGCCGACCACACGAAAACCAGCGGATCCCGGCCGCCCCTCGCCAAGACCTGCCACGGACGACACACTTTCGGAAAACGACAAGGAGAAAACAGGCTGAAGCCTGTCCTACTCGCCATATGCAAAACAACTCGTTCTCCGCACGCCTCACCGCCGCCATCAAGGCCCGCCGCACGCCCGCCTGCATCGGCCTCGACCCCCGCCGCGAGTCGCTCCCCCCTGCCCTCGCCGCCGCCACCGTTTCCGACCCCGCGGCGTTCGCGCCAATCTTCACGCGATTCTGCCGCGATGTGATCGACGTCGTCGCGCCGCTCGTGCCGATCGTGAAGCCGCAGCTCGCCTGCTTCGAGGCCCTCGGCCCCCACGGGATGACCGCGCTCGCCGACGTGATCACCTACGCCCGCTCCAAGCAACTGCTCGTACTCGCCGACGGCAAGCGAGGCGACATCGGCTCCACCGCCGAAGCCTACGCCGACGGCTGGCTCGCCGGCCCCTGGGCCGCCGACGCGCTCACCGTGAACCCCTACCTCGGCCTCGACTCGATCGAACCCTTCGTGAAGGTCGCGGCCGAACGCGGCGCCGGCATCTTCATCCTCGTGAAGACGTCGAACCCCGGCAGCAAGGATTTCCAAGACCTGAAGACCGACGGCCGCACGATCTACGAGCACGTGGCCGCCGGCGTGGAGCAGCTCGCCGCACGCACCGCGGCCGGCGAGACCTACGGCGCCGTCGGCGCCGTCGTCGGCGCTACCTGGCCGCGACAGCTCGACGAACTCCGCGCCGCCATGCCGCACACCTGGATCCTCGTGCCCGGCTTCGGAAAACAGGGCGGCCGCGCCGCCGACGTCCGCGGCGCCTTTGATGCGAAGGGGCTCGGGGCGATCGTCGTCAGTGCGCGCGACGTGATCTTCGCCCACTCGCGGCCCGAGATGAACGCCGGCCTCGCGGAGAGCCAGTGGCAGACGGCCGTCGATCGCGCCTGCCGCGATATGATCGAGCGGCTCGCGGCGGATACGCCGGCTGCCGCGCTGTAGGACGGGCTTCAGCCTGTCAAAGCGAACTGGCAGGCTGGAAGCCTGCCCCACCGATGACAGGCTGAAGCCTGTCCTACTTGCCGAGCAGTTGCGAGATCAACGGCAGGAGCTGCTTCTTGCGGCTCACCACGTTTTCGAGCTGGTAGAGGCTGCGGTCGAGGCGGGGATAGTTGATGTCTTCAAACGCCTCCGACTCCTTCGAGAGCAGCAGGAGCGAGCCGTTGCTCACGACGTCGGTCACCAGCAGCGCCGAGAACTCGAGCTTCTGCTTCTCGGCGAAGGCCTCGAGCGCGGCCCGCAGTTCGTCCTTTCGCTCCCAGAAGAGATCGAAGCCAGTCTCCTCGATCTGCGAGATCGAGAACCGCACGCCGTGCTCCGAAAACTCCTTGCAGTCTTCGCGGATCACATCGGCCGGTGTCCGCGATCGCAGCGCCGAGCCGATCTCGAAAAACTCCCGCGCGTATTGATCGAGGTCGACGCCGCACTGGCCCTTGAGCCAGCCGAGCAATTCGCGATCGACGTCGGTCGTCGTCGGCGACCGCAGAAAGAGCGTGTCGGAAATGATGCCCGACGCCATGCAGAGAGCGATCGGCGGCTTCGGCACGATGCGGGCCTGGCGAAACTGCCGCGCGACGAGCGTGCAGGTGGAACCCACCGGCTCGTTCACGAACCGGATCGGCTGCGTGGACTTCAAGCCACCGCCGAGCCGATGGTGGTCGAGCACCTCGATGATCTCCGCCTCCTCGGCGCCGTTCACCGCCTGGCCGAGCTCGTTGTGATCCACGAGCACGAGCTGTGGCTTCGGCGGACTGATGAGATCCGTCTTGAACGCCATGCCGACGAGCCGGCCGTCGTCGCCCACCACCGGAAACACCGGCTGCGGCGACCGCTCGACGAGTTCGCGGGCCTCCGTCACCGAAAGCTTGCCGGGCACCGTGACCACCTGCCGCTCGACCACCGGATCGATGAACTGCGACGACTTGATGCGGAGCGTCGTGTTGACGGTGTCGAACGGGCTCGAGATCACCGACACTCCCTTCGCCTTGGCGATCTCCACCACCTCGCTCGCCAGAGGAAACCCGCCCGTGATCACGATCGCCCGCACGCGACTGTCGATCGCCGGCAGCTGGATCGACGGCCGGTCGCCGCACACCACCACCAGCCGCTCAGCCGGATAGCGCCGCATCCGCTCGGTAAAGCCCTCGGCACTCATCGCGCCCACCATCACGAGCAGCTCGTCGGGCCGCTCGGGCTCGACGGCATTGCGGAACGCGCCGCCGAGCACCTCGCAGATTTTTTGCAGGCTCGTCGTCACCGCGCGGGCCTTCGTCGTGTCGGCGGCGTCGGTGAAGAAGAGCTCCATCATCGTGAGGATGGAGAGCACGCCCACCACACGCTGATCGCCATCGACGACCGGGATCGCCCGCAGGTCGCCCTTCCGCATCCGCTCGTAGGCCTCGTGGAAGGAATCGCCGAACGACGCCGTGACGATGCCGCGGCGGCAGACGTCTTCCACCTGCGGGCGGACGTCCATCACGAGCTTCGGCGCGGCAAGCCCGGCACGGGCGAGCACGTATTCCGTGCGCTGGTTCGGCGGGCCGCAGCAGGCGGCCATGGCATCCGGCCGCGTCGTCTGCTGCAGGAAGTCAGCGTAGGCGATCGCTGAGCAGATGGCGTCGGTGTCGGGATTGCGGTGCCCGAAGACGAGGACACTCATGAATGCTTCAAGCCTCGCCCGGCGCCTGCAGCCAGCAGGCGAGCGACGGATCCCATGCGAGAAGGTCTTCCTTCTTGAAATAGATGCCGATCTCGCGGGCGGCCGACTCCGGTGAATCGGAGGCGTGCACGAGGTTCATCTGGCGGCTCGCGCTGTAGTCGCCGCGGATCGTGCCGGCGGCGGCCTTGAGGCCGCTCGTCGCACCGAGCATCTCGCGGACCACGCGGATCACCTCCGGCCCCTCGAATACTGTCGCCACCACCGGCGCCGCCGTGATGAACTCCTCGAGGCTCGGATAGAAGGGCTTCGACACGTGCTCGGCGTAATGCTGCTTCGCCAGGTCGGGCGTGACGCGGAGCATCTTCATCGCCACCAGCCGCAGCCCCTTCTGCTCGAACCGCGTGAGGATCGTGCCGAGCAATCCGCGCTCGAGGCAGTCGGGCTTGAACATCACGAACGTTCGTTCCATGGAGGGCTCCTGATTACGGTTGGCGTTGTGCGGTGATTCGGCGATTTGCGGAAGTGTAATTAGCGGCCCGCGTTGTTCCCAGCCAGTGCAGTTTCACAAGCTGATGACACCCTCGCGGGCGGCCAGTAAAAACTCGCGGTTGCCGTCGAGCAGCGCCGGCTCGGCGAGCAGCTCGTCGGCCGAGAGCCAGAAGATCTCGGCCACCTCCACCGGATGGGGCACCGGCTCCGTCTCGTCTTCGAGCGACACGGTCCACCAGGCCAGCGACGTGCCCCAGGCCGTGACGCTCCGCCACACGCACTCTTGCGCCGTGACGGCCAGCGCCAGTTCCTCCTGGCACTCGCGGACGACGGCCTCGTGCTCCGCCTCGCCCGGCTCGATGTGGCCGCCGGGAAAGCAGACGCGGCCGCCGGCCGCCACGGTGAGGCCGCGGCGGATGGCGAGAAAGAGTCCGCGTCGCTTGGCAATCGCCACGACGCCCCGCTTCACGATCGGGGGAGGACGTTTTTCAGGATCGCTCATACACTACACTGTCGCATTCGCCACCATTCCGGCAACCCCGCCAAGCCCCCCTGCGAGCAGAATCGTCGATGGACGCCGTTCCTCCCCCCAAGGGCCCGCCCAACCTCAACTCGATGCTCGGCAAGCCGCTGGGCATGCCTTTCGTCATCATGCTCATCCTCGGAGCGCTCGCGCTCGTCACGATCGTGGCCCGCGAGCAGGCTGCGATGCCGGCCTCGATCAGCTACGACGAATTCGTGCGGCAGGTCCAGGCGGGCAACGTGGCCGCCGTCGAGATCGTGGGCAACACGCTGCGCGGCGAATTCCGCCAGGCGCCCGCGGCGGACCGCGGCCAGGAGACGGGCCCCGGCAAGACCTTCCAGCTCGAGCTCTCGAGCTACCTCGGCGACGGGCTCAACAAGCTCCTGCTCGAACACTCCGTGAAGACCACGGTGCGCCAGCCGAGCGATGGCACCGGATTCCTGCTCGGCATCTACATGCTCGTGCCGCTCCTGCTCATGGCCGGCTTCTGGATGACGCTCCGTCGGGCCCGCGACCCACTGGGCGGCGGTGGCTTCCTCGGCAGCTTCTCGAAATCCCCCGCCAAGCGTTACGCCGCCAGCGACAAGCAGGTGACGTTCGCCGACGTGGCCGGGCTCGAGGGCGTGAAGGAGGATCTCAAGGAGATCGTCGAGTTTCTGAAAGACCCGAAGAAGTTTCAGCGGCTCGGCGGCCGCGTGCCGAAGGGCGTGCTCCTCATGGGCCCGCCGGGCACGGGCAAGACGCTGCTCGCGCGGGCCGTCGCCGGCGAGGCGGGCGTGCCCTTCTTCTCGATCTCGGGCAGCGAGTTCATCCAGATGTTCGTCGGCGTGGGCGCCTCGCGCGTCCGCGACCTCTTCAAGACCGCGAAGGATGCCTCCCCCGCGATCCTCTTCATCGACGAGATCGACGCCGTGGGGCGGCACCGCGGCACCGGCCTGGGCGGCGGCCACGACGAGCGGGAGCAGACGCTCAATCAGATCCTCTCCGAGATGGACGGCTTCAGCCCGTCGGAATCGGTGATCGTGCTGGCGGCCACCAACCGCCCCGACGTGCTCGACCCCGCCCTCCTGCGGCCCGGCCGCTTCGATCGGCATGTGACCGTCGATCGTCCCAACCATAAGGCGAGGCTCGCGCTCTTCAAGGTGCACACCCGCAACGTGCCGCTCGCCGCCGACGTGGATCTCGACCGGCTCGCCAGCGGCACGGTGGGCCTCACCGGCGCCGATATCCGCAACCTCGTCAACGAGGCCGCCCTCTGGGCGACGCGGCAAAACAAGGACGCCGTCGATTCCTCCGACTTCGACTACGCCCGCGACAAGGTGCTCATGGGCCCGAAGCGCGAGGAGGTGCTCGTCGGCCGTGAGAAGAAGATGACCGCCTACCACGAGGCGGGCCACGCGCTCGGCGCCTGGCTCCTCCCCGGCGTGGACAAGCTCCATAAGGTGACGATCATCCCGCGGGGCCGAGCCCTCGGCGTGACGCAGCTCGTGCCGGAGGAAGACCGGATGAACATCGGCGAATCGGACCTCAACAACCGGCTCGTCTTCATCCTCGGCGGCCGCGCTGCCGAGAAGCTCGTCTTCGGCGAATACTCGGCCGGCGCAGAGAACGATCTCGTGCAGGCGACGAGGCTCGCGCGGCGGATGGTGGCCCACTGGGGCATGAGCGAGAAGGTGGGCCCCGTGGCCTGCCACGTCACCAACGACCATCCCTTCCTTGGCCGCGATGTCTACGAGCAGCGGGAGTTCAGCGACCACACCGCGAGGATCATCGACGACGAGGTCACCCGGCTCCTCAACGAGGCCGCGGAGAAGTCGACGAAACTGCTCTCCGACAACCGCGACAAGCTCGACGCGCTCGCCACCGCTCTCGAGCAGCGGGAGATGCTCGACGACAACGAGGTGGTCGAGATCATCGGCCCGGCCGTGCCCCGCCGGCCCGGCGAAACCGGCGCGGCCACCGCGGCCGCTGGTCCGGCCCAGGCCGCCCGCGACCCGCAGGCCGGCTGACTTTCTCCAGCGCGAAAGAAACGCCATGCTCTCCCACGCCGTCTATTTTCAGCTCAAGGATCGCTCCCCCGCGGCGATCGCCGCGCTCGTGGCCTCCTGCAAGAAACACCTCACCGACCATCCGGGCACGGTGCATTTCTCGGTGGGCACCTGCGCCTCCTACGACCGGCAGGTGAACGATCGCGACTTCGACGTGGCCCTCGAGATCGTCTTCGAATCGCACGCGGCCCACGACGCCTACCAGGTCGCCGAGCGCCACAATCAGTTCATCGCCGAAAACGCGACGAGCTGGGCGAAGGTCCGCGTCTTCGACGTCGAACTCCAGTAGGACAGGCTTCAGCCTGTCTACGGTGGGGCAGGCTTCCAGCCTGTCATGCGACTCGACAGGCTGAAGCCTGTCCTACTCACACCACCCGGCCGCGCGAGACGGCGATCCGCCCGCTGAAGCAGGTGTCGACGTCGCTGCCGGGCAGCCGCGGCCGCTCGTGGTAGCGCGACCGATACCGCCAGCCTTCGTCCGCCTTTTCATAGCCGATCGGCAGCGGCGAAGGATCGATCTCGCACTCGATGATCGCCGGAAACTCAACCGGCTCGAGCGGATGGGGAAAATTCACGTTCCAGAATTCGCCGGCCCCGAGCCACTTGCCCGCCGCGCCGTCGCGGCCGACGACCGCCGCGAGGATTTCCGCCATCCAGCGTGAGGCCCGCTCCCAGTCGATCGGCGCCTCGCGCCGGTGGTAATGCGACGCGGCGAGCGACCTGACGCCGTGCAGCGTCGCCTCGCGGGCCGCGGCCACCGTGCCCGAATGGTGGATGTCGACGCCCAGGTTGCCGCCGGCATTGATCCCCGAAAAGACCCAGTCCGGCGGCGGCACGCCCTCCGGAAAAAGCGAGTGCAGCGCGAGACGCACGCAATCCGCCGGCGTGCCATCGACATGAAACCGATCGTGCCCCACCGGCTCGAGCACGAGCGGACGGTCGGTCGTCACGCGGTGGCCGCAGCCCGAGTGGGGATCCCTCGGCGCGACGACCACCAGGCGGCCAACATCGGGCAGCGCCCGGCGACAGGCCGCTTCGAGCGCAGCGAGCCCCGGCGCGTCGATGCCGTCGTCATTGGTGAGCAGGATGTTCACGAGGCGGCTCCTCCGGCCAGGCGGCCTGCGATCGATTCGAGAATGGCCCACACGCCCTCGGCGGCGCCCCCCGCGACGCGGCAGACCTCCTCGGCGTCGGTGGGATCGAGGGCGTCGGGCCGGGCGACATTCGTCACCACCGAGACCGCCGACACCGAAAGCCCCATCCGACGGGCCGCCACCACCTCCGGCACGGTGGACATGCCGACCGCATCGGCTCCGAGCCGCCGCAGCATCCGATACTCGGCGCGGGTCTCGTAGCTGGGCCCAAGTAGATAGGCATAGACGCCGGCGCGGGCAGCCACCCCCGTGCCGCTGGTCGCACGAAGCGCGAGTTCCACGAGCGCGGCGTCATACCAGGAGCCGACATGGCCCCGCCTTGGCGCAGCTCGATCGCCGCTCTCGCACTCGAGGTCGGTGGCCCACGGCCGCGCCACGAGATCGAGATGATCGTTCACGATGACGAGGTCGCCGCCACGCATGTCGGGCCGCAGGCCACCGGAGGCGTTCGTGACCAGGAGCGTCGTGGCGCCAAGCGCCGCGAGCAGTTCGACGCCGCGCGAGAGCGTCTCGGTCGGCAGTCCCTCATAGGCATGCACGCGGCCCTGCAGTGCCACGACGGGCAAGCCCGCGATCGCGCCGAAGACGATTCGGCCCGCATGGCCGGTGGCCGTGGAGGAGGCCAGCCAGCCCGTCGCGGCGGAATCGATCGACCGCGCGCGGTCGAGACGTTCCGCCAGTCCGCCGAGGCCGGTGCCGAGCACGATGCCGAGCGCCGCACGCTCGCCGCCGGTGGCGAGGAGCCGCGCGGCGGCGGCCCGGGCCTCCAGCCGCGGCCGGCAGATTTCCTGCGTTCGAACTTCCCGGCCCGCCACCATCGCCAGTCCGGTTTCCACCGGCTTCCGAAAGGGATCGCTTTCCTGCCCGCGGCGGGGCCACCCTTTGCCGCTGCACGGCCGACATCTTATTCTCCGCAGACAAAGGCGGGCTAAAAACGCCCTGGCCCTTCACTCCCCCGACCCCCGGATTTTCCCTTCCGATGCCCACCCGCGCCGAAAAATTCGCCGGACTGTCCGTTGCCATCGTCACGCCGTTTCGCAACGGCGAGGTCGACTATTCCCGCCTGCGGGAGCAGGTCGATTTCCAGGCGCAGTCGGGCGTCACCTGCATCTGCCCGGTGGGCACGACCGGCGAATCCCCGACGCTCACGCACGAGGAGCACGAGCGGGTGATCTCGGAGAGCATCTCTGCCGCGGCCGGCCGGCTGCTCGTGATGCCCGGCACCGGCAGCAACTCGACCGCTGAGGCGATCCGCCTGACGAAGCACGCCGCCAAGGCGGGCGCCGATGCGGCCCTCGTCGTCGGCCCCTACTACAACCGCCCCACGCAGCAGGGCATCTACGAGCACTTCAAGGCGATCGCAGAGAGCGTCGACATCCCGATCTGCGTCTACAACATCCCGACGCGGACCGGCCGCAACATCGAACCCGAGACGATCCTGCGTCTCGCCGAGATTCCCGGCATCGCGATGGTGAAGGAGGCCACCGGGTCGATGGACCAGGCCTCGCAGATCCTCGCCTCCACCGATCTGACCGTGCTCTCGGGCGACGACAGCATGACGCTGCCGCTCCTGGCGATCGGCGGCCGCGGCGTGGTCTCCGTCGTGGGCAACCTCGTGCCGGCCGACATGAAGGCCCTGATCGACGCCTTCGACGCCGGAAATCTCGCGGAGGCCCAGGCCCTGCACTACCGGCTCTTCACGCTCTGCCGCGACCTCCTCGGCCTGGCGAGCAATCCGATCCCGATCAAGGCCGCGATGGCGATGCTGGGCCGCGACACGGGAGACGTCCGCCTCCCGTTGGTAAATCTGGAGAAGCCGCTCGCGGACAAGCTCCGCGGCGTGCTCCGCAGCTACGGCCTCCAGCCCGCCCCAGTAGGGTAGGCTTCAGCCTGCCCCCAATCGGCTTCAGCCTGCCAAAGTGGGGTAGGCTTCAGCCTGCCAATATCGACCAGACAGGCTGAAGCCTGTCCTACTCGATCACGCGCAGCACCGCGCCCTGCGAATCAAACCGGGCGATGATCGTCTCATACTGCGTCGACAGTCCCAGCGAGTCGAGCCTTTCGACGAGTTCACCCGCCGCATCGAGCGACTCGCAACAGGCCATCACGGCCGGTCCCCAGCTGCTCTGGGCCGCGCCCGGCACATCGAGCTCGCGAAGCAACTCGATGAGCTGCTCCGTCGAGGCGGCGTGAGGCAGCTTCGCCGACGCCTGCTCGAACGGCTGCCCGGCCAGCCGCCCGTAGCGATACACTGCGTCAGAAAATGCCGTGAAGTCGGCCTCGACAGCCGCGGGCAGGAGGTCCATGAGCGCCAGCCGCGCCAGCTCCGCCGAAATCTCCTGCGGCACCGGGGGCAGCGCCGCAAAAGCCGCCTTCTCCGGCTCGCCGTGCAGGCCGATCGAGTCGCGCTGCACGATGACCACGCAGCGCCATACGGAGGGCAGCCGCACGCGGGCCACCATCGGCGAAAACAATCGCTCGCCCGGCGGATCGCCCCCGGCGGGAATCTGGCGGCCGGCCTCGACGATCAGCCCGCCGCGGCTGAAGCCGTAGACCCCCACGCACGACCGACGGCCGCGGCCCACGGCCTTCGCCAATTCCAGCGCATCCGGCGTGTCGAAGAGCCACTCACTTTCAGTGGGATGAATCTCGAATTCGTGAGGGCCTTCGTCGGCTCGCTCGCGAAAGAGATGCCGCATCCCGGCGGCCACCGCGAGGGCCAACTGCGTGCCGCTGCCGAGGCCCACGTGGGATCGTGGCGTCGCGAGCACGTCGATCTCGCAGGCCGACTGCGGCGGAAGGCTCCCGGACTGCATGCAGGCCTGCGCGAATTCGAGCGTCCGTTCGGCGAGCGGGCCGCGGGCCTTGAATGCATCGCTCCGCCGCATCCGCACGTGAACGGCCGGCCGATCCACCATCACACCGACGCCGCCGAACGACCGCATCGCGGGCGTGCCGAACGAGAGCATGCCCAGATGCAGCCGCGCCGGCGTCCGCACCTCGACCGCGGTCGGCTTCCAATTCGACGCTTCACGCTCGGCTGCCATAAGGAGAAGTAGACAGCCGTTCGCCGCGTCGGAAAAGGGGTGGTATGTAGGACGGGCTTCAGCCTGTCACGCTGCATGACAGGCTGAAGCCTGTCCTACTTACTGACAGGCTGAAGCCTGTCCTACTTCGCCCGTTCCTCGAGCAGCCGAAACGCCTCGTGCTCCCGCTCGCCGCCGGTCTTCTCGACGAGCACCCGCAGGTCGCGAAGCTGCCGTGCCACCTCTTCCGCGCCGAGCAGGTGGAGCCTCGTGACGAGGATCGCCCCTTCCACGACCGCATGCCGCGCCCGGTTGAAGCCCACGAATGGACGCCCCTCGTGCACCCTCACCACCCGCGCCTCGAGCCGGCCACGCTCCCGCGATCGATCGGCCGCCTCCACGCGAAACTCGTATGCCCGGCACATCTCCTCGAGCACCCAGCCCCGCACCGCCGTGGCGGGCCGACAGGCCGGCGGCGTGTCGAGTTTTCCAGTCACGAGCCTGGCGACCAAGAGACAATCATCGGTGAGATGAAACACCCCCTCGGGCAGCCGCGCGAGATTCGCCGCCGTCTGGCTCGTCTCGAACGGCTTGAGCACGAGCGACTCGATCGCCCCGCCCAGGCACGCGGACTCCGCGACCTCCGGTCCCATCGGCGCAAGGTGCATGCCGCCGGTCGCATCGCAGGTGGCGACGACGCCTTCGAGGATCATGGTACCGGCGGGCATGTTGAGTCTCGAAAAACGAGGTTGATCGCGGCTGCCACGGAAGCCCGACGCGCGAGCGAGGGGTGTTGGGGTGGATTCGGGAATCGGGGCCGGCGATTTCTCGTCTACAATAGCG
>JBIIOK010000220.1:0-3281 GCA_044336985.1 Pirellulales bacterium | reverse complement strand
TCTGATAGGGAATCGCCTGCGGCTTCCAGTCCTTCGGGATCGCGCCTCCCTGGACCACGTAGCCCGGCCAGGCGTAGGTCTGCGAGACGGGGATCTGCGCCACTCTCACGCCGTCGGCCTTGCCGTCGGTATCGCCGGCCTTCGTCTTCGTGCCGCCGGTCGCCCAGGGGCTGACGTCGTCATCGGCAGCCCGCACGCCGGCTGTGATGAAGAAGAGCGACGCAATCGCAAGCGCGGCGCAGCATGCGGCGACCGCGCGCAAGCGCCTTTCACCAGCGATGGATTGTCGGCATCCATGCCGCACGTCGTCCGCCCTCCAGGCAAATCACAGGCACCGTTTTGATCGGATTTCCCGGTCATTTCCGGTGAGCGGGATTTCCGGCCCCACTCCGGCTTGCCCCGTTTGGGCGATCTGGGTGAACTGGGTTTTCATGCATCGCTCAAGCCTCGCCGCCGCCTTCGTTCTCATAGCCGTGGGCGGGGCTGCCTGCGTTGCCGGGTCTCCCGAGGCTGACCAGTTTGCCGCGACCGCGCGACGGGCCGGCCTGAGGGTGCTCGAGGGCGATCACGTCGTGCTCGCGACCGACCGACCGGTGCGCGAAGGCGACGGTGTCGATGAACTGCCGCGAATCTTCGACGACGCGTTTGCCGAATGGTGCCGCCACTTTCGGATCGACCCGGCCGCGCACCGCGAGTGGCGGGCGCTCGCGTGCCTCTTGAGCGATCGCGAGCGATTCCGGACCGCGGGCCTGCTGCCGACCGGCGGCGCGGTCCCCGATTTCGCGAACGGATATTGCCTGAACGATCGCTTCTGGATGATGGACCAATCGAGCCCCGCCTACCGCCGCCATCTGCTGCTTCACGAAGGCGTGCACGCCTTCACGCTCACGCTGCGAAACTCCTCCACCCCCGTCTGGTACACCGAGGGCATCGCCGAATACCTCGCCACGCATCGGCTCGACCGCGGCGCTGATGGCGCCGCTCGCTTCACCGCCACGCCGATCCCGCTCGAGGCTGGCGACGTCGAGCAACTGGGGCGGATCGAGAAGATCCGCGCGCTCCGCGCCGCGCACGCCTGCCCGTCGCTCGCCGACGTGTTCGCCACGCCCCCCGCCGACCACCACGCGATCGACGCCTATGCGACAAGCTGGGCGGCCGTCGCATTCCTCGCCGGGCATCCGGCCCATGCGAAAGCTTTCAAGGCCGGTGAAAGCGGGCCGCTCGACGGCAGCTTCACGCAGCGGCTCTCGGCCGCGCCCGGCTGGGACGCCGCCCGGGCGGCGCGCGACTTCGATGCCTTCACCGACGAGCTCGATTACGGCTACGACTTCGCCCGGTCCGCCATCGATTGGTCGGCGGGAAGGCCGCTGCAAGCAAAGCAGACGCTCAAAGTCGCGAGCGACCGCGGCTGGCAAAACAGCGGCTGGCGGCTCGCCACTGGCCAGCAGTGCTCGCTGCATGCCACCGGCCGCGTGAAAGTAGGACAGGCTTCAGCCTGTCACCAAGCATCTCCGCCTTCAGCCTGCCTGCTGGAATCCGAACCCGACGGCATCTCGCTCGAGTGGTATCGCGGCCGCCCGGTCGGCCGCCTGCTTGCGGCGCAGTGGGTGGAACAGCCGGCAGACGGCGGCCGTCCGCGGTTCGTCGTCCTCGCCGAGGGCGCGGCTGGCGAATTCACCGCCGCCACCGACGGCCCGCTCTATCTCAAGATCAACGAGAGCCCCGGCCGCCTCGCCGACAACGCCGGCTCGTTCACCATCGATCTCAAGTAGGACAGGCTTCAGCCTGTCAAAGTAGACCGCTTGCCAAAGTAGACCGCTTGCTCCGCAAGCAGGTCGGGATCCGCTTGCGGAGCAAGCGGTCTACTACGCATGCACCGCGAACTCGCCGGCCGCGAGGCTCGGCAGGTTCGTGGAGCCCATGAGGTAGAGATCGACCGACCGCGCGGCCTCGCGGCCCTCGTGGATCGCCCACACCACGAGCGATTGTCCGCGCCGCAGGTCGCCCGCGGCGAAGACGCCTTCCTTGCTCGTCATGTAGTTGGCCCCGGTCTTCACGTTGCCTCTTGGGTCGAGCTCGAGGCCGAGATCGGCGATCGGCCCCTGCTTCTCAGGTCCCACGAAGCCCATCGCGAGGAGCGCGAGCTGGCAGGGCCACTCCTGCTCCGTGCCAGCCAGTTCCTTGAACTTCTGCTGGCCCGTGGCCGGATCCTGATACCACTCGATCCGCACGGTCTTGAGGCCGCGCAGATGGCCCTTCTCGTCGCCCAAAAACTCCTTCGTGAGGATGCCGAACTCGCGGCGGCAGCCCTCTTCGTGCGAGGAACTCGTCCGCAGCATCTGCGTCCAGAGGGGCCACGGGCTGCTCGCCGGCCGGTCCGCCCGCCGCGGATACTTGCCGAGATCCGGCGGCTGCGGCAGCAGCTCGAATTGCGTCAGGCTCTTCGCGCCTTGGCGGTTGCTCGTGCCATCGCAGTCGGAGCCCGTGTCGCCGCCGCCGATCACGATCACGTCCTTGCCTTCGGCGATGATCTGCCCAGGCACCTCGTCGCCGGCGTTCCGCTTGTTTTGCTGCGGCAGAAACTCCATCGCGTAGTGCACGCCCTCGAGGTCGCGGCCCGGGATCGGCAGGTCGCGGCCGAGCGTGGCGCCACCCGTCAGCACGATCGCGTCATACTCTTCACGAAGCGACTGCGTGCTGATATCAGCCCCGACATTCACGCCGCAGCGAAACTCCACGCCCTCGGCTTCCATCTGCTCCACCCGCCGCCAGACCCGCCACTTCTCGAGCTTGAAGTCGGGGATGCCGTACATCATGAGCCCGCCCGGCCGATCGGCCCGCTCGAACACGGTCACGAGATGGCCCGCGCGATTCAACTGTTGCGCTGCGGCCAGTCCTGCTGGCCCGCTGCCGACGACGGCCACCCGCTTGCCCGTCCGCACGGCCGGCGGCTCCGGGGTCACCCAGCCTTCGTCGAAGGCCCGGTCGGCGATCGTCATCTCGATCTGCTTGATCGCGACGGGATCCTCGTTGATGCCGAGCACGCAGGCGGCCTCGCAGGGCGCGGGGCAGACGCGGCCGGTGAACTCGGGGAAGTTGTTCGTGGCGTGGAGCCGCTGGCTGGCCTCGTGCCACTGCTCGCGATACACGAGGTCGTTGAAGTCGGGAATGATGTTCCCCAGCGGGCAGCCGGTGTGGCAGAAGGGAACGCCGCAATCCATGCAGCGGGCGCCCTGCGTCTTCACTTCCTCCGGGGGCAGGATCGTGAGGAACTCGTTGTA
>JBIIOK010000082.1:0-11294 GCA_044336985.1 Pirellulales bacterium | reverse complement strand
AGCGGGCTACTCGGCCGGATTGGCGTCGGGCGACTGGGCGGGCTTGCGGCTTCGGCGCCGGGGAGTCCGCGGCAGCGCCCATTCCTTCGTCAATTCCTCGAACACCTCGGGCGTCTCGTAGCGGATGACGCCCGTGCCCTCGGGCATCGGGCCGATGAGCGACCGGAAGACCGGCGCCCCGCGGAGCTCCAGGTCGGTGCTGCAGTCATCGACGCCCATCTGCAGGTGCGTCCGGAGGATCGCCTCGGGGGAGTCGAAGTCGTGGATCACGAGCTCGCCGTCGGTGCCGCGGGTCACGATACGCCAGGTGTTTTTCTTTGCCATGATTCTCCCTCGTAGAGGAGAATCATCGGCCGGCGGCAGGTTGGTTCACGACTCCGGGCCGGCTGCGTGTCATGGCCGTTATGGGCGGTCCAACCGGAACGCATTTGACGGCCTGCTCCGGAGGAAGCGGTCTGCGAGTCAGCGAGCGCAGCCAGCCGCCAGGGCTTCCGGCTTGGCGGGCCGCCTGCCGAAGTCGGTCTCGATCGCATATTTCGACATCCGCAGCAGCGTGGCATCGTCGAGCGCGGGGCAGGGAATGTGCCCGGCGATCGCGTCGGCGTTGCTTCTGTCGAAGGCGGGGTCGTTACGGAAGTAGCTCTGGTAGACGTCGAGTTGCGTCCGCAGGTTGTCGGCGAACCAGTGTTCATCGCAGAGATCCGGATCGTCGGGCGACGCAGCCTGCGAGTAGCGCTCGACGGCCTCTTGGATGATCCGGCCCACCGCGAGCATCGGCAGCGGATCCGGGTGGGTGACGTGGAGCGTGCGGCCCCGCGCGTCGGGTGTCTGCACGGCATGGGCAATCACCTGCGAGACCCAGTCCACCGGCACGAAGTTCTTGTGGTCGGAGGTGTTGACGCCGAGCAGCCCGAGCAACGCCGGGCCGCTGGTCGAGCCGATGGCGACCCGCGTGAGCAGTGTGTGGCCGAGCCGCAGCCCCGCAAAGAAGCCGTGGTAGGTGGACGTGTAGCCGGTGCGGGAATCGCCGACGATGATCGACGGCCGGTAGACGGTGGCTGAGGCCAGGTGGTCGGCAGTGCGTACCATCTTTTCGGCCTCGACCTTGCTCATCTCGTAGTCGTTGCCGAATGGCTGCCCCACGTCGAGGTCGTCCTCCAGCACCGCTCCGCTGCGGAGGCCGCAGACATAGGCGGTGGAGACGTGGTGAAAATGCTCGATGCCCGTTTCGCGGGCGAGATCGAGCACGTTGCGGGTGCCGGTCACGTTCGTCAGCCAGGGCTCGGCGCCGCGGTCGGAGCCGCGGAAGCTCAGCGAGGCGGCGTTGTTGAGGACTTCGCCACAGTTCCAGTGGATCCAGTGGCGGTCCTCCTCGCTGAGTCCACAGAGCGGCTCGTTCAGGTCGCCCTCGAAGACGACCGGCCGGGGAAGGCTCGTGCCGAGCACGTCTTCCCACCGTTGCACGACTGCTTCGACGCGGCTGGCGGCCGATCGCTTGCGGTCGCGCCGCACAACGAGCGCGAGGCGGCGGCCCGCGAGAAGCAGGTCGCGGACGAGGTAGGAGCCGAGCAGGCCGGTGCTGCCGGTCAGGAGCAGGTGGTCGGGGGAGGGGGTCAACGCTGCCTTCGTGCGGCGGAGAGGTGTCCGAAATGAATGTCGGGCAAGGTAGCCCTCGTCTCGCGGCCCCACAAGGGTTGTGAACTTGAGCCGCGAGGCCATCACTTTTATATTGGCGGACGCAATTCGGAGGGTAAGCGAATTGGCCAGCGGTCTGACTCGAAATCAGATGTCCCGAAAGGGATTGTGGGTTCGAATCCCATGCCCTCCGCTCGTGTAGTGAAAGCCTGCTACACCGCCACGACGGTGCCGGAACGCATGAAGACGAGGTCGGCCGTGATGCTCTGGGGGGCGAGGCCGAAGAGCTGGGCGACGGCGCGGTGGTAGTCGGAGAGCTGCGGCGCGTAGAACGCCGTCTTCTCGGCGATGAGCCGGGCATGCTCGACGCCGCCCGTGTCGCTCCCCACGCCGTCGAACTTGAAGTCGATCACCTCCGCGGCGATCGGCCTTCCGTCGCGCGACCAGACTACGAGCCGGTCGACCACGCCCTGCATGATGCCCTGCTCATCGCGGAGCACGAAAGCATGCTCCCGCAACAGCCGCGGCTCGGCCGGCCCGGCGGCGATTCCGCGGGCGATGAATTTCTCCGGCAGCACGGCCGGCGGCTCGGCGAGCAGAGCGGCGACGGCGGGGCGACCGCACATCCCACGGAAGTCGGCCAGGAGCGTCTGGTGCTGCGCGGCGAGCGCCGGGTGCTCCGCCGCGATCGCGAGCAGCCGTTCGTCGGCGGGCATCATCGCCGGCCAGCCGAGTTCTTCGGCCCACGCGTGCAGGAGCGTGCCGACATCCTTGGCCTGCTGGGAGCCAGTGTCGAGGAGCGCCGCCGCGGCGACGATCCGGCCGCCCTCGGCCGACGATGGCGTCCGCAGGGGCGCGCCGCGGCTGCGCGTGGCGTTGGCGAGCGGCGCGAGAGCGATTGGGGCCAGGGGCATTGATCCTGCGGTCGGCGTCGGCCCGGCCGGTGGTGCGGCCGCGGTGCCTGCCACGAGCGCGTCGACGGTCGCGTCGGCATGGCGGGCATGCGTGAAGAGCACCGCATCCGGCGGCGCATCCGGCGCGTCAGGCAGCGTCGTCCGCAGGATGCCGGCGAGCGTCTTCGGCATCTTCTTCTCGGTGTCTTTCGCCGGGGCGATCACGATCTCGAGGCCCTGGATCGCGCGGGTGAGCCCCACGTAGAGCGTCGCGATCGCCTCGCGGACGATCGGCTGGGGGGCTGCATCGCACCGCTCCTGCCACTCCTCGGGAAGAAACGGCTGCAGATCCTTCGACACGGCGGTGAGCACGCGCCGGATCGGGGCGAGCGGGCCGGCGCGATCGATCACCACCCGCGGAGCATGGGGCACGAGTTTGCGATCGAGGTCGGTGAGCACGACGAGGTCGAACTCGAGCCCCTTCGCCTTGTGGATCGTCATCACGCGGATCGGCGACGGCACGGGATCGGCCACGCTCGTCTTTCGGCACTGCGCGATGAAGGGGGCGGTGCGACCGAGGCCGGCCCTCTGGTCCCCGGCCGCCAGATCCCAGGCCCGCGCCGACTCGACAAACTGCTCGAGCCGACGCGCATCCCGCTGCGACCCGCTCGGGGCCACGATCGCGGCGAGCCGGCCGAGCACCGGGCCGTAGCCGTCGTCGATGAGCTCGCGCCGTAGCCGGTCGATCGCCGCGATGAATGCGGCCGGCGCGGAGGCCGTTGCTTCGTCGAGCCCGAGGGGGGCCGCCAGCGGCGACGTGCCAACGTGAAACCGGGCGATCGAGTCGGACGGATGATCGACGAGCGTGAGCACCGAGAGCAAAAGCTCCACGGCGGGCGAATCGTCGAGCGGATTGCCCCCCTCGGCACTCGCCACGATGTTTTCGCGGCCTTTGAGCCGCGCGATCACCTGCTCGGCCGCGTGGTTCGTGCGCACGAGCACGCCGATCCGCGCAGCGGGATTCGCCCGCGCGAGCGCCGCGGCCCGCGCGGCGGCGTGGGCGAGGATCAGGTCGGACTGGTGCTCCCCTTCGCCGGCCGCCGGCGCCGTCCGCAGCCGAACCCAGCCGGGCAGGGCTTGCTTGCGGGCCGCCGCCGCATGGGGCACGAAGGTCTCCGCCCACCGCGCCGCCACATCGGCGTGATCGGCCAGCGGTTCGCAGCCGGCGAGATTTTCGAACACCTTGTTGACGACGTCGAGGACGGCGGGGCTCGAGCGGTAGCTTTCCGAAAGGTTCAGCATCGCCAGCGGCGTTGCAGCCTGGTCGAAGAAGTCGGCGAGCGAATCGATCAATTCGGCCTTGCCACCGCGCCAGCCGTAGATCGCCTGCTTGTCGTCTCCCACCGCGAAGAAGGTGCCGCCGCTCGTCGCCGTGTGCTCCGCGAGCCGTTCGAGCACCCGCCACTGCGCGAGCGAGGTATCTTGGAATTCGTCGAGCAGGAGGTGCTTCGCGAACGAGATGCCGCGCCACCGCGCGGCGTCGAGCGTGCCGTCGCTCGCCGCCAGGCCGACCAGGCGAGTGACGTCGTCGAACGAGACGATTCCCTCGGCCGCGGCGAGGCGGTCGGTCGTCTCGACGTAGCGATCGAGCACGTCGCGCATGCTTCGGGTCTGGGCTGCGATCGTGGCGAGCACCATCGTCCTCGCCAGGTCGAGAAGCGTGCGGTAGGCCGTCTGCAGTTCGGGCTCGATCGGTTTGCTGGAATAGGTGGTGTCGCCGACGAGCACCTTGCCCGCGATTCCCTTGCCCGCGAATGTCTTCCAGTCGCCGGCCCGAAAAGCCACGAGATCCTTGTCGCGGGCCTGCGTCAGCCGCTTGTCGGTGAACGCCGCCGCCTCGATCGCTGCCAGCGCCTCGCCGATCGCCTCGTCGGCCGGCGGACGGGGCACGGTGAGCCAGTCCCAGGCCGCGGGCTCGGCCTCGCGGTGGACCGCCGCCAGATTGGAGACGACGCCCTCGAGCAGCGACTCGAGGCCCGTGGTCGTCGCCCCGCCCGACACCCGCACCAGCAGATCGGCCATCGTGGCGGCCGGGGAACGGCCGTCGTTTTCATCGACGGCCTGCTCGATCGTGCCGTGGATCGCCCGCCGCCGCTGCGACTCGAGTTCGGCGTCGGTGCCGATCGTCCAGTTGGCCGGCAGGCCGATCTCGAACCGCGTCGCATCGGCGCAGTTCACGAAGAAGCTGTCGAGCGTGCCCACCGCGAGGCGGTCGAGCGACGCCATCACCTTCAGGAGCAGGTCGCGAAAAAATGCGGCATCGGCCCCAGGCCGCTCGATCGCCGCGGCCAACTCAGCCGTGGAGGCTGACGACGCTGGCTCGGCCGCCGATGCCAGCCGGTGCAGCACGCGAAAGAGGATTTCGCCGGCGGCCTTCCGGGCGAAGGTCGCCGCGAAGAGATCCCCCACCTCCGCGCCGTCGGCGAGCAGCCGGATCATCCGCGTCGTCAGCGCGTGCGTCTTGCCGGTGCCGGCGCTCGCCCGCACGCTGACAAAGGGATCGGGGCCGCCCGAGGCCGGCTTCTTCTTCGGGGCGGATGTGCTCATGGCTCCTCCTCGCCATCGTCCTCGACGATCGTGGATGTCTGGCAGATCGCGTCGAATTCGGGGAACGACGGTGCCGCCGCGTCGTTGGGCGGCCAGAAGACGCCCGCGCGGACCTGCCGCACGACCTCGCGGGCCGTCTCGTCGGCCGACTCATAATCGGCTGCGGCCCATTCGGCCGTCTTGATACCGATCTCCTCGACGCGTGCCGGCACGTTGAAGTAGCCGACATCCACGAGCGCGGCATCGCCGATGCCTGGCACCTCGCCGAGCAGGTGGCGGTAGAGCGGCAGCTGCAGATCGACCCACTCGCCCGCGCGGCGATGACTCTGCTCCGGCGTCTTGCCGCGTGCGGAGGTCTTGTAGTCGAGCACCTGCCAGCGTCCCGATTCGGGATGGTGGTCGATCCGGTCGATGCGGGCCGAGAGCTTGATCGGCGTGCCGTCGACGTCGAGCGTGGCATCCTTCACGTGGTGCTCGGTGAGGTGAATCCTCCAGCCTGCGGCCGCCCGCCGCGCCTGCGCGTGCGCGAAGACCGTGAGCCGCCGCCTCGCCAATTCGGCCTGCACGGCCACCGCCGGCGCCGCCTGCGGGCCGTAGCGAAAGTGAACGAACGTGTCGAGAATCCGCGAGAGCTCCGCCGCGAGCGCATCGCCGTCGGTGCACGAGCCGAGGTCCTCGCGCTTGGCGAAGCGATCGAGGCATTCGTGGATGAGCGTGCCGAAGTCGGCGGCCCCGAGTTCGAGCGCATCGTCGGAGGCTCGCGCGAGCCGGAGCCGATGCCGCAGCCAATAGCGATAGGGGCAGGCGAGGTAGTCGCGGAATTCCGTCACCCGCATCGACGCCACTGCAATGGGCCCCTCCGGGGGGCGTGGCACGACGAGCCGCGACGAGGCCGCCGGAGCCGACGCGGCGGCGGCCTCCGGTTCCTGGGCCGCGAAGAATGTCCGCGCGGCCGTCACCACCTCGGCGGGATCGCGGCGGAAGAGCAGCCGGCTCGGGACGGTCGGTGATCCATCGGCCCCCCGCCGCGGCACGAGCACAAGCAGGTCGCTACGGCAGCAGGACGCGAGCGAGAGAATCCAGGCATCGCGGGCCGCGATCCGGGAGGCATCCTCGAGCGCGAGTGCCTTGCGAAGCGTTTCCGGCAGGAGCGGATCGCGGGATTGCCCGGAGGGCAGACAGCCCTCCACGGCCGACGTGATCGCAAGCGCGGCGGCATCGTCGAGCGGCACCTCGAGCCAGCCGACGATGTCGATCGCGTCGGCGACCGGAACCGGCGGCACGAGTTCCGTCGACCAGTTCGCAAGCAAGAGCCGCGCGAGCCCCTCGGCGCCGGCGGCCGCCGCGAGCGGATCGGGGATCGTGGCCAGCGCGGAGAGCAATTCGCCGAGCGAGCGCAGCGATCGGGCGACGACGCGGTCGTCGGGAGCATCGCGGTCGATCGACATGCCCTCGAGCGTTGCGGCCACGGCCTGCCGCACTGCCTCGGCCCAGGCGGCGGCGAGCGTGCAGCCCTGCGGGGCGGCCTTCGCCTTTGCCTTCGATTTGGCTTTTTTGGCGAGTGGGCGATCGACGGCCGCGGAGGCCTTGCGCACCGGGACCAGCCAGCCATCGACGGCGTCGAGCATTTCAAGAAATCGGGCATTGGCCTCGCGGTGCTCCGGTCGCTCGGCGGCCTTCGCCAGGTGCTCGCGGTCGATCACGAGCGGCAGATGACGGGCCGCGACCTCGTCGGCGAGCGCCGCCGGCAGCGCGATGCCGGTCTGTTTCTTGATGAGCCCGACCACGGCCGGCGACCGCACGAGCGCGGCCAGCGCCGCGAAGTCGCCGCGGGCGAGCCAATCGAAGACGGCCGAGAGCATCTGCCAAGGCGTCGACCGCTTGACGGTGCGGCCGGTGCCGTAGCGACCGGTCGCGCCGGCCGCGGCGAGCTTCTGCTCGATCGCGGGCGCGACCTTGTCGTCGGGAGCCGCGATCGTGATCTCGTCGGCGGCGAGGCGGCCGCCGATGCTCCGCAGCCAGTCGACGATGGCGTCGGCCTGCGAATCGGTGTCGTCGACGAGCCTGATCGCATCGAGCGGCACGGGGATCGCACGCGCGGCCCAGGCCTCTGACACGATGCCCCCGAAGCCGTCGAAGCAGCTGGAGAAATCCTCCACGGTCATGTCGGGTGGCGCCGCGACGAGCGCGTCGATCGCCGTGGCCGTCGCGGCGAGCATCTGCCTCTGCAGCGGGTCGATGTCGACCGTGGCGAGCAGGATGATCCGCTTGTCGCAGCGAACTTCGTGGTTGTCGATCGCCACCCGGCGGGCGGTCTGGCGGTCCCAGCGGCCCGCGGCATCGATGCGGTCGAGGTAGTCGCGCTCGATGCGGGCCAGGGCATCCCACCGCGCGTGATCGCCGAACCCGGGGAGCAGTTTGTCGGCCTGCGTCGAGAGGTCGGCGAATCCCAGGTCGATCGACGCCAATTCGCGATGCGCGGCGGCGAGCGACCGTGCCACCTCGACGAGCCGGCCGCGGGCGTCGCCGATCCCCGGCGGGCAGGCGATCCCTGGCGCGATCCGTTCCCGGTCGGCCTCACTCGAATCCGCGATTGCGGCCACCCAGGCGAGGATTTCGACGGCATCGTCGGCGAGCGGCCGGGCAGGCTTATAGAGAAGCTCGGGAAGTTTTCCGAGCGTGACGGTCTCCGGCGGCGCGAGATCGAGCGATCGCGATGCGGCGAGATCGAGCAGGATCTCGAGCAGCCGGTGCCCGGCCCTGCGGCCCGGCACGACGACCATCACGTTCGAGAGATCGGCGGCGCCAGCGGGATCGCAGGCATGCGCGAGCAGCCATTCGGCGGCCGCAGGCAGCACGCCCCGCGCGGCGTCGAGACGGTGCAGCGTGCAGCGGGCGGCGGGTGACGATGCGGTGGCCAAGGCTCCTTCCTCCGGCGGGGGAGGAGCAGTATACGGGGTTTTAAAGTAGACCGTCCCATTCGCCAGACTTCTCGGAAGCCCGAAGCGCGAGCGAGGAGAGTTGGGTTTTTTTGCGGGCCGGGTGGGAGCAACCTGGGCTGGAGTGGAGGGCGCATGGACCTTGCTAGCGCTGCGGGCTTTCGTAGGCAGCGCCAGGCCCGGGGGGACGGGTAAATGCCAGCAAGCGGGTGGCAGGATACCGCGGATTTACCTGTCTACAGCCGCTCGATCACGAGCGGATCGTGGGAGCGGACGTCGCCGATGCGGAGGGCTGCCTTGCCGGAAAGCAGGTCGTCCACGAGCGGCCCCACCATCTGCGCCCGCCAGCCGGATGCGAGCAGCGGCTGCCGCTCCTCGTCGTGGTAGCCGAGCTTGAAGGCCAGGAGGTCGCGCATGTCGGAGGCGGTGCCCACGAGCGCCGGCGCGATCTGTTCCTTGCGGCAGATGCCGGCGATCGCGGTCGCCAGGAATTGGCCGAGCACCGTCAGTTGCGACGGCGGGGCGCGGTGGCGCTCGCCCCCGGGGAGTTCTTCCTCCGGCAGCGAGAGGCCCCGTTCGATCGCCTCTGAAATCCCGTTCATGATGTGCTTGAGGTCGGATCGCTGCATGCCGCGGATCGCGGAGATCTGCCGCGGATCGCCACTCTTCCGTTTGCAGAGTTCGATGAGCAGGTCGTCGCGCAGCACCCGCTTCGGCGGCATGTCGCGGGATTCGGCGACCGAGTCGCGCCAGTGCCAGAGCTCTCGGGCAATCGCGAGCTCGCGGCGCGGCAGGCCGCTCAGGCCCGAGATCCGCCGCCAGCGCTTTCGCACGAACGACTCCTCGACGTCGTCCTGCCACATCGCCATCTCTTCCTGCATCCAGGCGGTGCGGCCGAGCGATTCGAGCTTGCCCTGGAGCTTCTGCCAAAGCTCCTCGAGGTGCCGCACGTCGTCGAGGGCGTATTCGATCTGAGCGGGCGAAAGGGGCCGCTGCCGCCAGTCGGTGCGGGTCTCGCCCTTGTTGGTCTGAATGTGGAGAAACCGGCGGACGATCGAGGCGTAGCCGGAGGGATAGTCGTGGTCGACGAGGCCGGCCGCCACCTGCACGTCGAAGAGCGACGTCGGCCGGGCGTGAATCGCATGGAGAATGAATCCCATCTCCTCGCGACCGGCGTGGACCACCGTGATGCGGCCGGGATCCGTCAGAAGCCGCCAGAACGGCTCGAGCTCGCGGACTTTGAGCGTGTCGATCACGGCGAGCGTATCGGGCGCGGCCACCTGGATCAGGCAGAGCTGGCTGCGGTAGGTGTGCTCGGAGACGAACTCCGTGTCGAAGGCCACGTGGGGGTGGCCGGCGAGCCGCTTCACCAGATCCTCGAGTTGCGAGTCGGTGGTGACGTGGTCGAAGGAGCCGGGGGAAGTTCGCGGTCGTGACACGCGGGGGTCGCTCAGGGAGAAAGAAAAAAGAAGCCGACTGCAGAGATAAGACTACAGGAACAAGAGCGACATGACGGCGAACACGGGCAGGAGCACGCCGAGGCTGTAGAGCACGTAGCCGAAGAAGCTCGGCATCTTCACGCCCGACTGCTCGGCAATCGCCTTCACCATGAAGTTGGGGCCGTTGCCGATGTAGGTCATCGCCCCCAAGAATACGGCGCCGAGGCTCACGCCGGCCAGTCGGCCCACGTCGACGCCCGCCATCGTGGCCCCGTCGGCGGCGAGTGTCTGGGCCGTCTTGAAGAAGACGAGATATGTGGGCGCGTTGTCGAGCACGGCCGAGAGCGAGCCCGTGGCCCAGAAGAAGGCCCGCGGCGAATTGATTCCGAGGCTGGCGCCATGCTCGTGCAGAAGCGCGAGTGCCGGCTGCATGCAGACGAAGATGCCCAGGAAAAGCGCGGCCACCTCCAGGATCGCTCCGTAGGTGAAGCCGTTCTTCTGCCGGATGGCCCGCGAGCCGAAGAAGAGCGATGCGGCGACGAGGGCCATCAGCACCGCCTCGCGGAGGAAGACCCACGGGTGCCAGTTCGTGCCGGGCACTGCCTTCGCCGGATCGAGCAGGCCCACGGCCGCGATCACGCCGGCCATGAGCAGGGCATTGGGCCAGAGGCCGCTGATGCGAAGCCGCGTCGTCTGCCGCTCGTCGCGGGCGATGTCGCGGGCCGTCTCGTGCGGATGCGCGAAGAACGTGTCCCACGCCCAGTAGATCGCGAGGATCGCGCCATTGGTGAAAAGCCACTGCTTCCAGAGCGACATCGTCCAGAGGAAGTCGACCCCCTCGAGGTAGCCGAGGAAGAGCGGCGGATCGCCGATCGGCAGCAGGCAGCCGCCGCAGTTGCAGACCAGGAAGATGAAGAAGACGATCGTATGCGCCACGAGCCGCCGCTCCTTGTTGGTCTCCAGAAGCGGCCGGATGAGCAGCATCGCGGCGCCCGTCGTGCCGATGAAGCTCGCCGCCAACGCGCCGATGCCGAGGAACGCAGTGTTGACGTTTGGCGTGGCTACGAGATCCCCCTCGATCCTTACGCCGCCGGTGATCACGTAAAGGGCGAAGAGCAGGGCGATGAAGGGAACATATTCCGAGAGCATCGCGTTGGCGAGCACGGCCCCGGCCACGCCCCATGAAGCCCCGGCCGCGGCCGGGGCAACGGTGGCATGCGTCGGGAAGTGGAGGTCGACCGGATGGCGGTGGATGAGCGTGTAATAGGCGAGCGTCACGAGGGCGAGCAGGCCGGCCACGAGCAGCTTGCTCGAGTTGTGCTCCCACCAATGTGAGAGCCGCGAAGTCAGCGGCAGGATCGCGATCGCCGCCAGGAGCAGCACGAAGGGGAGGACGGTGAGCGGCGGGGGCGACGTGCCGGCGTGGGCATGCTCGTCATCAGCGTGGCCGTGCTCGGTGGCGGGCCGGCCGGCGTCGGCGTGCGCCTTTTCGTGGGTCGCTTGTGCCTGCACGATCAAATCACGACCATGTTGGGGCCAGCCGGCAAATGCAGTGGCCGCGTAGGCGGCGAGCAGGGCGGCGATGGCGATGAGCGTGCGGCGGGTCGAGTCGCCCGCCGGGACGGTGTGTGCGTCGTGCATGGCTTGAACATCCTGCTCGCGGGAATCCGAGTCGAAATCTGCGAAGAATAGTAAGCCTTGCCGCCCATCAATGAAAGCATGATGCACGGACCTGCCACAGCTTCGTCCCTCCCGGCCGCCGATGTCTGGCTGCGCGGCAA
>JBIIOK010000219.1:0-3305 GCA_044336985.1 Pirellulales bacterium | reverse complement strand
CTCGGCCATGCCGACACGATCAAGAGCGCCAAGAAGATGCTCGAGCGGAAGGACGCCGAGGTCTGGGACATCCTCGAAGAGGTGATCCGCAACCACCCGGTGCTCCTCAATCGCGCCCCCACGCTGCACCGCATGGGCATCCAGGCCTTCGAGCCGATCCTGGTCGAGGGCAACGCCATCAAGCTCCATCCGCTCGTCTGCAAGGGCTTCAACGCCGACTTCGACGGCGACCAGATGGCCGTGCACCTGCCGCTCTCGATCGAGGCACAGGTCGAGGCCCACACGCTGATGCTGTCGACGAACAACATCTTCAGCCCCGCCAACGGCGCGCCGATCATCTCTCCCTCGCAGGACGTGGTGATGGGTTGCTATTACCTGACCATGCTGCTCCCCGGCCGCAAGGGGGAGGGCATGGTGTTCAAGAACGTCGAGGAGGTCGAACTCGCCCATTCGCTCGGCAAGGTCGACACCCATGCCAAGATCAAGGTGAAGCTGCCGCCGACCCGCCGCTTGAAGATCGACAACGAGACGCTCGGCAAGCCCGGCGCCCTGATCGAGACGACGGCCGGACGCGTCCTGTTCAACTCGGTGCTGCCAGAAGGGATGCTCTTCTACAACATCCCGATGCGGTCGAGCGAACTGGCTCGCGTGATCTCCGACTGCTACCAGGCCCTCGGCCGTCGCAAGACGATCGACCTGCTCGACGACATGAACCGCACCGGCTTCAAGTGGAGCACGAAGAGCGGCCTGTCGTTCGCCACGGACGACCTCATCACCCCGGCCAACAAGACGAAGATCATCGGCGAGGCGGAGAAGGGCGTCATGAAGATCATGAAGCTCTACCAGCGCGGCGTGATCACCGACGGCGAGCGTTACAACCAGGTGCTCGACACCTGGACGCACGCCCGCGAGCAGATCACCAAAGACATGATGACGGAGCTCGAGCAGGATACCGACGCCCGTGATGTCCGCCGCGCCGGCTACGTCAACCCGATCTACCTAATGGCCCACTCCGGTGCCCGAGGCGGCGTGGAGCAGATCCGTCAGCTGGCCGGCATGCGCGGCCTGATGGCCAAGCCGTCGGGCAAGATCATCGAAACGCCGATCAAGGCGAACTTCCGTGAGGGCCTGACCGTGCTCGAGTATTTCAGCTCGACCCACGGTGCCCGCAAGGGACTGGCCGACACGGCGCTCAAGACCGCCGACTCGGGCTATCTCACCCGCAAACTGGCCGACGTGGCGCAGAACGTGGTCGTGACGATGCACGACTGCGGCACCACGCAGGGCATCACGAAGACGGTCATCTACCGCGGCGAAAAGGTAGAGGTGAGCCTCGCCGACAGCATCCGCGGCCGCGTGAGCCGGGCGAATATCGTCAACCCGATCACCGACGAGGTGGTGGTGCGCGAGGACGAGCTCATCACGCCGAAGGTGGCCCGCCAGATCGAGGAGCTCGGCCTGGAGAAGATCCAGGTGCGGAGCACCCTCACCTGCGAGGCACCGCTGGGCGTCTGCCGTCTCTGCTACGGCATGGACCTTTCGACCGGCTCGATGGTCGAGGAGGGCATGGCCGTCGGCATCATCGCCGCCCAGAGCATCGGCGAGCCGGGCACGCAGCTGACCATGCGGACCTTCCACATCGGCGGCGTGGGCCAGCGTGCCATCGAGGAGAGCGAGAGCCGCGCGAAGCGTGCCGGCACCGTGAAGTTCACCCGACTCCGCACCGTGCAGAACGAGCAGGGAGAGCAGGTCGTCCTCGCCCGGAACGGCGAGATCGCCATCGTCGATCCGAAGGGGCGCGAGCTGGAGAAGTTCGAAATCCCGGCTGGTGCCATCCTCAAGGTGGCCGACAACGAGGAAGTGAAGGCCGGCACCGTGCTCGTGCAGTGGGATCCGCACTCGATCCCGATCCTCTCGGAAGTGGCGGGCAAGGTCCGATACGAGGACGTCGTCGAGAACGAGACGCTCCGCGTCGAGAAGGATCCGAGCGGCCACATCCGCCGCATGATCATGGAGCACAAGGGCGTCTACCATCCGCAGGTTGTCCTCGAGGACGCCAGCGGAAAGATCCTCGACTTCTACTACCTGCCCGAGAAGGCCTACATCGAGGTACAGGAAGGCGAGACCGTCAACGCCGGACACGTGCTGGCCAAGACCCCCCGCGAGGCATCGGGCACGCAGGACATCACCGGCGGTCTGCCCCGTGTCACCGAGATCTTCGAGGCCCGCAAGCCGAAGGATCCGGCGATCATGGCCGAGATCGACGGCAAGGTCGAACTGCTCGGCGAGAAGCGCCGCGGCAAGCGGACGATCGTCGTGAAGAACGAAAGCGGGATCGAGCGCGAGCACCTCGTGACGCACGGCAAGCACCTTCGCGTGCATGCGGGCGACTACGTCAAGGCGGGCGAGGCGCTCGTCGACGGGCCGCTGGTGCCGCACGACATCCTGCGGATTTCCGGCGAGGAGGAGGTGCAGCGCTACCTCGTCCGCGAAATCCAAAACGTCTACCGCAGCCAGCGGGTGGACATCGACGACAAGCACATCGAGATCATCGTCTCGCAGATGCTGCGGAAGTTGAAGATCGAGACCGTCGGCGACACGAACCTGCTGCCCGGCAGTGTGCTCGACAAGCACGAATTCCGGCTGGCAAACGAAAAGATCGCTCACGGCGTCAGGATCACCGACAAGGGCGACAGCGAGTTTGCCGTTGGCACCGTCGTGCCGAAGGACGTGCTCGCCCAGACCAACGCGCAGATCGAGGCCCTCGGCGGCACACCCGCCAAGGGCGCGAAGCCGAAGCCGGCGACGGCGAGCACGCAGCTCCTCGGCATCACGAAGGCCAGCGTGCAGAGCTCCAGCTTCATCTCGGCCGCGAGCTTCCAGGAGACCACGAAGGTGCTCACCGAAGCAGCGCTCGCCGGCAAGGTGGACAACCTCGTCGGACTGAAGGAGAACGTGATCCTCGGGCACTTGATCCCGGCGGGCACGGGCTTCAACACGTTCCAGAGCTCGGAGGTCCGCGTGCGGCCGGAGGCACTCGAATCGCTCCGCCTCGACCGTGAAACGGTGCTCACGCGGCAGTTCCCGCTGCTCGAGGCCCCGCAAGCCGGCGAGGAGCTGAATATCTCCTCGGAGACGGGCGACGTGGCGATGCTCGAGGGCGGCGAAAACTCGGACGGCGAAGCCTGACCGACCGGCTGACCGTGAGCATTCTGGCCGCCCGGCGCGGGTGGCTGGCATGCGGCCGCGGCGGGCCGGTAGAGTTCCATGGGCAGTAATTCCCATGGAACGCTCCAGCGGATCAT
>JBIIOK010000217.1:0-3332 GCA_044336985.1 Pirellulales bacterium | reverse complement strand
AGCAGCGCGAGCGGCACGAGGACGGCGATGAGAAAATAGGCGGCGCCGATGCAGATGAGCGGCCGCAGCCGACTGCCCCCCATCGCGCCCTGCCCGCGGTGCAACACCGGACCGTAGGCGCCCCAGGAAAAGAGCGCGAGCGACACCGACAAGAGCACCTCGACGAATCGCTCCGTCTTCTGCACGGCCGTCGCGGGGGCGTCTGCCGCCGCGACCGCGGCAGCCGCGGGGGCCGCCGCCTGCGGCTGCGGCTTGAAGACGAGCACGGTGACCGCGCCCAGGATCACGAGGATCAACCCGGCCAGAAACGGGGCCTTGAGCTGATCGAAGGCGCGGTTCATGAATGCCGTGAACAGCGTGTTGACCACCGGCGCTCCGCCGAACACCAGCGGCATCACGTAGATCGGCTTGCCGCCGAAGCCCAGGGCGAGGATCACGCCAAGCGCGCCAAACGCCCCTGCCGCGCCGGCGAGCAGGCTCCAGACCACGCCCTTCGTGGTCCAGCCGCCGCGTTCGCCGCGGGAGAGGAGCACGAGCGGAATGAGCACCGCGATCAGGAAGTAGGCGAGCCCCACGCAGACGAAGGGCCGCAGGCTCGAATGCATCGCCTCACGGCCGAAGTGGAGCACGGGGCCATAGATGCCCCAGCAGAGGGCGGTGAGGGCGACGGCGGCGATCATGCCGAGAAACTGCAACATGAAAATCTCCGAAAATGGTCAGGCCACGCGGGCGGCGGCCGGCCCCGCGGCATCGAGAAGCGCAAGCACCGAGCGACCCACATCATCGACGGTCACGAGCCGCATGCAATCGTGGTGGCCCAGCGGGCAGGTCCGCCGGCCGCAGGGAGCGCAGGGGAGGTCGAGCGCGATCTCGCGCAGGTGCGGCTGCTCCGACCGGCTCAGCCGCGGATCCATCGGGCCGAAGAGGACGACCGTAGGCGTGCGAAACGCGGCGGCGATGTGCCGTGGGCCGCTGTCGGAGGTGACGACCGCATCGGCCCGGCGGAGGATCGCCTTCGCGAGTCCGAAGGGCAGGCTCGCTTCGTCTGCCATGCTCTGCACGGCTGGATGGGCGGCCGCGCCGACGATTTTCCGGGCGTCGTCGCGGTCGCCGGGGCCGCAATGCACGAGCACGCGGGCCCGCGGCAGCCGGTCGACAAGATGCCGCCCGAGCGCGGCGAAGCGCTCCGCGCCCCACGACTTGGCCGGCCCGTAGGCGCCGTTGTCGTTGAAGACGATGAGCGGGCCGTCGCCGGCCTCCCCGCGCGGAAACAACCGCGCGAGCATGGCGTCGGCGAGCGACTCGTCGGCGGCCGTCGTGGCAAGCTCCAGCCTGAGCGGCTGCCGGGCCACGCCGATGTGCGCCGCCAGATCCATGGCATGCTCGGCCGTCGACACCGGCACGATCCGACCGCGTTCGCGAAGGGGCATGAGCGGGTCGGTGAGCAGGAGCCGGCGCCAGTGCCGCGCGAAGCCGACTCGGCGGCGGGCACCGCCGGCGAAGGCGAGCGCCGCCGACGAGAGCGAGTTGGGCACGATGACCGCGATGTCGGCGCGATCAACGCGGAGCCGCCGCGCGACGGCCGCAAACCGTCTCGAGGGATCGCGGCTGCGGCGATCGTAAAACACGGCGTCGTCGAGCCAAGGCGTGCCCTCGAGCAGCTCGGCGAACATCGGCTTCATGACGCCTGTGATCCGCGCCGATGCCCCGAAATGGTCGCGGAGCGCCCGGAGCATCGGCGTCGTCATGACGAGATCGCCTACCCAGCGGGGCAGGATGACGACGATGTGGAGGGCGTCTGGCATGGGCAAAACACTACCCGCCTCGGCCGCGCAATGGCAAAGCCAAAAACGGCCACTCACGCCGTCTCGAGCGTGTCACGCACCGTGACCGTCGCCGCCCGCCTGGCCGCCACGATCCCTGCGGCAGCCGCCACGACAAGCGCGAGGCCGCTCGTGGCCGCGATCCAGCCGATCGGCACGGCCGCGCGACCGCCCGTGAGAGATGGCATCACGGCCAGCATGCCGGCCGCCGCCCCCACGGCCAGCCCGAGCCCCACCATGACGAGCGTCTCGATCACGATCAGGCCACGCACGCGGCCTGCGGAGAAGCCGATCGCCTGCAGGAAGCCGATCTGCCCACGCCGCTCGAGCACGTTCTGCATCTGCACCGCGGCGAGCCCGGCCGTTCCCAAAAGGAGCCCGAGCGTGCCGAGCGCCTGAAAGCCACCGAGGAACGTGTTTTGCACGGCGGCCAGGCTCTCGAACCGGCTGCTGGCCGTCTGCACCGTCGCCGCCGCATCAGCCCAAGCCGCGGCGATCGCTCCCGCCACTGGATCCGCGCCGGCCACGGCCGGCCGCCATCCGGCTGCCGCCTCGACGAGCGCCATAGAATAGCCCGACCGCCGCGGAAACATCCGCTCGAAGTCGCGCTCCCCAACAATCACCGAGCCCTGGAGGATTCCCGGCTCCAGCAGGCCGACGATCTCGAGCGTGAGCCGCTCGCCGTCGTCGCCTGCGATCGTGAAGTGATCGCCCAGACCGCCGACCTTCAGCGCCCACTGCGCGGTCGCCTGATCGAGCACGCAGGGGATCGGCCCCGCGCCTCGGCTTCTCCAGTCAAGCAGCGTCCACGGATTCTCCTCGCCCTCAGGCAACGCCGCATGCGCCGCGAAGCGGAATCCACCGCGGCCAACGAACCCCGGACCGACACCGAGCACGTTGGGCCGCCCTGGGGCGTAGAGATTGGTGCAACTGGCATCGCTGCCGGCGGTCGAACGGAGCCGCGCGATCGTGCAGCCGGCGAGGACCGCCTGCTCATCCGCCGAGAGGCCAAGCAATGCATGCTGAAGTGGGTCGGCGGGGTCGATCCCGGTCGGCGAGCCGAACGTGGCGATGTGCGTCCAGCCGCCGGTGGGAGAACGCCGATCGCCCGGAGTCTCTCGCGGGACAATCGCAAACGACGACACGGCCACGATGAGAAACTCCGCGATCGCCACGATCGCAACAACCGAAAAGGCCCGCCCGGGCCGATGCGAGATCGCGCGACAGGCAAGCGCGGAGAGCGAGCCCACCGCCACGGTCCTCCCGCGACCAAAACGGCCAAGCCAGAGCCGCACGATCGCCAAGAGCCCGGCGAGCGCAGCCACCGACGAGAGAAAGAAGAGCGGCACGGCCCGCTGGGGATCGGCGGCCTGCGCCAGCCCGCCGGCGATGGCCATCACGAGCATCGCCGCGACCGCGATCGCTGCGACGACAGGCCTGCGGCCCGTGGTGGTGGCGCCGTCACCCGTGCCCCGCAGGAGAGCAAGGGGCGGGAGCCGACCCGCGCGG
>JBIIOK010000081.1:0-11447 GCA_044336985.1 Pirellulales bacterium | reverse complement strand
AAATAGGCCTGGCGGATGAGCCGCGTCTGGCCGTGAGAACTGCCGCGATCGTGCGCGATGGGAAACCGGTCGAGGCCGAGCACCCGCCGGCCGCGGGCGGCGAGGTGATACGCGGCCGCGCTGCCGATGCCGCCCGTGCCCACGACGATCACGTCGAACGATTGCATGGTGCGCTCGAAGGTTTCGCGAAAGCAGCCAGCATACCCAAGCAGCCTGACGCAAACCGCCAAAGTAGACCGCTTGCTCCGCAAGCGGATCTGGATCCGCTTCGGGACGAAGCGGTCTACTACGACCAAGCGGTCTACACCGCGACGGGCTTGTGGGCCCACGTAGTAGGATGTTGAATCCCGCTCCCACCCTCCGCATGACCGCCCGAAACGTGCTCCCTGACTTTTTCGCCACGCTCCCGGTCGCCGACGTTCTCGACGAGGTCGTGGCGGCATCGCGAACGGGCGCGGTCGTCGTCACGGCGCCCCCCGGCTCCGGCAAGACGATGCTCGTGCCGGCGGCGATTCTCGACGACCTGCCATCGCCACAGCGAGTCGTGCTCCTCCAGCCGCGGAGGCTGGCGGCCCGCGCCGTCGCCCACCAGATCGCGCGGCTCCGCGGCGCGACGCTCGGCGGCGAGGTGGGCTACCAGGTGCGGTTCGACTCGAAGGTGGGCCGCGACACACGGCTCGTCGTCGAGACGACCGGCATCATGCTGCGGCGGCTGCTCGACGACGTGGAAATCGAGGGGATCTCCGCCGTGGTGCTCGACGAATTCCACGAGCGGTCGATCGAGATGGATCTCGTGCTCGGCCTGCTTGTGCGAGTGAGGGAAACGGTGCGGCCCGACCTGCGGATCGTCGTGATGAGCGCCACGCTCGCGGCCGAGCCCGTGGCCCGGCTGCTTGGCGGCGGCCACGGCGGCTGCGGAATCGTGTCGGCCGACGGCCGGCTCTTTCCGGTGGATGTGCGCTACGGCAGGCGCGGCGAGCGGCGGGATCTCGTCGAGCTCGTCGCGGCGGCGGTGCCGGAGGCGCTCAAACACACCGACGGCCACGTACTGGTCTTCCTGCCGGGCGTGGGGGAGATCAGGCGCTGCGAGCAGGCGCTCGCGCCGGTCGCCGACCGCGAGGGGCACGCCCTGCTCACGCTCTTCGGCGACCTGCCGCCGGAGGAGCAGGACCGCGTGCTCGCCGACATGGGCCGCCGCAAGATCATCCTCTCGACGAACGTGGCCGAGACGTCGCTCACGATTCCCGGTGTGACGGCCGTCGTCGATTCAGGCCTCGCGCGACAGAAGCGGGTCGCACCCGCCACGGGGCTGCCACGGCTCGAGCTCGCGCCGATCTCGCAGGCCTCGGCCGATCAGCGGGCCGGCCGCGCGGGACGGACCGCCGCGGGCATCTGCTGGCGACTCTGGGACGAGGCGGCCCACCATCACCGGCCGGCGGCCGAAGCCCCCGAAGCCCTGCGCGGCGACATGGCCGGCCCGCTCTTGCAGCTGCTCGCCAGCGGCGAACAGCAGGGATTTCCCTGGCTCGACCCGCCGCCCCCTGATGCGATCGCCAATGCGAGGCGGCTGCTCGCCCAGCTTGGCGCGATCGAACAGCTTGGCGCGATCGAGGAAGGGGCCCCGGGGGCCGACCGACTCACGCCCCTTGGCCGCGAGCTCGTGCGGCTGCCGGCCCACCCGCGGCTGGCCAGGCTGCTGCTCGCCGGCGCGCAGCACGGTGTGCTCCGCGAGACATCGATCGCCGCCGCGCTCCTCTCGGAGCGGGATCCCTTCCGCCCGGCCGTCCACGGCCGCCGCGGCCCGCGCGACCGAATGACGGTGCGAACGCGGAGCGACGTGGTCGATCGCGTGGCCGCGCTCCAGGCCTTTCATGCGGGCCTGTCGCTCGACGATGCAGACCTCGAACTGCATCACGGCGGCGCCGCAAACGTGCTCCGCACCGCCGAGCAGCTCTACCGGCTCGTGGAGGCGCCACTCGCCGCCCGGGCCGCCGATCCCACGGAGGCGCTCATGCGGGCGCTCCTCGAGGCGTTTCCCGACCGGCTCGCGCGGCTGCGGGCCGGCACGACCGACCGCGCCACGATGGTGGGCGGACGCGGCGTGCGGCTCGACGGGGGCTCGCGCGTGCGGCAGGAGCCATTCTTCCTGGCGATCGATCTCGACGACGCCGGCGGCGAGGCCAGCGTGCGGCAGGCGTCGGCCGTTGAGCGGGCCTGGCTCGACGAGGAGCCGCTCGCTTCCACGAACCTGCGGCAGGTTGACGAACTCATGTTTCATCCGTCGCGGCGCCAGGTGGAGGCCCGCCGGTGCACGAAGTGGAACGACCTCGTGCTCGACGAGACGCCGATCGCGATCACCGACGAACGCGCCGCGGCGGACGTGCTCGCCCGCGAGGCCGCCGCGCAGTTCGACCGCGTGCTCCCGCCTGCCGATTCGCCGGCGGGCGGCTTTCTCGCCCGCCTCCGCTGGCTCGCGACCGCCGCGCCAGACCTCGCACTGCCGTCCTTCGACGACGCGGCGCTCGTGGCGCTGCTCCCCGATGTCTGCACGGGGCTCCGCTCGCTCGAAGAGATCCGCGCGGCCGACTGGCTCTCGCGGCTGCACGCCGCCGTGGGCTACGACCGGCTGGCCGAGATCGACAGGCTCGCGCCGGCCGACTACGAGCTGCAAAACGGCAAGCGGCACCAGATCATCTACGAGCCGGGCCAGCCGCCCACGCTCGCCGTGCGGATCCAGGAGCTCTTCGGCGTGGCCGAAACGCCCCGGATCGCCGGCGGCCGCGTGCCGGTACTCCTCCACCTGCTCGGGCCGAACCACCGGCCGCAGCAGGTGACGAGCGACCTCGCGAGCTTCTGGAAGAACACCTATCCGACGGTGAAGAAGGAGCTCCGCCGCCGCTACCCCAAGCACTCCTGGCCCGACGACCCGCTCGCCGTGAAGGCGACGCGCTCCGGCCTCAAACGCGACGAGTAGACCTCACGAAAGCCCGCAGCGCAAGCAAGGTCCATCCGCGATCCACCCCAACACACCTCGCTCGCGCGTCGGGCTTCCGTAGCGAGGTGACGTTTATTCCGCCGGTGCCCGGAAATCCTCGCTTACCGCTCGTGTCGGCTATTTCTCGTGCGCCATCCTCGGCGAATTCCGATCCAGACGCCGCCTGTCGGCTGCCGATGCTCGTCTCCGACAGAAAAATCCGCGGCGGCCCCAAAGCCTCGCGGATCAACGCCCCATCCCCAGTTTGTCCCCCTCTGCCAGGAGCTTTTCTATGATTCGGCTTGCTTTCGTCGTGGCTATCGTGTCGAGCATGTTCCTCGTGGGCACCGCGAGTGCCGCCCAGAACCGTGAGGCCCGTCAGGCGGCTCAGGCCAACCGCCAGGGTCCGGTGAAGAAGCTGATCGAACTCGAAAAGCGGAAGAACGAGTGGCTGCGGCAGCAATTCAGCCGTTAAGCGAAGACTCCCGGCATTGGCTCGCCGGCCTGCGCGAGGCTGTCGCCACAGCGCGACGCGCCGCAGGCCCGGCGGGCCAGTCTGGGATCAGCCGCTCCCAGGAATCCGCCGAGCGGACGATCCTCTCGGCGCACTTGGTCACCTGGCTCGAGAACGAACTGCCCACGCTGCTGGGCGACCGGGCCGGCGATGACCATCCCGCCATCGTGATCACGACGTCGCCCGTCGGCCTCGCCGTCGTAGATGAGACGCTCCTGCGCGACGAGCCGCTCATGCGAAGCCTGCGCGACCGCGTCGTCGCCGTGACGGAGCGCGAGTATCGCGAGTGGACGAAGGACCACCCGGATCCTGACCATCGGCTCCACCTCAACCACTGGAGCTGGATCAAGACGCAGGTGCCGGAGGCGCGGCGGCACGAATTCGCCGCATACCCGCTCTCGGCTGGCGAGCAGCACTGGCTTCACCGCACAGGCACGAGCGGCTGCGGCCGCGAGCGCCGCTTCTGCCACCTCTGGAAGTGGACCGGCTCGACCGCCGCGCTCGTGAAGCCCTTCTTTCCGGAAACCATCCGCCGACTGTAGACCGCACGTAGACCGCTTCACGTAGACCGCTTGCTCCGCAAGCAATTCTGCTCTCGACAGGCTGAAGCCTGTCCTACGGACGGAGGCGAGGGGGTCGGCGGAAGCGTGACGAGCGTTTGGACCGAGTCCGCGAGGGACACCGCGAGAAACCTTCTGCCGCCCCCGAGCCGGTGCGCCGCCAATTTGGATCCGCTTGCGGAGCAAGCGGTCTACTTTGCAAGCGGTCTCCTTTGGCGTCGCGTTGTCGAATTCGGCCGATTCGGCTACTTTTCGCAGGATTCGAGTCACCTCCGGGACGCCCCATGAAGCCCCGCATCCTGCTCACCACGACCTCGTTCCAAGACACCCCCGGCCCGCACCACGAGAAACTCGCCGCCACCGGCTGGGAGATCGTCACGGCCCGCGGCCCGCTCTCAGAGGCCGACACGCTCGCCCTGGTCGGCGAGATCGACGGCTACATCTGCGGCGACGACGCTATCACGCGAGCGGTGCTCGAAAAGGCCCGGCCACGGCTCAAGGTGCTTTCGAAGTATGGCATCGGCGTCGACAAGATCGACGTCAAAAGCTGCACCGAGTTTGGCATCCCGCTGCTCTTCACGCCCGGCGTCAACCACACCACGGTCGCCGAGCACACGTTCCTGCTGCTATTGTCGATCGAAAAGAACCTGCTATTCCATACCGATTCGACACGCTCGGGCGGCTGGAAGCGAACGACCGGCCACGAACTGCTCGACAAGACGATCGGCATCGTCGGCATGGGGCGGATCGGCAAGGAGGTGGCGATCCGCGCGAAGGCGTTTGGGATGAAGCCGATCGGCTACGACGTCTACTGGGACGAGTCCTTCGCCAAGGAGCACGGCATCCCCCGTGCCGCCACGCTCGACGAGCTCTTCGCGCAGGCCGACTACATCTCGCTGCACACGAACCTCACGCCCGAAACCCGCGACCTCGTCTGTGCGAAGACGATCGCCAAGATGAAGCCGGGCGTGATCATCTTGAATTGCGCCCGCGGGGAGATCGTCAACACGGCCGACATCGCCGCGGCGCTCGCCTCCGGCCACGTCGGCGGCTACGGCACCGACGTGCTCGACGAGGAGCCGCCGCGGGCCGACCATCCGCTCACGAAGCTGCCCAACTGCGTCGTCACGCCCCATATCGGCTCACGCACGAGCGAGAGCGTGCAGCGGCAGGCGCTTGCCGCGGTCACGAACCTGATCAACGCCATGAACGGCGAAAAGCCACTGGCGCAGGTGAACCCCGAGGTTGAAATCAAGAAAGTGATTTGACGCCCCCTGATGCTGAACGCCGGAATCGGCGGAAGCTCGACGAGCGTTAGGCCGCCGCGGCCTCCGCGAGGAGACTTCTGCCGTTCCGGCGGCAATGGGGGTGGCCACGAACCATCACGCAGGAATACGACAGGCTGAAGCCCGTCCTACTTTTGGAGAGAGCATGGCAGAGACGTTTCACGTCGTTCCCGTCGAAGCCCACGAGGCGATCGTCCGCGCCGCCTATGTGAAGCGGGGCTTCGACGCCACCGAGGCCGACCATGCGGCCAAGCTCGCCACGGCCGCCACCAAGCACGGCATCCGCACGCACAACGCCATCAAGGCGCTCCACCTCGACGAGCTCTTCGGCTCCAAGGGGGGCGGCTGCGTGCCGAAGGCGGCGATCACGAAGCTGCCGAGCCGGTTCAAGGCCGCCGAGGTGTGGGACGCCCACAAGAAGCTCGGCCAGGCCGTCGCGTGGGAGGCGATCGACACCTGCATGAAGCTGGCCGACACCTACGGCACCGGCACGGTCTCGATCGACAACGCGTTTCATTATCTCTGGGGCGGTGGCTATGTGATGGAGGCCGCGAAGAAGGGCTACATCGCCTACACGAATTGCACGGCGGCGCTCGCCGAGGTGGTGCCGTTCAAGGGCGTCTTTCCCACGCTCGGCACGAACCCGCATTCCTGGGGCTTTCCGACGACCGACGCGATCGGCTTTCCCGTAGTGATCGACTGGGCGACCTCCGTGATCGCGATGGGCCGCGTGCAGCAGCTGAAGCGCGAGGGGAAGCCGCTGCCGCCGAATGCGGCCGTCGACAAGGATGGAGTGCCGACGACCGACCCCGACAAGGCCGTCTCGCTCTTACCCTTCGGCGACCACAAGGGCTACGGCCTCTCGCTGATCAACGAGATCGTGGCGGGCTTCATCGGCGGCTCGTTGCCGACGCTCCGCAATCGGCCGGCCGTGCCGGGCGAGAAGCAGACCTGCGCCTTCTTCTTCCAGGTGATCCACCCCGACGCAATCTCGGGAGGCGCATTCGCCAAGGGCCGCTCGCAGGCGGAGAACGTGAAAGCCGTGATCGCCGACATCCTCGGCCACGGCAACGAAAAGTGCATGCTGCCCGGCCAGCTCGAGGCCGAAGCCGCCGCCCGCAGCGAAAAGGCCGGCGGCCTGCTCTTCTCCAAGGCCGAAGTCGAAGCCCTCAACGAAATCGCCCACGAGGCCGGACTGCCAACACTGAACATCGACACTCTGAAAACCGCCTAACGCAACCTCCTCCCTTCACCATGCGGGCAGGTGAGGGGGTCGGCGAAAGCTCGAGGAGCTTTGGGCCGCCGCGGCCCACGCGACGAGACTTTTGCCGCCCCCGAGCCGGCGCGCCTCGATTAACGGGAGCCTGACTGAAAGGACACCACCATGCCCCTCCCCATCAAGCCAAAAGACAGCTGCACGTTCGACCAAATCTCCCTCGGCGAGATCATGCTCCGCCTCGATCCGGGCGAGGGCCGCATCCGCACCGCCCGCGGCTTCACGGCCTGGGAGGGGGGCGGCGAATACAACGTGGCCCGCGGCCTGCGGAAGTGCTTCGGCCTGAAGACGGCCGTGGTGACGGCGTTCGTCGACAACGAGGTCGGCCACCTGATCGAAGACTTCATCATGCAGGGGGGCGTCTGCACGGACTTCATCCAGTGGCGGCCGGACGACGGCATCGGCCGGAGCGTCCGCAACGGGCTCAATTTCACGGAGCGCGGCTTCGGCATTCGCGGGGCCGTGGGCGTGCCCGACCGCGGCAACACGGCGGCCAGCCAGCTGAAGCCGGGCGACGTCGACTGGGACCACCTCTTCGGGAAGCTCGGTGCCCGCTGGTTTCACACCGGCGGCATCTTCGCGGCCCTCTCGGAAACGACGGCGGCCCTGACGGTCGAGGCCGTGAAGGCGGCCAAGAAGCACGGCACGATCGTCTCCTACGACCTCAACTACCGACCGAGCCTCTGGAAGAGCATCGGCGGGCAGGCGAAAGCCCGCGAAGTCAACCGCGAGATCGCGAAGTTCGTGGACGTGATGATCGGCAACGAGGAAGACTTCACGGCGTCGCTCGGCTTCGAGGTGGAGGGGGTCGATCACGCGATCAGCGAGATCGAGACCGGCGCCTTCAAGAAGATGATCGAGAAGGCGGTGAAGGAATTCCCCAACTTCAAGGTGGCGGCCACCACGCTCCGCCGCGTGATCACGGCGACGAAGAACGACTGGAGCGCCATCTGCTGGCACGACGGGAAGTTTTACGACAGCCGCAAGTATCCCGAGCTCGAGATCCTCGACAGGGTGGGGGGCGGCGACAGCTTCGCCAGCGGCCTCGCCTTCGGGTTCCTCGAATTCAACTGCCCGCAGAAGGCCGTCGACTACGGCGCCGCCCACGGCGCCCTGGCGAGCACCACCCCCGGCGACACCTCCATGGCCACCCGGGCCGAGGTGGAAAAGCAGATCAAGGGGGGCGGTGCGAGGGTCGTTCGATAAACCGCGGGTGGCCTTTCATCCTGCCCAACCGGAGCCCCCTCCGCCGACCAAAACCGGTCGGAGCGGTCGTGCCAACGGTGTGGCTTCGCCCGGCGAATCACCCGCAAATGGACGATATTCCCAAATATCGGCAGGGTTCTGTCGGTCCCGTGCATGGGGGCTGGGGTGGAGGGCGTGCGTTCCTTTTTCTGTGGCGTGCTCGGGCTGCTCATCGCCGCCTGCTCGTCGGCTGCTTTTTCCGACGACCTGGAGGCCCCGCCATCACCGCGATGCTACGTCGCCGGCATTGCGGGCGCATCGTTCGCGTCCCTCACGAGCGGCGGAACGAACACGGCCGGCATCCCCACGCCAAACACCGGCACGGTGTCCGACGATCTGTTTACCGCCGGCGGCGCATTCGGCGCCGCCTTTGACCGTCCTCATGGACTGCTGCGGGCTGAGGTGGAGGGCCGCGGCCGCGAACTGCTCCAGGGTGAGACCGCCAGTGTGGAGCCGTTCGCCGTGGCAGCCAGTGACGGCTGGTCCGTGATGGCCAATATCTGGCGCGACTATTTTTTCACGAATCGTTTGGGCGTGTACGGCGGCGGTGGCATCGGGGCGGGGGGCTATCGGCTCGCCGTCGAAGATTCGCTGGCGATCGTCACCGGGGCGGGCACCGCCTCGGAATTCGCCTGGCAGGCGGGGGGCGGCGTGACCTACCGCGTCGGGCCGCACGTCACGCTCGATCTGGGCTACCGATTCTTCGATCTCGGAACCGCATCGACGCCGCTCCTTTTGGGGGATGGCAGCCCGGCCGGCGACTACACGTCGGCGTTCAGCGCGAGCGAGCTTCTGCTCTGCGTGCGGATCGACGGGCCGTTTCGGCATTTTTGCCGCTGAAAATCGGCACAACGCCCCGCCAGCAGGGGTTGAGCCGGGGCCGCTCCGTCGCGGCCCGCCGGGGGCCTCGCGGACCGTTTCATTCGATTTTATCGCGTTTTTCGGCACCGATTTCTGGCGAAGCAAACTTATATCCCGTATGTAACGTAGGGTGGAACTGGTGAGGCGACCCAAACAAGGGTCGTTCTGCCGCCTCACCGCCGTTGCCTTGGATGCGATTCAGAAAGCCCGCATGCACAATCCGTTCGACAGACGTGCCAGAAAAGGGGGGCTTCGCCCGGCCAGCGGGCGTTCCACGCGCCGGCGCCGGAATTCAAGCCGCGGGCCAGCGAGCGGCATGAATCTGGAGTCGCTCGAAACCCGCAAGCTCCTTGCCGCGGCTCAGGATCTCGTCGCCCCCCACGGTGTCGTAGTCATCGACTCCGCGCTCGTGGCGAGCATCCCGCAGGAGGAACTCGCCGGTTCCGTCGTCGTCGCCATCGACGGCAGCCGCGACGCCATCGACCAGATCACGACGGCCCTCGCGGGCCTCACCGACGTCGACACGCTCCGCATCATTTCGCACGGCAGTGATGGCAGCCTCTGGTTCGGCGGCCAGCGCATCGACGCCGCCGCGCTCGACGCCCGCGCGGTCGAAGTGGCCGGCTGGGGCAGTTCGCTCACCGCCGATGCCGACATCCTCCTCTACGGCTGCTCGGTCGCGAGCACGCTCGACGGCCGGCTCTTCGTCGAACAGTTCGGCAGCCTCACGCAGGCCGACATCGCGGCCAGCACCAACCTGACGGGCGCCGCCGGCGACGAGACGCTCGAGTTCCGGGTCGGAGCCGTGGACAGCGGCCTGCTCGCCGCCGCGGCCGCCTACGAGCAGGCCGGCCTCACGCTCAATGCCGAGACGCGAAACTCTCGGATCTCGAACTGGACCAACAACATGGACGGCACGGCGACGGTCACGATGACCTTCGACCTGACCGGCCAGTTCTATTACGCGGGTGGCTACCGGTCTAGCACCGGCTGGATCTACATGTACCACGACGGCGACAAGGTCGCCGAGAAGTACGTGACGGCCGGTAACGGTCTGACCATCACGCAGCGGTTTCCGCTGCATGTCGGCACGAACGAGATTTCCGTCAGTGCGCGGGATGGTTTCCCCACGACCTGGACCGATCCCGATCCGAAGATCATTTCGATCGAGGCCCCCTCCTTTCTGGGCATGCCATCGAGCCTCACGGTGCCGGTGGGGCAATGGCAGAACCAGATGTACGTGGTCAGCAACGCCTTCGGCACGCCCACGATCCGGTATTCGGCCACCAACCTCCCGCGGGGCGTGACGATCGACTCGCGGGGCGTGATCCTCGGCATACCCGAGACCGGGACGGCCGGCATCTACAACGTCGTCGTCTCGGCCTTCAACGGCTTCGGCACCGCGACTCACCCCATCGTCGTCACCGTCACGAACCAGGCGCCGACGTTCGCCGCCACGACTGCGGCCGTCGTGTCGGGCGCCACGGAGGGCCGGGACTTCACCCTCACGTATGCGGCGCTCGCGGAGGCGCTCGACGAGCGCGATCCGAACAACGACCCGATCTCCTTCCGCATCGAATCGGTGCTCGGGGGCACGCTGAGGAAAAACGGCAGCCCGGTCACCGCCGGTGCGACCACCATCGCCCCGAATGAAAGCCTTGTCTGGACGCCGCCGCCCACCGTCAACGGCACGCGCGACGCATTCACGGTCAGGGCGTCCGACGGTGCGCTGCTCTCGGCCGCCACGAAGACCGTGCGGGTCACCTTGGCTCCGGTCAACGATCCGCCGACCTTCACGCAGTTCTCAGGTCCCGTGGCCACCGGCAACGAGGATTCGGCGATCCCGATCTCCTTTGCCGGCCTTGCGGCCGCGGGCAACGAAGCCGATATCGATAGCACGGTGAACGCGTTCGTCATCAAGGCGGTGACGACGGGCTCGCTGCGAATCGGCATGAGCGAGTCCACGGCGACGGCCTGGAATGCGAGCACGAATGCGACAGTCACCTCGAGTCTGAACGCCTACTGGACGCCCAGCGCCGACGCGAACGGCCCCCAGTCGGCCTTCACGGCCGTGGCCCGCGACAACGGCGACCTGGAGTCGGCCACGCCCGTGCAGGCCGTGGTCACCGTCACCCCGGTGAACGACGCCCCCTCGCTGACGAGCATCGCCATCATCTCCGGCGCGACCGGCAGCGATCCATTCGAGATCGCCTACGCGTCGCTCGCCTCCGCCGCAAACGCGGCCGACGTGGATGGTGACGCGATCGCCTTCCGGATCGAGGCCGTCTCCAGCGGAACGCTCGAGCGATGGACAGGCTCGGCCTGGGCGGCAGTCGTGCCCGGCACCACGCTCGTGTCGGCCGGCGGAAAACTCCGCTGGAACCCGGTGGCCGGTTCGTCGGGCCTGCGGAACGCGTTCACCGTCAAGGCCTGGGACGGCCAGTTCGCCTCGGCGACGGCCATCGAGGTTCGCGTCGACGGGGATCGCTGGCGTGTGCTGCCCTGGACGGACGCGGCCTCCAGCGGCATCTCCCCCCTCTACCGCTACACGCATGCCGCGAACTTCGGGGCGGCGGGAAGTTTCGCCGTGAGCGGCGTGACGTTCACCGGTGTCGCCGGCGGCAATCCCACGGTCTCGGGCAGCCTCGCCACGACGGGCTTCGGGAGCGTGGTCACGAACGACGCCAACAACCTCGCCGACGCGACCCGCAGCCTCGCCAACGACGCGATC
>JBIIOK010000216.1:0-3339 GCA_044336985.1 Pirellulales bacterium | reverse complement strand
GCTGCTGCGAGGAGCCGACCTACCAGACGGTGCTCACCCCGACGAGCCCGGAGACCTGCTGCACGGTGAACGTGCCGGTGTGTCTCCCGGCCTGCTGCCAGGGCTGCCCGTGCGAGACCTCGCGGTGTACGCTCTTCGGCTGCGGCCAGGTCAAGTATGACTACGGCTGCGGCTGCTCGGTGATCATCCGCTTCCAGAAGAGCGGCGACATCTGCGTGACCTACGTCGGCTTCTAAATACACGCCCGCTGGGCCATCCCTGGCCCCTGCGGGCTTGGGTGCAAAGCGAAATCCACCCGGCCGGGAGCCCTCTCCCGGCCGGGTTTTTCTTTTGTGGGGCCGCGTGTAACGGATTGCGGCCGCCGCCGTTCTTCTGGCAGACGGATCGACGCTTCTTCCGGTATGAAGGCGGCGAATCCGGTGCACGCCAGGAGCCGAGCCATGCCCGACAGCGGTGATCCCCGGGGCTGGGTGCTGGAGGCGGTCGACCTGTACGAGTTGCCGCTGCAGCGTTACGCGCGGCGGCTGCTCGGGGATTTCGATCTCGCAGCCGACGTCGTCCAGCATACGTTCTTGAAGCTCTGCGAGCAGTCGCAGGACGCGGTCGATGGCCGGGTGGCCCCGTGGCTCTTCCGCGTCTGCCGCAATCGGGCGCTCGATCATTTGCGGCAGCGCGGCCGCGACCTCGCGCTGGCGACCGACGACCGCCGTTCCCCGGGCCCCGCGTCCGCGGCGGATCCAGCCCACGCCGCCGAGCACCGCGATCTCGCTGCCAGGCTCCGCGAACTCGTCAAACAGCTTCCGTCGCCACAGCGCGAGGCAATCGACCTTTGGTGCGAAGGTTTCACGCACAAACAAATCGCCGAGATCACCGGACGCACCGAGGTGCATGTCCGCGTGCTCACGCATCGCGGACTCTCCGCCCTCCGCGGCCACCCGCTCGTGCGGGAGTGGCTCGCAGCCGATGCCTCCGCCCCACAGACACAAGCGAGGAAGCCATGACCGACGAACACGCCGACCACACCGCTCCCGTCCCGACCGGAGGCACTCCGTCTGACGCATCGGAACGGGAGCTTTTTGAAGCCCGGATCACGGCCCATGCCCTCGGGCAACTCGACGCCGCGGAGGCAGCCGAGATCGAGCGCGTGCTCGCCGATCCCGCGCGCATTGACGCGCGGCAGCAGGTGGCCGAGATGCGACGGCTCGCCGCGGGGATCAGGTCCGCCCAGGATGAAAGCGGCCTCGCGCGGTCGCCGGAACTGCGCCGCGCGGTGCTGGCCGCCGCGGCGGCCGCACGGCCCGCAGCCGCAGCGCGCAACGCGGCAGTTTCGGTGCGGCCGGCACCGCGGCGGTGGATGTGGCCGCTTCTCGCGGCAGTCGGCAGCCTTGCCGCCGCGCTCGTCGTGGCCGTCACGCTGTTCATCGGACGACCTGCGGAACCGATGGTGGCGATGAACGAGACAGTGAAACGACAAGCCACCGAGCAGCCCGTCGCTGCCGACGGGGTGAAGACGGCCCCCAACGGGCCGGAGGGTGCAGATCGCGCGGCCATGGTCGCCCCGGTGACCGAGAGGGCCGAAGAGGCCAGAGCGAGGAAGATAACCGAGAATCGGAGTTTGAGGGAGTCGAAGGCACAGGCAGCCAACCCTGCCCCCAGGCGTAGTTCTGTTCGCCCCAGCGACATCAACCGCATCGTTGTCACGGAGATCCCGCAGGGCGGCGAAGGCTATGCGACGGTGTCAGAAAACCGGTCCGTCTCGCCCCGCGAGCAGCCGCTCTCCACGTTCTCGATCGACGTCGATACCGCGTCGTATGCCAATGTCCGGCGATTCCTCGCCGCCGGCCGGCTGCCACCCCGCGACGCGGTGCGGATCGAGGAACTCGTCAACTACTTCCGCTACGACTACCCGCAGCCGGAGGGCGACGTGCCCTTCTCCGTGAGTGTGGACGCGGCAGAGTGCCCCTGGAAGGCCGGCCATCAGCTCGTGCGGATCGGGCTCGAGGGCCGCGACATCGACCGCCGCGAGCGGCCTGCCGGCAACCTCGTGTTTCTCGTCGATGTCTCGGGCTCGATGCAGGATGCCAACAAGCTCCCGCTCGTGAAGCAGGCGCTCGCCATGCTCGTCGAGGAGCTGTCGGAGAACGACCGGGTGGCGATCGTGACCTACGCGGGCAATGCCGGCCTCGCGCTGCCGCCCACGACGAGCGATCAGAAGGAGAAGATCCTCGCGGCGATCGGGGCGCTCGAGGCGGGCGGCTCGACCCACGGCAGCGCCGGAATCGCGCTGGCCTACGAGCAGGCCCGCGCGCACTTCGTTCCGGGAGGCGCAAACCGCGTCATCCTCGCGACCGATGGCGATCTCAACGTGGGCGTGACGAGCACCGCGGCACTTGTCGACCTCATCAAGGAGAAGGCGAAGGCGGGCGTGTTTCTCACGGTCTTGGGATTCGGCGAGGGCAACCTGCAGGATGCGAAGATGGAGGCCCTCGCCGACAACGGCAACGGCGTCTACGCCTACATCGACGGCGTCCGCGAGGCGCGCAAGGTGCTCGTCGAGCAGCTGACGGGCAGCACGGTGACGATCGCCAAGGACGTGAAGATTCAGGTGGAGTTCAATCCAGCGCAGGTGGCCTCCTACCGGCTCCTGGGCTACGAGAACCGGGCCCTGGCCGCCCGCGATTTCCGCGACGACAAGAAAGATGCCGGTGAGATCGGTGCCGGCCACTCGGTGACCGCCCTCTACGAGGTCGTGCTTGTCGGCGATGAGTCGGACTCGCACGGCGGCTCGGAGCCGCTCAAGTATCAGCCGCAGCCCGAACCGCAGCAGCAGGTCGCGGTCGATCCCGACGCGAGGAAGGAACTGCTCACCGTGAAGCTCCGCTGGAAGCGGCCCGACGGCGACACAAGCTCGCTCGTGGAGGTGCCGCTGGCCGATCGGGGGGCGGCGTTCGACAAAGCCCCGGCCGACCTGCGGTTCGCCGCGGCGGTGGCGGCCTTCGGAATGATCCTCCGGGGCAGCGATCAGATGGGCGGGGCCACGCTGCCGCTCGTGGCGAAGATCGCGGGGGGCGCGCTGGGCCGAGACGAAAGCGGCTACCGCGCCGAATTTCTCGACCTCGTCCGTCGGGCGGAAGCCGCAAGGTAGGCGAAGGTAGACCGCTTGTTCCACAAGCGGATTTGGATCCGCTTCCGGAGGAAGCGGTCTACTCCCACTCAGTGAACGCCCTGCGCGGCGAGCCAGCGTTCGGCGTCGAGCGCCGACATGCAGCCGGTGCCGGCGGCGGAGATCGCCTGCCGGTAGTAGTCGTCGGCCACGTCGCCCGCGGCGAAGACTCCCTC
>JBIIOK010000120.1:0-7495 GCA_044336985.1 Pirellulales bacterium | reverse complement strand
CCCTCCCACTTGCCGCCGGTGGCGGCGCGGCGGCCGACGAGCCGCGCGGGCACGACGCGGGTGTCGTTGACGACGACGAGATCGCCGGGCTCGAGGAGATCCGGCAGGTCGCGGACATGCCGGTGGTCGATCGCGCCGTCGCTGCGACGGAGCACAAGCAGCCGGGCGTCGGCCCGCTGCTCGAGCGCTTGCTGCGCGATCAACTCCTCGGGCAGGTCGTAGTCGTAGAGGTCGGCGTCGGACATGGGCCTTCCATACTATCGCGTGGATCGCGAAAAGTCGGCCGCGCGAGGTGCGGCGGCCCGCGTGGTACAACGGGGGTATGTCGACGAGTGTCCACACGAGCGTGCTGCCAGCGGAGGTGATGTCGTTCCTCGCCGTGAAGCCCGGCATGCGCGTGGTCGATGGCACGCTCGGCGGCGGCGGCCATACGAGGCTCCTCGCGGAGGCGGTCGGCCCCGAGGGGCTCGTGATCGCCGTCGATCGCGACCCAATCGCGATCGAACGCGGCGCCCGCGAGCTCGCCGGCCTGCCGGTGCGGTTCGCGCAGGCCAACTTTCGCGACATCCCGGAGGTGCTCGACGCCGTCGGCCTCGATGCGGTCGATGCGGTGCTCCTCGACGTCGGCCTTTCGAGCGACCAGCTCTCCGACGAATCACGCGGTTTCTCGTTCGACTCCGACGGGCCCCTCGACCTGCGGTTCGATCCCACGGAGGGCGAGCCCGCCTGGCGGATGGTCAACCGCATGAAGCCCGAGAGCCTCGCCGACATCATCTTCGAATACGGCGAGGAGCGGTTCAGCCGCCGCATCGCCCGCAAGATCGCCGCCGTCCGCGAGAAGCAGCCGATCCGCTCGGCGCGGGAGTTTGCCCGGATCGTGACCTCGGCGATCCCGAAGCAGCACCCGCCGCCGCGGATCCACCCGGCCACGCGGACCTTCCAGGCGCTGCGCATCGCGGTCAACGAGGAGCTCAAGTCGCTGCGGATCGCGCTGGAGCGAATCCCCACGCGACTCGTCCCCGGAGGGCGGCTGGCGGTGATCTCGTTTCATTCGCTCGAAGACCGGCTCGTGAAGCAGGCGTTTCGCAACTCGCAGGTCTGGGAGTGCCTCACCCGCTCGCCGATCGAGGCCTCGAACGAGGAAGTGCTGCGCAATCCGCGGAGCCGTTCGGCCAAGCTGCGGGCGGCCGCGCGGCTGCCCGTGCCAGTCTGAAACGCGACTTTCGTGGCCGCCGACCGGTCTGGCAACGGCCGGCCCGATTCAGCACAATCCCGCCCCCCCGGGAGCACCCTCCCGACTGGGATTTCCGGCGGCGAGCGATGGGACGAGAAACAAAATTCCTCCTGGCGGTTTTGGCCGCGCTGACAGGCGCGTTCGTCGGCGTATTGTCGATGAAACTGCTCGTGCCGCGTCCGCCCGCCGGCGCCGGCCCGGATGTCGAGGTGCCTCAGGAGTTTGCCAGCGAGCAAGACTTGGTCGAGCCGCCGAGCCTCGGCCAGCGGAGCCTCCCCGCGAGCGCCTTCGCCGCAGCCCCCGATTTCGCTCCGGCCGGGCAGGGCGATGCCGCGTCGCCGGCGGCCATGCCGCCGAGTGATCCATTCGTCGCACGAACTGCGTTTCAACCGGCTGCCGTCGAGGCGGATGCTCCCGCGCCGCAACCGCAGTCGCCCCCGGCTGACCTCGCCGCGTCCCCGGCGGAGTTTGTGGCGGCGTCCGACGCGCGGCCGATCAAGCCCGCAGAGACGAACCCAGAACCACCTGCGGCCTACCCTTCGCGGTTCACATCCCCTGAACCTGAAGCGCCCCTCGAGCCACGTTCGCCTGCTGCCACCGTCGGCCCGATCGCCGGCGAGCACATCGTGCAGCCGGGTGACTCGTGGTGGTCGCTCGCCGAGCGGGCCTACGGCGACGGACGTCTCTACCGTGCCATCTTCGCGTGGAACAAGGCGCTCGATCCGCGTGTCGCCCTGACGCCGGGCACGCGTCTCGAGATCCCGCCCGCCGCCCGGCTCCAAGCCGCCTGGCCCCGCCTGATGCCAAAGTAGGACAGGCTTCAGCCTGTCAAAACTGGAGACAGGCTAAAGCCTGTCCTACTTCGCGACAGGCTAAAGCCTGTCCTACGCACCGGCCACGAGTTGCGTGATGTGGTAGAAGACCGGCGCGGCGAAGCATATCGAGTCGATCCGGTCGAGCACGCCGCCATGCCCCACGACAAGCGTGCCGTAATCCTTCACGCCGCGGTCGCGTTTGATCGCCGACATCGTCATGCCACCGGCGAAGCCCATGATGGCGATCACGAATCCGGCGAGGGCCGCCTGCCACGGCTCGAATGGCGGCGCCGCCCACCAGAGCACAGCGGCGAGCAGCGCCGTGCTCGTCGCGCTGCCGAGCAGCCCCTCCCAGGTTCGGTTCGAGCTCACGGTCGGCGCGACCAGCCGCCGGCCGAGCATGCGGCTCCAGACATACTGCATGCAGTCGGCGAACTGGACGAGCAGGATCAAAAAGAAGAGCAACCGGAAGTTGGCGCCGCGGCCTTCGGCGGCCGCCCCCGCAATCGGAATCTGCAGGAGCGCGGGGGCGAACGAGAGACAATAGACGCAGACCACGAGGCCGGCCTGGATCTTCGCCGTCCGCTCGAGAAACCGCTTGTAGTCGCCCGCGAAGGCCACCCGCGCGAGGATGAAGAGCGTGGCATAGACCGGCAGAAAGACGCTGAAGATGTCGTAGCGATTGAGCCCCACGAGCACGTAATGGAGGGGCGTGAAGAGGAAGAACACCCAGAACAGCGCCCGATGGTCGCCCTTGCGAGTGGGCGTGAGCGTGATGAATTCGCGAAGCGCCCAGAACGAGACCAGGCCGAAGAGCACGACCGTGGCCGTGGTGCCGAGCCAGAAGGCTGCCGCCAGCACGGTGCACATGATCCACCAGCCGCGGAGCCGGAGGTTGAACGTGTTGACCGCCGCGGGATCGAGGCCGCGGTCGGGGTGCCGCTTGAGAAACTGCCCGACGGCCGTGGCGGCGGTGAGCAGCGTGAGGACGCCGGCGATGAGCGCAATCGTACGGAGGTCGTTCATCGGGCGCCGGTCATTCCTTGAGCGCGAGCACGGCGCGGCGCGCCCGCTCGAGGAAGTCGAGCTTCGCCTCGCCGCGCTCGAGCCAGAGGGGAGGCCCGAAGCTGATGCAGGAGAGCAGCGGCACGGGGAGGAACTCGCCGCGCGGCAACACGCGATTGAGGTTGTCGATGTGCACCGGCACGAGTTCGATCTCGGGCCGCTTCTTCGCGAGGTAGTAGAGGCCGCTCTTGAATTCGCCGATCTCGCCGGTGACGCTGCGGCCGCCTTCGGGGAAGACGATCAGCGACTTCGTGGTGCCGACTTCGCGGAGCATGAGGTCGACAGGGCTCTGGTGCACCTTGATGTCGGTACGGTCGATCAGGATCGCGTTGAAGACCTCCTGCGCGAGCCAGCGCCGCACGATGCCGCGCGACCAGTAGTCCTTCGCGGCGACGGGCCGCGTCAGCTCGCGGACGGCCTGCGGCAGCGACGACCAGATGACGATCGCATCGAGGTGGCTCGTGTGGTTGGCGAAGTAGACCCGCTGGCAGGTGTCGGGCTGGCTGGCGACCCAGCGCACGCTCGCGCCGCTGAGCAGCCGCGCGAGCGCGGCGAGCGACAGTCCGGCCGCCCGGCAGAATGGCGACGGGCCCTCGGCCGCGGTGCCCGCCTGGGGCTGCGGGGCGGGCTTGAGCGTGTCGGCGGGGGAAAGCATCAGCATAGTTTTGGCGGTGGCCTGCAAGGCGGTCAATCGCCGGCCGTCGCCGGGGCGCCCGGCACGAATGGATTGTGCCGCTTCTCGTGGCCCACGGTCGTTTCCTCGCCGTGCCCGGGGAAGACGATCGTGTCGTCCGGCAGCGTGTAGAGGCGGTGGCGGATGCCGGCCGCGAGCGCGTCGAAGCTGCCGTCGGGAAAGTCGGTCCGCCCGATGCTGCCCCGAAAGAGGACGTCGCCGCCGAAGACCAAGGTCGGCTTGCAGCCGTCGATCCGATAGACGACGTGGCCCGAAGAATGCCCCGGAATCTCGAAGACGCTGATCGCAAACCCCGCGAGATCGAGCGTCTCCTCGTCATCGAGCAGTTGGTCGGCCGGCGGGCTCACGAGCGCGATGCCGAAGGCCCCGGAGAGATTGCCCGCAGGATCGCCGAGTTTTGAAGCGTCGCCGCGGCCGATCAAAATCGGCAGCCGCGGCCACTGATCACGGAGCACTTCGTTGCCGGCGATGTGGTCGGAATGGCCGTGTGTGAGCAGGATCGCTTCCGGCACGAGCCCGTTTGAAAGCACCCAGGCGATGATCCGGTCGGGTTCGAAGCCAGGGTCCACGACCAGGCATTCGGCACGATCGGGGCGAAAGAGCACGTAACTATTTTCGGCGAACGGAGCCGACTCGATCCGAGCCACCCGGACATCGGGGCAGGGCTCGAGGAGATCGACGTGGGCCATGGGGAACCTGCTGGCGGGGCGGGCAAGAGCGGGTTCAACGAGCATCGTCAGCCCCCGGCGCTCGGGCAAGGACGGCTCATTTCCCGGCGAAAAACAGGCCTGGGCGGGCATGGAACTGGGGTGGTCGCCCCCCGGGTGTGCCGTTAGACTCCCGCCTCCTCGCAGGGCTCCACGACCGACCCAAAAGTGTGGTGGAGCCTCTGGCGAGGGGCCGAAATGGTGTGCCGCGAGTCGATCGGATTCGCGGGCTATAACGGCCGACTCGCGATCGCTCATGCCCCACCGCCGGTGGGGCGATGACACAAGCATCTGTTTCGATCCATGGAGGGATGAGAGATGGTCGGTCTGGCAAAGACGTTGCTCGGCGTTGGTGGCGGCATCGTTGTGTGTGCGGCGTCCGTGGTCTGCGGACCCGTCACCGCGGTCTTCGGCCAGGCGGCCGCACCCGCGACCCAAGCCCAGGCGCCCGGCCAACTCGGCCCCGGACTGATGCCGAACGGCGGCCTGCCCCAGGGCAACGCCACCGCCGGAGACGCCGTCGCCTCCGCGGCCGGCGCCCATCCGCTGCAGCCCGCCCTCGAACTCGCCCAGAAGGGCCTGGCCGGCATCCGCACCAACATCCAGGACTACTCCGCAACCGTCGTCAAGCGGGAGCGGATCGACGGCAAGCTCGGCGAGCACGAATACATGTTCGCCAAGATCCGTCAGCAGCCCTTCAGCGTGTATCTCTATTTCCTCGGCCCTGACAGCGTGAAGGGCCAGGAGGTGATCTACGTCGACGGCCGCAACGACGGCAACATGCTCGCCCACGCCGGCAGCGGCGTTCGCGCGATGGTGGGCACCGTGTCGCTCAAGCCGCAGAGCATGCTCGCCATGCAGGGCAACCGCTATCCGATCACCGAACTCGGCGTCGAAAACCTGACTCGCCGTCTGGTCGAGGTGGCCGAGCACGACAAGCAGTTCGGCGAGTGCGAGGTCAACTTCTATCCCAACGCCAAGGTGAACGGCCGCATCTGCACCTGCATCCAGGTGGTGCATCCGGTGCCGCGCCGCAACTTCCGCTTCCACTTGGCTCGCGTCTTCATCGACGACGAGCTCACGATCCCGATTCGCTATGAGGCCTACGACTGGCCGCAGGAGCAGGGTGGTCAGCCGTTGCTCATGGAGGAATACACCTACATGAACGTGAAGACCAACAACGGCTTCACCGACGCCGACTTCGACCCGAAGAACACGTCGTACAAGTTCGGCGCAAAGTAGACCGCTTGTTCCCCTCGTAGACCGCTTGTTCCACAAGCGGATCCTGTCACGGTTGCGTGCGGCGGGCTCAACTCGCCCAATCCGGCTTCGGGCGACCCGTACCCCGTCGCCGGACGCTCGCTACGTACATCCTGTCCTTCGCTCGCTCGGATGCTGACTACGCTTCGCCATCCTGGCTGCGCTTGTCAGCATACGCCGGCTCCCGGGGCACGGGTCGCCCGAAGCCTCCGTCTCAGTAGGACAGGCTTTAGCCTGTCTTGATTGATGACAGGCTGAAGCCTGTCCTACTCAAATGCGGGGAGGCTCGGGCCTGCACATGCCTTCTCGCGGGCGTTGCTGACAAGCCACGGAAGCCCGCTGCGCAAGCAAGGTCCATCCGCTCTCCACTTCGACCAGTGACGCTCCCACCCGCCCCGCGAGAAACGCCCCAACTCTCCTCGCTCGCGCGTCGGGCTTCCGTACCTTACGCAGCGAACGTCCGGCGACGGGGCACGGGTCACCCGAAGACGGTTTGGGCGAGTTGACACCCGACGCGCAAGCGAGGCGCATTGGGCCGGCTCGCGAATGTGCCTTGCCTGCGCTGCGGGCTTTCATGCACATGCGCACGATTCAGTAGCGCAAAACGGTCTGGCAACGACCGAAGAGCCTTCGCTAGTGTCCGCCCGCTCGGGAAGGAACCCGGGAACGAATCAAGCGGCTCGCATGGAGGTGGTCGGCTGATGCAGTACGGACGCAAGGTCTCGCGGGGCGGATCGTTTTGGCTCGTGTTGTTTGTCGTCGCTTGGTCCGCTTGCGCCGTGGCCGACGCGGCCGGCCATCGCACCGCGAATTTCCTGGTCGATGCCCCAACGGAGACTCTGGCCCGCCGCATCGGCGACGCCGCGGAGCAGTATCGGCACGATCTCGCCATCGAGTGGCTTGGCACGCCGCTGCCGCGCTGGAGCCGCCCCTGCCCCATCAAGGCGCAGGTGGCGCCACATCTCGGCGCCGGCGGCGCCACGAGCTTTGTCTTCGACGGCGGCGAGGTCTTCGGCTGGACGATGACGATTCAGGGGAGCGAGGAACGGATCATCGATTCCGTCCTCCCGCACGAGATCACCCACACGATCTTCGCCAGCCACTTCCGCAAGCCGCTGCCCCGCTGGGCCGACGAGGGCGCCTGCACCACCGTGGAGCATCCCGTGGAGCGGGCCCGCCAGCATCGGCTGCTGATCGAGTTTCTCACCACCGGCCGGGGCATCGCCTTCCACGAGATGTTTGCGATGCGCGAGTATCCGGCCGACGTGCTGCCGCTCTATTCGCAGGGCTACTCGCTGGCCCGTTACCTGATCGAGCGCGGTGGACGGCACAAGTATGTCACCTTCGTGGGAGATGGCCTCGCCTCCGACGACTGGCAGGGCGCGCTCCAGCGCCACTACGGCGTGGGCGGCGGGCTCGCACAGATGCAAGCGATCTGGCTCGACTGGGTGAAGCAGGGCTGCCCCGCGCCGCCGGCTTCCCTCGCCGCCGCGCCGCCGCGACCGATCACCGCGCCGGGCATGCTCGCCGGCACCACGCGAGGCCAGAGTCCTGATCCGCAGCCGGCCGCGCCGCCGCGCACGAGCGTGGCCGCCGTGTCGAATGCCTCGGGTCGCCGCTCGATCTACGCCCTCCAGGCCCGCCGTCTCGTCGAGGGCGGCGAGCCCAAGCCGACCCGCTAGAGCGCAAAAGTAGGACAGGCTTCAGCCTGTCATGCCCC
>JBIIOK010000048.1:0-17581 GCA_044336985.1 Pirellulales bacterium | reverse complement strand
CCGTGTCGAATGCCTCGGGTCGCCGCTCGATCTACGCCCTCCAGGCCCGCCGTCTCGTCGAGGGCGGCGAGCCCAAGCCGACCCGCTAGAGCGCAAAAGTAGGACAGGCTTCAGCCTGTCATGCCCCCGATGCTGAGGAGCCGGAATCGGCGGAAGCTCGCCGAACGTATGCAATTTCGACCTTCTGAGGTCAGCAGCTCTGAAGCATCGTCAGCGGAGAAATTGCAGCGTGAAGGCGACTTCTGCCGTTCCGGCGACCAATGCGGCAGTGCAGCACATGGGCGACGGAAGAGACATGTGACGGGCTGAAGCCTGTCCTACTTTTGGCAGGCTGAAGCCTACCCTACTTGCCGCGGGACGGGGCGATCTGCGTGACGGAACTCTCGCGCGTTGCGGCAGGGTTGACGACGAGTTGCGTGACGGTGTCGTCATCATTGGCTACCCGCTCAGCTGCAGTGCGATCGGAGTTCGGCCAGAGTAGCTCCCGCGCGGCGGCGGCAATCGCGTAGCCCAGGAGCAGCCCGCCGGGCCACGAAGGTGAGAGCGTCACCAGCCAGGCCACGCCGAGCGTGGCGGCGATGCCGGGAAAAAACCAGCGGCCCGCCCGCGCCCAGTCGAGCGGCCCTCGCCGGGCCAGCCGCAGCGCCGCGCCGCCGAGGGCGAGTGTCGCCAAGGTGGTGATCGCGCGGCCCGGTACCGACGGATCGGACGGACGGACACCGCGGATCGTGAGTTCGCCCACTGCGGGATTCATGATCACGTGCGTCGCTGCGGTCGCTCCCCGCGCGTTCGCGATGGCAGCGACAGCCTTGGGCCACAAACCGTCCGCCGCAGGCTCCTCCCAGCGGCTACCGAAGAACTCGCGCAGCCGCTCCTGCTCCGGCCCGGGCGACGCGGCGATCGCGCGGTCGAAATCCGCCTCGAGCCGCCCGATGGCCGCCTTGCGCTCGGCGGCGACCATGGCCGCATCGACCACGATGGCCGGCTCCGCGACCCGCAGCGTGAGCCCGCGAGGCGCGTTGAGCGTCCACAGCACCCGCGTGCAGGGCAGACCCACGATCGAAGGCGCTGGCAGTTCCACAGGCGCGCCCTCCGCCAGCCGTCCGCCCAGCTCACCGGCAAACACGACGACCAGCGACCGCGGCCAGCGCACGTCGTGCAGCCGCAGTTCCCACTCGTTCGCCTGCCCCGAGAGCGACGGCACGCCCGGCACCAGGGCATGGCCGTCTACGAATGCATCGAACAACCGCATGCCGGGGGGTAGCCGAAGCCGCACGAGCGGATCCTGGCCGAGCATCTCGAATCGCGCGAGACCCCAGGCGCGACCGCGCTCCTCGACGTTGAATTCGATGTCGGCAAGTTCCACGCGCGGCCCCTTCGATTCGCTCGCAGCGAGGATCGCAGCGTCGGCCTCCGCGGCGCCGGCACCGTCGGCCGGGCGGCCCTGCGCCGGCGCCGGAGTGACGGCGGCGTCGCCAGCCGGCTGTTCGTCCAAGACATAGGCGGGCGGCCGCTCGTCGGCGAACAGTTCGGCCGATCGGTCGAGGATCGTGGAGCCGGCCGCCGAGTTCCACGACACCGTCATCGGCACGCTGTCGTCGAGCACCGCACGCACGAGCGGCAGCTTTCCCTCGCGGGCAGGCGCGACGGGCAGATGGGCGGCGACTTCGAGCCGAAACCGTCCTGCTCGCGGCTGCTGCATCACGACCACCACGCGGTCGCCTGCGGTCCGCGTCCAGCGCACGTCGATCGCACCGCGATCGACCGGGTCGAGCGGCTGCAGACTCTCCTCGAACAGGCTGAGCCGGTCGATGACGCTGCCTCGCGGCACATCGACGGGCACCACGACGAGCGCGGCCGAGCTCGCGTCGATCCGCGCCTCCAGATCGAGGCGGGTCTGCGCCTCGAAGAGCCGCACCGAAAGATTCTGCGTGCCGGGCAGGGCCTGCCGCCGCCGCTCGGTGGTCACCCGCGCGCGGTGCAGACGGCCTGTGCCGGGCAGCGTTGGGGCCGCGGCGAGCGTCGGCCCGCCCTCGGCGACGGTCGCCGCGTGCACGTGCTCGGTGAACCAGGCATGCGTCTGGAGCGCGGGATCGTTTTCCCGCGGCGGCAGCGTGACTGCGGTGGCGGGCAGCGACACCTGGACCGCGAGGCTCGGCGACGGAAGCAGGCGGGTCGTGCGCCGATCGACCGCCACTCCCTCGAGCCAGGCCTGCGGCAGGTCGAACGCGCCGACCGGGTCGACGAGCGGCATGCGAAACGGGATCTCGATCCGCACGGCGCCGCGCTCGGGGAGCGATCGCGCCACGAGGAAGCGGTTTCCGCCCAGCGGCCGGATCGTGATCCCCGACTCGATAGGCTCGACAAGCGCGAGCCGCGGGTCGGCCGCCACCACGACCGACGGCAGGATCTCATCGCCTACGTCGATCTCGTAGACGGCGTTCACGCGACAGGCGTCGAGATCCCAGAAGACGTCGTTGCGGCTCTCGGCCGACCGCACGAGCCCGACGATCGCCGTCCGACCATCGATCGCCCGCAAGAGCTGCACCGCCGCAGCTCGCGACACATCATGCCGCGTGCGGCCGTCGCCATCGGCGGCAAGCTGCGGGGCGGCAGTGAAGGGACCGTCCTGGGGCCCGCGCTCGCAGACGACCGGCGCGGCCGCCATCCGGCCGCCGGTGGAATCGCGGATGACGAGCGTCCCGGACGGCGCCGTCGGAATGTCGATCCGCGTGTATTCCAGGTCGCCCGCCCGGGTCACCGCCGGCTCCACGTCGATCTCGATGCGATGCCGGCCGGCATCCGGCAGCCGCAGCCGCACCCTGCGATCGCCCGCCTCCCGTCGCACCGCGAGGGGCCGGCCATTGATCAGCGCCGACGCAGCGACCCAGCGGCCGCCGGCGGCCCCCTGCCCGAGCACGAGCATGGCGCCCGCATCCGCATCGACATCGATCGCGAGCCGCCAGGCCGCGGCTGGGATGTTTTCGTCCGCCGCCACGCTCGCCTGCACGTCCACGCTCATCACGCGGGCCGCCGCGGCCGGATCACCGCCGTTGCGAACGAGGATGCGGAAGAGCGGCTCGGGAACCAGCGCCGTCTCGCCGCCATCGACGGGCGTGATGTAGACCCGCAGCGGCTCGAGGGCCGGTCCGGTGGCCGGCGACTCCGCGCAGGCCGCCGGCAGCGCGAGGCATGCCATGATCGCCGTCGCCACAGGCACCGAAGCTCGCGCCGTGCGGAGCCACCGCGTGTTGAGCCACCATGCCACCACCGCGCCCCACCACGCCGCCCGCGCGATCATCTCGTAGGGGCTCACGATCCACAGCGCCGTCAGCGACGTGATGACGCACAGGACCAGCGGCAGCCAGCCACGAATTCGCGACACGCCAAGCGAGATGATGGCGACGCCGAGGCCGGCAAGGATCGCAAGCCCGCGCAGAAGACTCGTGCGCACCACGAGCAGGCCTCCTTGCCCGGTGGCCGCCGGCACAAGCACCCGTTCCTGGAAGCCCTCGATGATCGAGGCCGATGCATTTGCGGCCGCAGGCGATTCGCCGGCGCGCCCGTCGTCGCCTGCGCTGCTGGCGCGCGGTTTGAGCAGCCGGGCGCCGAAGAGCCGCTCGATCCAGTCGGGCGATTCGATGCCCGCGCCGCGGCAGGCCGCCGGCACGGCCACGTCGAGCGGCGGCGGCACGAGCACCCGCCAGGTTCGCTCGAGCACAGGCAGATCAAGCACGCCAGGACTCGGATCGACCCGCCAGAAACCGATTCCCGGCGCTGCGTCCGCCACGCTGCGCACGATCACCTGCAGGCGACGGCGGCCCGCGGGGAGATCGATCGTCACCGTACCCTCGTCAAGCCGATCGTCGGAGGCGAGCCGCCCCCCGTCGATCAGGATGCCCTGCAGCCGCCTGCCGGCCGGCAACGAAAGCGTGACGGACGATCGGCCATGGTTTTCGATGTCGTAGATAGTCTCGTATTCGGTCTGCCCCGAGGTGTGGCACCACGACCTCGTCTCTTCGCTCCACGCCCACGCGCGGGAATCGTCGCCGGCGCCGCCCGGAATGATTTCCGCAACCGTCTCCTGCGAGCCGATCGCCGTGGGGGACGATGGAAACGAAAACTCTCCAATGGTGTCGGGAAGCTGTTCCACGTCGTCGCCGCGCTGCCCATCCGCCGCGACACCGCGCGGGGCCAATTCACCGAGCCGGCGGTTGAGAACCTGCGCCCGCGTGCGGCCGCCGTCGCGCACCACCACCTGCCCCACCTGCCTCACGGCGCCTTCCACCCAGGCGAGCGGCACCGGCAGGGGCGCCGCAAACGGCACCGTGCGGATCGCGCGAACCGTGAGCGGCTCGCTCACCGGCGGGGCGATCTCGACCAGCCACGACTCGGCAACTGCGGTGGTGTTCGCCGCATCGCGGCGGCCGCTTGGAGCCGACTCGATCCGCCGCGCGGTCACGGTGCCGGTCGCCGGCGGGAGCAGCGACCATTCGAGCAGCCCGTCCATCGGCTCCGAAAACTGGACGACCAAGGCATCGAGCTCGGACGTGTCTGGGCGACACTCGAACGTGAACGACTCGGTGAGCCGGTCATCGCGGGCGGTGAGCCGCACTTGCACCTGCGCATCCAATGGCGGCCGCCGGCGCACCAGCCGCGCCTCCCACGCCGGCAACCGGGCGCCGGTGGAGGTCCAGCCCCGGGCGGCACCGTCCTCGGCGAGCGCGGCCAGCCGCGGAGCGAGCGGTTCTTCGAGGAATCGGCCGGTGACGGGCTCGACCGTCGCGTCGGGGTTCGTCTTGAAGGCGATGATCGACTGGTCGGCCGACTCGCCTTCGAGCGACACCATGTCGATGTCGGCGCCCGAGAAGCTCGCGTCGAGCGGAACGCCCGCGCGATGGCCGGTGATCAGGAGTCCGAGGCCGCTGGCAGGCGTCGCCGCCACCGTCAGGCCGATCCGCAGCGTGGCCTGCGAGCCATCGCGCACCACCTTCCATTCCACCGGCTCGCCGGCGGATGGCGTTGCGCGTCGGCGCGGCGGCGCGATGCGATCCCCCGGCTGCGGCCATTCCACCGCCTCCACCGAATCGATGATCCAGCCCGGTGCCACGCGGCCCTTCACGTCGAAGGCCTCCCCACGCAGCACGCGGATGTCACAGGCGGCGCGGCCGAGCACGACCGCGGGAGCGATGTCGATGGTGGTCACGCGGGCCACGTCCCATTCCGGGTTGCGCGGTGCGACGGCCGCGCGCACCTCGGCCCGCGGCCCCTGCTGCTCCACGTTCACCGTGGGCTGCCGCACGGCGGCGGCCGCCGCCGTCTCGCCCGCGCGCAGCGTTGCGAGCGGCCAGTTGGATGCCGCCTCCGGCGTGACGGCCAGGCACTCGTCGAATTCGATCTTCGTCAGCGATAAATCCGGGTCGAGCCTCAGCACCATGCCCCCGCCGGCCCAGCGCGGCCGCGGAGCGCGGACGAGCGGCAGCGAAAACGCCAGATCGGTGGGCGTCGCTGCGCCGGCGAAGGGCGCAACGGCTTCAACCACCACGCTTTGCATCGTGCCGGCCGCCGTGGCCGGAAGCGTGACCGACACGACGGTGCGATCGGCGGACTCCGACCAGATCAGTTCCCGCGCGGCGGGCGCCTCCGCACCGGCCACCTCGCCCTCCGGCACGAAGACGCGCACCACGTCGAGACTCGCATCCTTCTCCAGTTCGAGCACGTCCTCGGTCCATGCCGACGCGGGCTTCACCTTGGCGGAGAGCAGCGACTGCCGGCCACGGATGAGCACGTCGGTCCAGACCGCGAGCCCGGGTGAATCGCGGTCTGCGGCCACGAGCATCACGTCGATCGACCGGGCCGGCCCGACCTCGATCCGCCACGCGTTGGGGCGGTCACGCGGATCGACACTTGCGGGATCGACGGGCGCGGGGCTCGCCCTGGCGCCGCTCACGAGCGGTCTGACTCCCGCCGGGAGCCGGAGCGTCACGGTCGAACGCACGGCCGACACCAACGGGAGCGAGAACGTGTCGGCCATGCCCCCGCCCGCCGCCGCGCTCCAGACGCAGCGGTAGGTGCCTGGCTGTGCAACCGGGATCGCGAAGCTTCCGTCGCCGCGGCCAAACACGACCACTTCACCGGTGCCTGCCGCGGTGACGGCTTCGGCGCGCGTCACGCCGAGCGTGCCCAGTGGCATCTCGCCGGGGAAGCCGCCGCTGATCTCGAACTCGAGCGTCCCGATGATCGCGCCATCGAAGCCGATGGTGGCCTCATACCGCGCGGCATCGGCCACCAGCGGCAGGTCTGGCGCCACCGCGCCCGGCGCGGTCTGGCCGGCCTCCGGCCGCGCAATCGCCTGCTCGAATTCACGCAGCGACATCGGCACATACCGCTCGTTGCCCAGCGGCACGTCGGCGATCGCGCCGCGCGGCACGTGCACCCGCATGAACGTGAGCGGCCGATCTCCGGCCTCACCATTCGCCACGGGCTCTTGAGCTGCGGCAGTCGCGGCAAAGCAGCCCACTGCCACCGCCACGAGCAGGTCGCGGAGGCGTGGCCACGGACGACGCGACGAGGGCAGGCATTCGACGGTGCCGATCATGATGCCGAGCGGCCGGGGGCGGTCGCGCTGTCTTGGGAATGCATGGCCGAGGGTGCGATCACGATGGATGGCGCGGGCACGAACCGCGTCGACGAGCCGGCTGAGATGACAGGCGCCAGCCGGGGGCGGACGGTCTCGACCGGCCGCTCGACGAAGGAACGCAGCCCTGCGGCGACGAGCGAGAGCAGCAGCCCCGGCAGCGCGGCCTGGGCGAACAGCGGCGCGAGTTCCGGCAGGGCTGCCGCCGCGAGCACGAGCCCGCTCGCGAGCGCAAGCACGATGGACGTGCGGCGAAGCGCCGGCCGATAGACGAACGCGAGCCCGAGGGCGAGCACTGGCCCCGAGACGGCGAGCACGAGGAGCCAGGTCGGCACGATCCAGACACGAGCCGCGCCGGCGAACCCGACGCCGGAATAGACAGCGCGACGCTCGGCGAGCGGCGCATCCACCGGCGGCGCTGCCACGGCTGCGTTGCCAGGCACAGGCGCGAGGCGTTCGCCGGACGGCGTCGTATTGGCGCGTACCCAGGAGGCGAGGACTTCGCGGGAGACGACCGGAGCTCGCTCGAGTCCAAACGCTCCCCAGCTCCAGTGCTGCTGGGCCGTCCACCGCGCCGGAGGCACCACGACGTGCTGGTCGGCTTCCAGCCGCAACTCCCAATAAAATCTGCGCAGAAGCGCGCCCTCGGCGAATACCGGCGGATCGAGCACCACGATCGCGGGCATCCCCGCCGCGCCGCCCCCGAGCAGCCCGCGACGCTCGCGGCTCGACTCGATCTGCAATAGCCACGCGCCGCGATTGACCGCAACCGGCCGCGGCAGCTCGACCGTGACCCGCCCATCGGGCCGCACGGCCCCGGGCACGAACTGGCCATCGAGCCGCACCTCCACGGCGCCGGGGTCGGCCTCTCCACCGCGAAGCGGCAGGAAGCCTTCAGGCAGCGAGAGCGAGATCCGCTCGGCGGACGTCGCGACGGCGTAGGTGTAGACGTCGTCGCGGCGGTCGGGCAGAAGCCGCGTTTCGAGCCAGGCCGCCTCGACCACCGTCTCTCCGGCCGCCGATCGTTGCCGAGCCGAGAGCGCCAGCGGTACGATCGCTTGCTGCTTCGCGGCCGTCCACGAGCGGGCCGGCGCCGAAGACTGCAGCCCGGCATCGCGGGTCCACTCGTCGCCCCGCACATCGACGGCCAGTTGATCCTGCGAGAAAAGCGTGAACGTCTGCTGCGAGATGCGCACCCCATCCGGGGTCACGAGCGGCAGTTCCTCGGCCACGGTCGTCTCCGGCGGAATCGAGGCGGTGGGAATCGAATATCGAATCGAGAGCTCGCCACTGCCGAGGAGCGGCACCGGCAACATCGCACGCAGCAGCGTCTCCACTGGAGGTGGCGGGGTTTCGAAGTCGGCCCCTTCGGCGCCGTCCGCCCGCGCCTCGGCTAGTTCTTCCGCGACGAACGGCTGGAGCAGCTGTCCTGCCTGTCGCACTTCGAGCGTGCGCGACCGCACGATCGACTCCGGCACGATCAGGTCGATGAATTCCAGCGGCACGTGCGAGACCTGGAAACGCACCCCCTGCTCGACGAGCATCTCGGCCTCGTCGATCGTCGCCTGTGTTGAAACGGTCGCGTCGACGCGCCGCGGCAGAAACCGGCGGGATGCCGCGAACGTGCCATCGACGCCATCGAGGCGGTAGGCGATGGTCGGACGATCGCCTTCGCTGCGGCGGACGGCGGGTGCGATCTGCCGCACGAGCCCCTTGATGGCATCGGTGTCGGGGAGCACCTCGATATCACTCTGCGAGGTGATGACGACGTTCGCTGGGCCGATGAGGTCGGCACGCGGCACGGGCGTGTTCCAGGAGAGCCGATCGGCAGAACGCTCGATCGAACGGCCGGCGCGGATCTCGACGACGGCGTCGCCCGTGAGCGGCTGCAGGAAGGGGATCACCAGGGCGGTCGATTCGCCCGAGACGGCGGAGGTGTCGACGAGGCTCGAAGGCCCGACCTCGTCGATGCCCCACCCCTCGAGGCCGATGACGATCCGCGAGATCGGGGCCCCGCGCACCGACACGCGAAACCGCGCCTCGAGCGCGATGCGGGTGGCGCCAATCTCGTAGCGATACTCGGGCTCCATGACGACGCGGCTGCCACGCGGCCGCACCCGCAGCGGCAGCGATGCCGGCTGCGACTCATAGGCGAAGGCGGCCACGAATCCCGGCTGCCGCGCCGACGACGGCGGATCGATCCGGCGGTTGCGGGCAAACTCGTCCCACTCCAGTTGCCAGTCTCCCTCGACCACCAGGCTGGTGCGGCCGCGCTGCCGCCATGACGGAATGCCGTCGATCGCAAAGCCCTGCGGCTCGAAGGCCTCGGCGCCCGAGGCGTCGATGGGCCGCTCGCATTCGAGTTCCAGCACCGCGGCGCCCGTGGCCGTCCGCTCGACCTGCACCACAGCGATCGGCGCCTCGTCGGAGCCCGCGCGCTCCACGAGGGCCGCCGGCGGCCGCACTAACTTGAGCGTGGCCTTCGGGGGCAAAGCGACTCGGATCGTCTCGGCGCCCGTCGGGAGGTTGTCGAGCCGGATCACGGCGTCGATGACCGCAATCCGGCCGTCGATCCGCACCAGGCTCTCCACCGCGGCCTGGGCCGACGCGGTGCTCGGCGACTGTCCAGACTCGCGCGCTGCCACGCGAAGCTGCGTGGCGCCCGCAAGGCCGGCGCAGGAGATGATGCTGCCGCCGGCGCCCTCCGCCGGCGTCACCCGCGGCTCGACCACCGCCGGCCGCACCGTGACCACGGGATCGGTCCGCGGCGTGCGGAGCTCGACGAGCGACGCCGTCGCGCCCGGCAGCCGCAGGCGGATCGATTCCGCATTCGGCGCGGCCTCCATGGCGGCGGTGCCGACGAGCACGACGGTATGCCGCGCGTCGGCCTTGCCGTCGAACCATCCCTGATAGCCGCGTTCCTGCACATCGGCGCCTGGATCGACGGCCAGGAGAAAGCGGCCCTCCCCCGAGTGCCGCGGTTCCCCGGTGATCACGAAGCCGCCGAGTTCCAGCGGCACGCTCACCCAGCCCGCCCGGATCTGCCGCACCGTGAGCGTGACCGTGAGCGGAGAGACGGCGTCACCGGATCGCCCGGGTTCCGGCAGCTCTCCCGCCACCTTGATGCTTTCGAGCACGGCGGCCGGCGTCTCGGGGAGTCCCGGCAGCCCCTCCTTCAGCCGCAGGAGATCGACGAAGTCGCGATAACGGAAACCGGGCACGGGCACGAGTTGGCCGGCATCGTCGCGCAGATAATAGATCTCGGGCGCAACCTGCTTCACAGCGGCGGGGGTGTCGCCGCGGGCGGGCTCATCCGCCGGCTGTCCGGCCGCGATGCCGCCGATCGCGACAACCCATGCGGCCAGCATGGCGCGGACGAAGGGGCCGAGGGGCCGCGACGGTTTGGAACGCAGTGGTGGCATCGACTCTAGCTTGAGATCCGCAGCGGATGGTGGCCGCCGCGACCGCGCGCAGCCCACCCCACGACAGTAGCTTGCAGACTACCCACTCGCACGGATTCACGTCACGTTTTGCGGGCGGCCGCCTCGCGGCCGGCAGTCCCGGCACAATCCGATTAACCGGACCGTTCGCAGCCGTCCATGAAACGCTGCAGGCACTCGAGCAGCCGCGGCGTGCACGCAGTGATGAACGACGGCGCCTCGAGCGAGACGGGGCCCGCCGGACCGCCGGCGAACGGACCGATCGCCGCGCCCGCCTCGGCGGCGATGAGGAGACCGGCCGCGACGTCCCAGCTTGCGATCCGCCGCACCCAAAAGGCGTCGAGCCGGCCGCAGGCCACGTAGGCGAGATTGATCGCGGTCGATCCGGTGCGCCGCACGGCATGCACGTGGGGCAGCACGTCAAGAAAATCTCCGACCGCCTGCGAGTCACGGCCCACGTGCGGCGGGAAACTCACGGCCACGAGCGCATCGACTGGATCTTCCTTGCGGGCGGTGGCGATCCGGCGGCCGTTCAAGAAGGCGCCCCCGCCGGCCCGCGCGGTGAAGCACTCATCGTGCAACGGATCATGGATCGTCGCGGCGAGGATCTCGTCTCCCCGGGCCAGCGCCACCGACACGCAGTAGGCGGGGAAGCCGTGGACGTAGTTGCTGGTGCCGTCGAGCGGATCGACATACCAGCGAAAACCGCCGGCATCGCCCGCCCCGCCATGGCTGTCGTCGTGGATCGATTCTTCGCCGATGAAGCCGTGGTCGGGAAAAGCCTCGAGGACGATCCGCCTGATCTCGCGCTGCGACGCGATGTCGGCCTCGGTGACGAGGTCGCGCGGCCCCTTGTTCGACACGCCGAACTTGCCGAGCCATTCCTGGAGCACGCGGCCCCCGGCACGCGCGGCCTCCTCACAGACCTCGAGATGATCCTTCATGCTTGTCGCTGACCAGTCACGCGGCCGCGGCCCACGCTACAATCCTGCCTTTTGATTCGAGTCGCCCGACGCCGCAGGATCATAGCATGACCGAGCCCCACTGGACGCTCACGGATCACGTCGCCCGCACCGCCCGCCATGCGCGCGACGCGTCGATCGACCTCGACCAGCCGAGCGCCGGCATCGCCGTCGCCACGCAGGCCGCCAACGCCGACCACCTCCTCGGCATCGACCTCCGATCGGGCTGTCGGCTCGTGGAACGCTGGGCCCGCGGGGGCGACGTGACGGCGGTGTACGAAACGACCGACGCCCGCCGGCTGCGGGCGACGGCGATGTGGCGGCTGGCTTCCGCCGGGGCTCCCACGCTGCCTCGGGGCATCGCGATCTGGGAACTCGTGATCTCTTCACAGACATCGCTGCTCGAGAGCGACTCCTCGCTCGCCGTCGTTTCGGACGTGATGGCAACAGAACTCGTTCCCGTCGGCGCCGGCGGCGTCTTGGCGAGGCGCGGCAACGGCACGTCGGCCCTGATCCTCGTGCATCCCGACGACCTGAAGAAGGTTGCGCGCGAGCACCGGGCCGGCCGCGGCTCCATCTCCTGCTGGCTCTTTTCCTCGGCCGTCGAGAAGGGCGTGCTTTTGCGCAGCCGCGTGCTGGCCGCGATCGGCCCGGCCGAGGGCGACACCGCCTGGGCCACCGCGCTCGCGGCGACATTCGCCGCCTCTCCCCCGATGCTCACGGCCTAGCGGACTGCTGCAAGCCTCTCGCCCAAACCGGCCTCGGGCGACCCGTACCCCGTCGCCGGACGCTCGCTACGACGGCACGGAAGCCCGACGCGCGAGCGAGGAGAGTTGGGGCGTTTCTCGCGGGGCGGGTGGGAGCGTCGTGCGAGGGAGTGGAGAGCGGATGGACCTTGCTTGCGCTGCGGGCTTCCGTTGCTTGTCAGCAACGCCGGCTCCCGGGGTACGGTTCGCCCGAAGCCTCCCGTTCTAGTTAGGACAGGCTTCAGCCTGTCTTGATTGACGACAGGCTGAAGCCTGTCCTACTGGAAAAGCGGGTAGGCACGGGGCTGCCTGTTACCCTCTCGCGGGCTATGGAAGCGAGCGGACGTCCGCCGAGAGGGTTCAGGCAGCCCCGTGCCGGGTTTCGCTTTCCCCCTTCAAAGCCGCTGATTTTGACGTTGGAGGGAACTGGCCCAAGGCGTTACATTGCCCCCATCTTCCCTGCATTCCCTTGCCACGGATCGGCACGGGTGCATCGCGCTCAATCGCTGCGATGCCGCCACGGCTCTTCCGTGCAGCCCTCAATCCCTTAGGGACAAACGGAGAACAACGGCCGTGGCAGACCTCGTCTTTGCATTCGACGCCGCGCTCGATCGACCGATCCCCGTCCCCGCCGGGGCGCCCGATGCCGTCGCCGACGCGGTGGCTCGCGCCCCGTTCGAATCGCTCAAGTCAGCGGCCACGACCGCCCGGCAGACCCGCGCCGCGGCGCTCGTGCTTTTCGGCAGCACGCTCGATCCCGTCCGCGCGAGCCCGGCCCAGGCCGCGGCGCTCCGGGCGCTGATCGTGGGGCTCGCCGCTGACGGCTGTCGCACGATCTGGGTCGCCGACGAGCCTGCCGACGTTGCGAATGTGTCGCGGGCGCTGGCCGATCCCGAGGGTCTCTTGTTCGTCACGCCGGTCTCGCCGCTGCGGCTCGACATGCGCGGGCTGTCGCTCGAGATTTGCTCGGCACGCGGACCGGCCTATGCGTCGGGCGCCTCGGGGCAACTGCCGCCGTCATTCGCATCGGCCCATTCGTCGCTTTTGCCGGCGCAGCGGAGGATCGTGATCGGCTGGGACGACGCCTGGAGCTCGCTCCACGGCGAGCCCGCCGTGTCGCACGCCTTGCAATCGCCCGTGCCCACCGGCGGGTGGACCAATCAAGGCACGTTCTTCGTATGGGGCTCGCGCCGCCTGCAGCCCACGCCGGCGGGCGTGCACCAGGTGCCGCCGCTGCAGGCCCGCAGCAGCCGGGAGCCGGCCTCCGGCGCCTGCGCCGCCGTCACGCTCACGAACCTCCCACAGACCACCGCCTCCCTTTCCGGATATGCCCACACGGTGAGCGACCCGCGCGCCGATTGGCGCGGCGACTGGCGGGAGGTGCCCACGCACCACGTGGCCTGGCGCACGCTCACGATCACCTCACTCGCCGGCGACGACGAGCAACTCGCCACCACGATCTGGAGCGCGCTCGAGGGAATGTCTGTCGATTCGCAGGCGCCGATGCAGATCGTGCGCTGCGCCGTCGACTGCGGCGGCAGCATCACGCGGCGGGTGCACGTTTCGGAGATCACGGCCGAGACGATGGCCCGCATCCGCGATCTCTACGACCCCCGCGCCTTCCGCGCCTGGTGCCAGGAGCTCGAGGCCGACCGCGGCGAATCTCCCACGGTGCTCATCCGCAACGCATCCGCCGCGAAGACCGGGGGCGCTGCCTCTTTCGCCTCGGGCGTCGCGGAATTCGTGCTCGAGACGGAGAAGACGGAGATCGTGCCGGTGGCCCGTGAGGCCGGCTGGCTCGCGCTCGAACTGCTCGAATCGACCTGAACCATTCAATGACAGTCCGCACCAAAGCCGCAGAGGTTTCCGCATGATCATCGAACGGATTGAGATCGATCGCTTCGGCGCTTTGGGCGACGTCACGATCGATGCGCTCGGCCACGGCATCGAGGTGCTCCACGGCACCAACGAAACCGGCAAGACATCGCTGCTGGAATTCGTCCGCGGCGTCTTGTTCGGCTTCGGCAGCCTCTTTCGCCGCGGCGTGCTCGATCCGCACCTGCCCTGCGGGGGCCGCATCTTCGCGCGGGCGGGCGTCGATGGCCGGAAGATTGTGATCGAGCGGCGGCACGAAGGGCCGCAGCTGCAGCGGCTTTCGCGGGCCAGTTATGAGACCGACCGTGACGTGCCGATGGCCGACCAGCTCACGGTGCTCGACGCCGCCGGCCGTTCGAAGACGGCGCTCTTCCTCCAAGACTTCATGGGCGAGATCGACGAGCGCACGTTCACGGCCGTGATGGCCTTCGGCCTCGACGAGCTCCACGAACTGCAGACGCTCGAGGCCGACGGGTGCGGCAGCCGGCTCTACGAGCTCGCCAGCGGGCTCGATCGCTCGAAGGTGGCGCTGGTGCTCACGAACCTCCGCGACGCAATCGCCCGGCTCGACTCCTCCGACCCCGACATCTCCCCCATCGAGGCGCTGCGCCAGCGGAGAAGCGCAGCGCTGGCGAGGCTGGCCGCGATGAACGCGCCGGCCATCGCCGCCGGCGTGCTCGCCAGCGAGCTGGCGCAGATCGACGGAGAGATCGCCGAACTCGAGACCCACGCCGACCGCGCGCGGCGGGCCGAGGAGACGATCCGCAGCCTCTTGCCGCTCGAGCCCCTCTATCACGAGCATCGCCGCGCGACGGAGCATCTCGCGCAGCTCGAGACGCAGCCGATCATCCACGCCGACCTCGACGCCTGGCAGCTCGCTGCGAAAAACCGCGATCGGCTCGACCGCGTGGCCCGCAAGAAGAAGCGGATCCGCGCCCGCCTCGCCCGCGAGCTCAACGGTCTCTCCACCGACACGCTCATCCGCAAGAAGCGGCCACTCGTGACGGCGCTGTGCGACGAGCAGCCGCGGCTCGAGCGGCTCGTGGCCGACGCCGCCCGCGCCGAGAACACCGCTCGGCAGGCCGCCCGTCGGTTTGGCGAGCAGCTCGGCAGCGCCGGCCTCGCCCGGCTGGTGGGCACCGACCGTCTGGCCGCCCACTCCGTCGAGGCGCTCGCGGAGATGCAGCTGCCCGCCGGCTTCACGCATTCATTCGGCCCGCTCAAGTCCCGCGCCCGTGCGGTCACCGAGGCCCTCCGCGAGTTGAAGGCCGCGAAACGGGCCGTCGCCGACGTGAAGGGGGTGCTCGACACGACGCAGGGATCGATCCGCACCGCCGGCTCGCACCTGGGCGGCATCACGATCGCGGCCGCCATCGAGGAAGCGAGCGGCCGCGCGTCGCTCTTCCGCAACCGCCTCGCCGTCGGCGAACAGCTCGCCGACCTCGAGAAGTCTCTCCATCGGCTCGGGAAGGATGTCTCCTACAACCTCGAGAACCAGCTTCTTCCGATCGGCTGGCTGATCGCGCTGGGCACCATCTTCGTCCTCGGCGCCGGCATGCTCCTTTCGGGGCTCTTGCTGCCAGGTACCGTCACCGGATCGCTGGCCTATGCCCTGGCCGCGCTCGGCCTGGCGGGCACCGGCATCGCGTCGGTCGCCACCTGGTCGCTCGACCGCGCCGCCAACACCCGGCTCGAGGCTTCGCGGCAGCAGTACGACATGGTCGAGACGCAGCGCGACGAACTTGCCTCGCAGTGCGGCCTGCTCGACAAGAAGATCGACGCCTCCAAGCTGCCCGGCGAGGCCGGCTCCACGCTCGAGCGCCGCGCGGCGCTCGCGCAGGCCGAGGTCGAGCGGCTGGAAGAGCTCGCCGCCCGCGAAGGCTCTCTCCACGTGCTGGCCGACCGTGTGTCGGTGGCCGAACAGGGCCTCGCCCAGGCCCGGTCGCGACTGGCCGCTGCCCGGTCGCGATGGAAGCGGGCGCTCGAGCAACGCGGCCTGCCGGCCACGCTCGCGCCAACCGAGGTGCGGCAGATTTCGAGGCACCGCCACACGCTCCTGGCGCTCGACGACGACCGGCGCCGCACGTCGGAGGAATCGCGGCTGCGCAACGAGGAGCTGGCGGCGTTCGCCCACCGCATCGAGCAATGCATGATCGAGTGCGACATGCTGCCGGAGTCGACGCCGCTCGAGCACCTCCAGCAGCTCCGCGATCGGCTCGATCGCGAGTCGCATGCCCACCAGCTACGCCGCCAGCTCGAGAAGCGGCTCCTCCGGGCCCGCGAGCACCACCGGGCAGCGCTGCGCCGCGTGAAGCTCGCCGAACAGCGGGTGCAGGAGATCATCGCCCGCTGGGGCGTGGACACCGAGAAGGACTTCCTCGCGCTCGTCGACCGCCGCGCCCTGGTGGAGGAGGCCCGCCGCGAGGCGAACGCCGCCGAAGCGGCCTGGCTCGACGCCCGCCGCCGCATTCCCGAACTCCCCGACCTCGACCGCTGGCTCGTCGAGGTGAAGGGTGTGTCGCTCGAGCAGCGGCTCGCCGAGGCGCACCTTGTCACGCTCGAGGCGGAGCAGTCGGTGGCTCGGGCACGCGACCATCGCCTCGCCGCCGCCGCACGGGTGGAGGCCGCCGCCCGCGATCATTCGACGGAGGGACTGCAGCTCGAGATCGCCGAAATCGAGCAGGAGCTCGAAGGCCACCTGCACCGCCGACAGCTGCTCGAGAAGGCGTCGTCGCTGCTCGAGGAGACGCGGGCCACCTTCGCCCGCGACCACCAGCCGGCCGTCCTCCGGGAGGCATCACGCTGGCTCGCGCGGCTCACCGAGGGGCATTACACGGGAATCACCACGTCGATCCACGAGGCCCGCCTCGAGGTGCACGACGCCGAAAACAAGGCCTGGAGCCCCGACCGCTTGAGCCGCGGCACCCGCGAGCAGGTCTTCCTGTCATTGCGGCTGGCGCTCGTTCGCGATCTGGAGCGGCACGGTGTGCATCTGCCCGTGATCATGGACGACGCCCTGGTGAATTTCGACGACAGCCGCGCCCTCGCGGCCGCCCGCGTGCTCGTGGAATTCGTCGCCGATCAGCCGCAGGAAAGGCAGATGCTCTTGCTCACCTGCCACGCCCACGTGGCGAAGCTCTTCGCCGAAGTCAACGCACAGGTCCGCTCGCTGAGCGATCCCGCCGCCACCTGGCTCCCGCAGATGAAGCCGCAGCGCATCCCGCGGGAGCCGAAGATGCGCACGGTGCGGATCGCGCCGAGCAGCGAGCCGGCGGAGGAATTGGTCGCCGAAACGGTCGAGGTCGGTACGGTCACGACCAGCGGTGATCGGCCGCCGATGTGGGAGGCCGAGGCCTTCTTCTTCGGCGGCGGACGGGCGGCGGCAACCGCCGGAGACGACGGATCCTCACGCCACGAGCCAGGCCGCCGGCCCCATCAAGGCCGCCGCCGCCGCGGCCCAAAGCGCGCGTAGTCGACCGTCCCATCGCGCCCAACCCGGCTTCGGGCGACCCATACCCCGTCGCCGGACGCTCGCTACGTACGGTACGTAAGCCCGACGCGCGAGCGAGGAGAGTTGGGGCGTTTCTCGCAGGGCGGGTGGGAGCTTAACCGGTCGAAGTGGAGAGCGGATGGACCTTGCTTGCGCTGCGGGCTTCCGTAGCTTGTCAGCATACGCCGGCTCCCGGGGCACGGGTCACCCGAAGCCTCCCCGATTTAGTAGGACAGGCTTCAGCCTGTTCCAGACAGGCTGAAGCCTGTCCTACTTCAGACGTGGCGAGGCTCGGGCCTACACATGCCCTCTCGCGGGCTATGGAAGCGAGCGCAGGCAGGATGCCCAAGCGGAGGCGCTCTCGCTGGCGAGCGGACATGCAGTGAGCGGAGGACAGGATGTCCACAGCGAACGTCCGCCGAGAGGGTACA
>JBIIOK010000104.1:0-9006 GCA_044336985.1 Pirellulales bacterium | reverse complement strand
TGCCCTCTCGCGGGCTATGGAAGCGAGCGCAGGCAGGATGCCCAAGCGGAGGCGCTCTCGCTGGCGAGCGGACATGCAGTGAGCGGAGGACAGGATGTCCACAGCGAACGTCCGCCGAGAGGGTACAGGCAGCCCCGTGCCGGGTTGGGCGCGTTGACGCAAACCGCGCCGAAAGACCGTCGCTACTCGTCGGTGGTCTCGTGGAGCAGATGCAGGTAGCGCTGCCGCATCTGGGCCAGCAGCATGCTCAGGTAGGCGTTGAGGCCGAGCGAGAGAAAGAGCGCCACGAGGCTGCCGATGAGCCAGCCCCAGGGCTTGTCGTGGGTGGCCTTCGAATCGACGCCGACGAGCAGCGACTGCGAAGGAGCCAGCGCCACCGGTGCGGCCCGCGGCCGGCGGGCCGCCTCGATCACCGACCGCTCCACGGCCGGCGGCCATGAATCGGCCACGTAGATCTTCACGCGACGAACGTCGCGGGCATCGGCAGGCACATCGCTGGTGAATGTGTAGGGCGAGGCGTTCTTCACGAGATCGGGCTCGACCCGCACGAGGTACTCGCCGCCGCCCCCCTCGGTCGGTACGTACGCGGCCTCGATGCCCGTCGCGAGCAGGGCGGCCAGCATCAACACCATCTCCAACACCATGGGAAACCTCTCCAGAAAGGGGCTGCGTTCAGGAGGATTTCACCCTCTCGACACCGGTTTGTGCAACTCCGGGGGCCTTTCCGGGTTCGGGGGCGTTTCCAGCCCCGCAATCGCGGCCCCTCCGGACAGGCTGTCGAGTTCCGTCTGCAGCATCGTCAGGGCCGCCTGCAGAAAGGCGACGGCGATCGGACCCACGAAGATGCCGATCGGCCCGAGCGCCCCGACGCCCCCCAGCACGCTCAAGAGCGCCAGGAGCGGATGAAGCTTCGACTGCCCGTGGAGGACGATCGGCTTGATGATGTTGTCGACGGTCGAGACCACGCAAAGGCCCCAGAGCGCGAGCCCCGCGGCGGACCAGGTGTCTTTGACGAAGAAGAGCAGATAGAGGCTCGCCGTGCCCCAGACGGCGGCGGCGCCCACGAACGGCACGAGCGCCCCGAAGAACGTCAGCAGCGTGAGCAGAAACACCCCCTTGAGGCCGGCGACGTAAAACCCGAAGCCGGCGAGCACCGCCTGCACGATCGCCGCGAGCAGCGTTGACGAGACCACCGCCCGGCTCACCTCCTCGAATTCCTCGAGCAGCTGCCACTGGTAGCGCACGTTGAGCGGGATCAGCCGCATCGCCGCCGCGAGGATCCGGCCGCCGTCGGCCAGGAAGTAGAAGAGCGCCACCGTCATCACCACCAGTCCGATGATGAGCTTCACGATCACCACGGGCGTGCGGGCGGCGATCGGGCCGATCCACTCTTCGGCGAGCCGGCGCAGCTCGGTGTTGACGGCTTCGGCGGTGAGGTGCAACCCGGTGGCATTGTTGACCGACTCGACGAGTCCGTCGAGCACGGCGGGTTCGAGCCGCAGGCCGTCGGGCGCGCGAAGCATCGCCACCGCGTCGCCGCCGGCACGGGCCACGAGCAGGAAGAGCGGCACGAGCACGATCAAGAGGACGAAGAGCGTGGTGACCGCGGCCGACACCCAATCCGGCGCCCGCAGGCGGTCGCGGAGCCAGCGATGGAGCGGGCCGAAGATCACGACGAGCATCGCCGCCAGCAGGAGCGGCAGCAGGAAGCCCGACATCACCCGCAACGAGAGCAGACCGAAGACCGCGATGAGCCCCAGGATCACTCCGAGCGAAACCAGACGTGTCATGCGCGATGCTTCCCGGGATTCGTGGCCGGCGTCAATGAGCCCGCGTTCAGTGTAACCAGCGGGCAGCGGAGCGCCACGTCTGCCGGTTCACCGCCACGGAAGCCCGACGCGCGAGCGAGGAGAGTTGGCGTTTTTTCGTGAGGCAGGTAGGGGCGGCGCGGGATGGAGTGGAGGGCGAATGGACCTTGCTTGCGCTGCGGGCTTCCGTGCGAGAGACGGTACCCGGGAATCAGCCTCCGCAGGAAGCGGTCTACGAGCCGCCATGACGCCCCGGCGGCGTTGCGGGTATTCTTGGCTCCGCATGAACGACCTCGACGTTTCGATCGTGATCCCCGTCCGCAACGAGGCGGGCAATATCGGCCCGCTCATCGGCGAGATCCGCCGCGTGCTCGATGCGGCCGGCCTCCGCTGGGAATTGTTCGTGGTGGACGATGGCTCCACCGACGGCTCGTGGAGGGAGATCACGGCGGCGGCCGATGGCCGGATCCACGGCATCCGCCACGAGCGCGGCCGCGGCAAGTCGGCGGCCCTCGCCAGCGGGTTTGCCCGCTGCCGGGCGACGCGGATCGCGATGCTCGACGGCGACGGCCAGGACGATCCGGCCGAGATTCCCCGCATGCTGTCGCTGATCGACGACGACGCGCCCGCCCGTGAACGCATCGACCTCGTCAACGGCTGGAAGATGCCGCGGCTCGACCCGTGGCACAAGACGCTGCCGTCGCGGGTGTTCAACGCGCTGGTTGGATTCGCGACGGGCCTCCATCTGCACGACCACAACTGCGGCCTCAAGGTGCTGCGGGCCGAAATCGCCGACAGGCTCGACCTTGGCACCGGCATGCACCGCTTCATCCCGGTGCTCGCTGCGGCCGAGGGGTTTCGCGTGACGGAGATGAAGGTGCGCCACCGGCCGCGGGTCCACGGCCATTCCAAATACGGCGCGACGCGGTTCTTCGCAGGGCTCTACGATCTGGCCCGCGTGACGCTGCGCGTTGGCGGATGCGGCGCCATCGGCCGGCGGCCGCGGGGCGAGTCGCGGTCACGTCTCCGGCACGGCATCTATGCCCTGCTCGCCACGCTCGCCGCCGGAGCCGTGCTCGGTCGGATCGGCGCCGTCGCGAGCGTCGACAAGCTCGCCCTCGAACAGCGGCTCGTGAACGACGCCGTGGCGAAGGCCGTCGCGGCCGGCCTGCCTGCCGACGCCGCCGCGATCCGCGATCGCATCACCCGCGAGAAGCGGCTCCTGCGACCGTTCCTCTCGGCCAATGACCGCAGCCGCTGGCTCACGATCCGGGCGCTCGTCGAGCGCGGCGGCTTCGCGATCGACGAACTCGTCACCGAGCCGGGCTGGGACACGATCGACGCGGTCGCGCATCCCGACTCGAGCGGCCGCATGCGGCTGTATTCGAGCAAGCCGCCGCTGCTCTCCGTGCTCTGCGCCGGCCCCTATTGGCTGTTGGCGCGAGCGACCGGCTGGACGCTCGGCGACCATCCCTTCGAGATGGGCCGGCTCTTGATGGTGCTCTACGGGCTCGTGCCGCTCCTGGTGACGATCCTCTTCACCTGCCGCTTGGTGGACGCGATCGGCACGACCGACTGGGGACGGATCTACGCGGCCGCGATCATCGCCTGCGGCACATTCCTGACGACATTCGCCGTCGTGCTCACCAACCACCTGCCTGCGGCCGCCTGCACCGCGGCGAGCGGCTGGCTGCTCTACCGCATCCGCTGCGACGGCCTGCGGTCGTGGGCCGCATTCGCCGCCGCCGGCAGCACAGCCGCGCTCGCCGCCGCATTCGACCTGCCAGCGCTCGCCTGGTGCGCGGCCGTGCTCGGCCTGCTCGCGGCGGCCGACCTGCGCCGCGGCCTTTTCATTGCGGTGCCGGCGGCTGCGCTCGTCGCGTGCGCCGCGCTCGGCACGAATTGGCTCGCCCACGGCACTCCGCTGCCGCCTTATGCCCACCGCGCGGCGGGAGCTGCGGCGGCCGGCGGCCAGGCAAATTGGTACGACTACTCGATCACGCTGCCCAACGGCCGCGTGCTCGAAAGCTACTGGCGCAATCCGCAGGGGCGGGACCGGGGCGAACCATCGGCGTTGCGGTATGCCTGGCATGCGCTCGTGGGCCACCACGGCATCTTTTCGCTCACGCCCGCCTGGCTGCTCGTGATTCCCGGTCTCCTGGGCCTGGCCTCGCGCCGGAGCGGACACGGCGCGGGGCAGCGGGCGATCGCGCTCACGATTGCCGTCGTTTCCGCCGTCGTGATTCTTTTTTATCTTGCGCGGCCGCCACTCGACCGCAACTACGGCGGGATGACGAGCGGTTTTCGTTGGGTGTTTTGGCTCGCGCCGTTATGGGCGGCGAGCGTCGTTCCTGCCGCCGATGCGCTCGGCAGGAGCCGTGCCGGGCGCTGGCTCGCGCTCTTGCTGCTCGGCCTGTCGGTCGCATCGGTGGCCTACCCGACGTGGACTCCTTGGACGCAGCCGTGGCTCGAGCGGTGGCTCGAGCACGCCGGCTGGCTCGCGCCGCCGGCCTGATCGCTCAAGCCTTGCTACCGGTCGAGTCTCGCAGCGGGAGGCTGCGGGCTTCGGGCGGCCAGAATGCGGGCAGCGGCGCCTGAATCGTGACGGCTGCGAGCGTGTCGGGATCGGTGTAGCGAATCCGCCAGGCATGCAGCGCGATCGGCCGCGCCCGCGGATCGTTCGGCGGCTCGGCGGCCCAGCCGGCCGCATCCCCATCGGGCCCACCGTAGAGCGGATCGCCAACCACCGGCAGCCCACGGGCCGACGATTGCAGCCGGAGCTGGTGCATGCGACCGGTGAGCGGCGCGAGTTCGACGAGCAGCCGGCCGCCGGCGAGCCGGGCGATCAGCCGCGCCCGCGTGACCGCCTCTCGCGCTGTGGCGGCACCCGCGACCGTCACCTTGGCACGCGGCTCATCCGGAACCTTCTCGATGAAGTCGCGCCACTCCGCGCCGGATGCACCCGATTGCTCGAGCCGCAGCGGCTCGACGCTCCCCTCCTGCAGAGCCAGGATGGCGAGATAGGTCTTCTCGATCTGCCGTCGTTCGAACTGCCGTGAGAGTTTTCTGGCCGCGCGAGGGGTCGCGGCCAGAAGCAAGACGCCGGAGACCGGCCGGTCGAGCCGATGCGGCACACCGATGTAGCCGTGATGCCCCGCGGCAACGGACGAATCCTCGGCAGTGAGCCGGCGGCGCAGCCAGGACTCGGCCGAGTCGATTCCCGCCGGCGCCTGCGTCGGCAGCCCTGCCGGCTTGTCGATCGCCACCACCCCGGAAGCCATCGCCAAAACGGTCGGCTCGGGAGCAGACGAGCACCGCTTAAAACCCCCCTCTTTCATATGGTCGCCCCCTTCCGCTATGGTAGGGTCTGTGGATCAAGTCTTTTGAACATTGGTGCCTGCCGGCACCTGCGGGATTCCATCATGGCCGTCACCGTCCTCGTCGTCGATGACCACGAAGTCGTCCGCCGCGGCATCGCCAGTCTGGTGGAGGGCTCCGACATCCGGCTCGTGGCGGAGGCCGCCGACGGCGACGAGGCGACGAAGCTCGCACGCAAGCATAAACCCGATGTCGTGCTGCTCGACGTGCGCATGGGGGGCAAGGACGGGCTCGACTCGATCAAGCGGATTCGCTCCGCCGCCCCGAACACTCGCGTGGTGATGCTTTCCGCATTCGACAACACGACCTACGTCGCCCGGGCGGTTTCGGCCGGTGCCCACGACTACCTGCTCAAGTCGGCCACCCGCAAGGAACTGCTCGACGCCCTCACGGGCGCCGCCAGAGGGGCTTCTCCCACGCGGTCCGGTGAGCTCAAACGGATCGCCGGCGCCATGTCGCAGCGCGAGGCGCCCGCCAACAGCGACGTGCCCCTGACTCCACGGGAGACGCAGGTGCTGCGGCTGATCGCGATGGGCCTCTCGAACAAGGAGATCGGCGACTCGCTCGAGATCAGCATCGAGACGGTGAAGGAGCACGTGCAGAATCTGCTGCGGAAACTCGCCCTCGAGGATCGCACGCAGGCGGCCGTCTGGGCGATCCGTCACGGCATCGCCTGACCGCCCGCCCCACGCCCACGAGCCCACCCCTTCGATGCCTATCTTCGACTACTCGTTCACCGTTTCCGCGCCGCTCCAAGCCGTCCGCGACTTCCATCACGACACCAGCGCCCTGAAGCGGCTCACGCCCCCGCCGACGATCGTGCAGCTGCATTCGATCGAGCCGCTCGGCGAGGGCTCCGTCTCGAAATTCACGCTCTGGTTGGGCCCGCTGCCGCTGCATTGGACCGCGGTGCACCGCAATGTTTCGCCATCCGGATTCACCGACATCCAGGCGGAGGGACCGGCCGCCAAGTGGGAGCACACCCACACGTTCACCGCCGTCTCGCCGACGGTCACACGCATCAACGAGCACATTGAATACGAGCACAAGCGTGGGTTGTGGGGGATCGTGACGCGGCTGCTCTTCTCGAAGCCGAACCTCTACTTCATGTTCACGTTTCGCAAGCTCGCCACCCGCTGGCACCTGCGGAATTCGTCCCGCCCGCAGCCGCCCCAAGTAGGGTAGGCTTCAGCCTGCCAAGGAGACCGCTTCCTTCGGAAGCGGATCCAGCGCGGCCTAAAACTTCTGGATCGCGTCGAAGCCCAGCATCGTCTGGTTCCAGCTCGCGCCGTCGTTGTAGGGCAGCCGCGGGCCGGACGGCGGGCCTCCCTGCGGGCCGCCGTAGAAGTCCCAGCGGAAGGCCGGCCGCATCAGGAAGTTACCGGTCGGCACCCAGTTGGCGCCGAGCGTGAGCGAGTAGTAGTTGCCCGGCAACGGCACGTGGTTCGGGTTGCTCGGACGGTTGAGCCCCACGCGGGTGCCATCGGTGTCTTGGAACCATTCGAAGCGGGCGCCCCACTTCCAGGTGTCGCTGGCGGCCCAGTAGAGATACTGGTCGATGCCGGTCCAGAGCGCCGTGCCGCCGTCGGCCAATCCCTGCGTCTGCGTACCCAGCCACTGGTGGAAGACGTATTCCCAGCGGTCGTTCGGCCGCACCTCGAAGAGCAGGCTGTATCGCGTGCGGTTGGCCGACTCGAGCACCGGCGCCGGCTGGTAGAGCGGCGAGAAGTCGTTGCCCTCGTCGCCCGTGACGATCGCAAACGTGCTGGCGAGCGAGTTGTCGTCGTTTCGCACGCGGGCGCGGCCGAGGAAGTTCGCCTTGCTGTAGGGGGATGCGAGTCCGTTCCAGCCGTTCACGAGGCCGCCGTTGACCTCGACGTTGTCGGTGGCCCGCCAGGTGGCGAGGCCGCCCCAGTGGGTGAACGGACCAGCGAACTGATAGCTATACGACTTCGTGTAGAAGAAGTTGCCGACGGCCGGCACGCCCTCGTAGCCGACGATCGTGTAGAAGTGGCCGAGCTTCACCGAGAGATCCTGATTGCCCACCTCGCCGTAGAGCTGCGGCATCGCCAGGCCATAGTATTCGCCGCTGTTCCATTGGTTTTGGCCGCTGAGCGTGTCTTCCCAGCCGAGCGACGTGGCGAGCGGAAAATCCTCGCCGTAGAGCAGGTCGGCCCTGCCGCCCACGCCCACCGAGCCGTCGGTGGGGAGCAGCCGCTCGCCGATGAAGTAGACCTGATTCATCATCGGCTCGTTGGCGCGGTCGACGGCGTTGTAGGGCCCGTTGAACTTGCTGCCGGGGTTGGCAAAGTTGCCGATGAAGCCGCCGTTAAGCCAGCCGTAGACGCCGCCGCGCTGCGGATCGGCAAGGAGATACCAGTCCTGCCCAGACGGGATCACGCCGGCCATCACCTCGTCGGCAAGAACTGGGTCGCGGGCCTCGAACGAGCCGACCGTGCCGGGCTGGCCGACGAAGGGCTCCTCCTGCGCAACGGCCGGTCCCGCGATCACGAGCCCTACAAGTACGAGGAGATTCCCGGAGAGTCGTCCTGCTGCTCGCTGTATCCGCCTGCCACCTTGCATCGCCTCCTCCGCTCCTCTCTGTCATCACGCCCCAGAGCCGGCTTCGGCCCATCAGGCACTGGTTGGCAGGGAAGATCGGCGAAATGTGGTGGCCGGCTCACGATCCGAGGCCGGTCGCGGGAGCATCACCGACAGATTCCACAAGCAATCCACTACGCCCGAGCCCCCCGCCTTGCCAAGGCGCTGCCGAACTCTGGGGACGCCGCCGTTTTTGGGTACGCCACAAGCGGGCAAATCCTCAAGCGGGTTTGCGCCGCGGGTCGATCCACGGCCGTATGCGGCCGTGGCTTCCCATCTTCGCGCTGGTGTTCGTCACCGCCGTCGCGATGGCGGCCCGCGGACAGCCCATGGGCGAGCCCAACGAGATCGAGACCGACCGCGATTCCTTCACGTTCGCGACGACCACCGCCGGCGCGGGCCGATCGATCCTCGAGGCCTCGTATTCGTTCATCGACAATCGCCTCGGGCCGGAAGCCCACAGCCTGCCGGAGCTGCTCGTGCGGCGCGGCATCGGCGACCGGTTCGAGCTGCGGTTTGGCTACAACTACGAGGCGGGGGGCCCGGGCACCGTGTCGGGAAGCGAGGTGGGCGGCGAGGACATCGTCGCCGAAACGGAGACGCGCGTGCTCTACGGCATGAAGGTGCAATCGTCGCAACAGCAAGGCTGGATTCCCTCGTCGGCGGCGATCCTCCAAGGCTACACGCCAACCTACGGTCCTTCGACCGCTTCCACGATGGTGGTCGGCGAGGCCTTCGGGTGGACGCTACCCAACGGCTGGGTCTGGGACACGGCCATGCGCTACGGCACGGGGTATGACGAGGGCGACGCCTTCAACCAGTGGGCGCCTTCGACCGTGCTGAAGATTCCGGTCGGCGAACGCTGGAACGTGCACGCCGAGTACTTCGGGATTCTCTCTTCGGGCAAGAAGGAGCCGATCGACTCGCAATTCGCGAGCTTCGGTGGACACGTCTTGCTCACCCGCGATGTAGAGGTGGGCGTGCGGTTCGGCTGGGGCCTGAACGACACCTCGGCAAACTTCTTCTCGAACGTCGGCGCCGGCATCCGCTATTAAGCGAGCCGAATGGGCGAACTCCTTGACGGGCCCCAGGCCCGGAGGGCCGTGTCAGCGCCAGCAGGCGGAGCCCGCAGCAAGAAAAAATCGCCTGGATGGCGATGTTTTTCGTGAAGCAAGTGCCTCGTCTTGGACTCGAACCAAGAACCCTCTGATTAAGAGTC
>JBIIOK010000061.1:0-15013 GCA_044336985.1 Pirellulales bacterium | reverse complement strand
GTAGGACAGGCTTCAGCCTGTCAGGTAGACCGCTTCCTCCGGAAGCGGATCTGTGTCTTGTCACATATCGCCACCCGCATTGGTCGCCGGCGGTAGAAGACGGCCGGCTCCTCTGGGCCGGGAGCAAGACAGGCTGAAGCCTGTCCTACTCGAAGAGTGGGAGCTGGTCGGCGGGGTCGGCCTTCTTGCGGGGCTTGGCGGGCGCTTGGCCGCCCGACTCGAGTTCGAGCAGGAGATCGCGGGCCCGCTCGATGACGCCGCCGGGAACGCCCGCGAGCCGCGCCACGTGCACGCCCCAGCTCTTGTCGGCGGCGCCGGGGGCGACGCGGTGGAGAAACACGAGCTGGTCGCGATGCTGCTGCACGAGCACCTGCACGTTGGCCACGCCCGGCAGCTTCTCGAGCGCGGCGAGCTGCAGGTAGTGGGTGGCGAAGAGCGTGCGGCAGCCGGGCCCCGCCTGCAGGTGCTCGATCACGGCCTGCGCGATCGCCAGGCCGTCGTAGGTGCTCGTGCCACGGCCGACCTCGTCGAGGATCACGAGGCTCCGGGGCGTGGCGCGGTTCAAGATCCGCGCGGTCTGCGCCATCTCGACCAAGAACGTGCTCGCGCCGCGGGCGAGATCGTCGCCTGCGCCGATCCGCGCGAAGAGCCGGTCGACGATCCCCACGACGGCTCGCTTCGCCGGCACGAAGCTCCCCGCCTGAGCGAGCACGGCGACGAGCGCGGCCTGCCGGATGAACGTGCTCTTGCCGCCCATGTTGGGGCCGGTGACAAGCACGATGGCGGGATGGTTCGAGCCGGAGTGATTTCGCCCGCCGGTGGCGGCCGCGGTGCCGCGGCCCGCGAGGGCGACGTCGTTGGCCACGAGCGCCCCCGGCGGCAGCAGCTCCTCGAGCACCGGGTGGCGGCCCTCGTCGATCAGGAGCTGCGCGCCCTCGGTGATTTCGGGCCGCACCCATCCGCGGCTCCGCGCCACATCGGCCAGCGCCACGAGCACGTCGATCTCGGCGAGCACCGCCGTGGCCCGGTCGAGCCTCGCGCGATGCTCGGCGACGAAGAGCCGCAGCTGCTCGAGCAGCTCGATCTCGCGGCGCGTGGCCTCGTCCTCGGCGCCGAGCACCTGCCGCTGCCGCTCGTCGAGTTCGGGCGTCGTGTAGCGCTCCGCGTTCTTCACGGTCTGCTTGCGGATGTAATCGACGGGCACCTTCGCCGCCTGCGTGCGGCTCACCTCGAGGAAGAATCCAAACACGCGATTGAAGCCGACCTTGAGCGTGGGGATGCCCGTCCGTTCGATCTCGCGGGCCTGGTATTCGGCGATCCAGGCCTTGCCCCCCGAGGCCATCTCCATGAGCTCGTCGTAGCGGGCATCGAACCCGGGGTGGATGAAGCCGCCATCGCGGGCGAAGACGGGGCAGCCCTCGCGGAGCGTCGCACCGATCCGACTCGAAAGATCGTCGCAGGGATCGAGCGAGTCGCGCAGGTCGGCGAGCAGGCCGCCGCACGGACCGAGCGCCGCCACGAGCTCGGGCAGCACCGCCATCGCGCGGCCTATCCGCTCGAGGTCGCGCGGGCCGGCGCGGCCGGAGACGACGCGGCTGGTGAGCCGCTCGAGGTCGCCCACACCGGTGAGCGTCGCGGCGAGCCGCCGGGCGAGCGACTCGTCGGCCACGAGTGACTCGACCGCGTCGAGCCGTTCGTCGATCCGCGGCTTCTCCACCAAGGGCGCCGAGAGCCATTCCACGAGCAGCCGCGCGCCCATCGGCGTCTTCGCGCGGTCGAGCACACCGGCGAGCGAGCCCTCGCGGGTGCCGGAGGCGACGCCGCGCACGAGTTCGAGGCTCCGCCGCGTGGCCTCGTCGACCTCCATGCGATGGCCCGGCCGCCAGGCGGTGATGGTATCGATGCGGGCGATCGCCGCGGGCTCGTTCTCCTCGAGGTAGGCCACGATGCCCCCCGCCGCAAGCACGGCCGGCAGGTCGGCGGGCAGATCGAAGCCGAGCCCCTCGAGCCGCATGCCGCCGAGGGCCTTCGCCACGGCTGCCCGCGCGGTCGCGTCGTCGAACCACCAGTCGGGCCGGCACGTGACGGCGCGGCGACCGCCCGTCGCGCGGACGATCTCGTCGACCGGCCCGCGATCCTTCTCCGCGCAGAGCACCTCGGTGGGGTCGAGTCGGAGCAGGTGATCGGCCGCGTCGTCGGGGGAGACCACGGCGCACTCAAACCGTCCCGCGGCCACGTCGATCCAGGCGATGCCGATACGCACTTCGTCGGTCTCGCGGGAAGCGACGGCCTGCGGCAGCACCGCCACGAGATGGTTGCGTCGGGCGGGATCGAGCAGCGATTCGTCGGCGACGATGCCGGGCGTGACGATCCGCGTCACCTCGCGGCGCAACAGTGCACGGCCTGATTTGCCATCCGACGAAGCTGGCCCATCGATTTGCTCGCAGATCGCCACCCGCCGGCCCGCGGCCACAAGCTTCACCAATTGCACGTCGAGTTGGTGATGGGGGAAGCCGGCCATCGGCAGGGCGTCGGGCCCCTTGTCGCGGCTCGTGAGCGTGAGGTCGAGGAGCGTGGCCGCCTCGCGGGCGTCGTCGCCGAAGAGCTCGTAGAAGTCGCCCATGCGAAAGAGGACGAGCGCCCCCGGGCACCGGGTCTTCGCCGCCTCGAACTGCTGCATCATCGGGGACGCCATGGCGGGAAATGTAGCAGCCTTTGACCGCGTGGCACTCCGGGCGTACAAATCAGCGGACGGTGCGGGTGCCGATGAGAGGCCCCTGCGATGGGGACCTGTGAACCTGGTCAGGGCCTAACCGCAGCAGCCATAAGCAGTCGTCTCTTTGTGCGGTGGGCCTCTCATCGGCATCCGGCCGCCACCCAGCCGATCCCCCGGAAACGCCATGGCTGAGCCGGCCGCCTACCAAGTCGTCGCCCGCCGCTACCGCCCGCAGCGGTTCGACGAGCTCGTGGGGCAGGAGCACGTGGCCCGCGGCCTCTCGGGAGCGATCGAGACGGGGCGGATCGGCCACGCCTACCTCTTCACCGGCGCCCGCGGCGTGGGCAAGACGAGCGCGGCGCGGATCTATGCCAAGGCGCTCGAGTGCGAGCAGGGGCCGGCCGCCGAGCCCTGCAATACCTGCGAATCGTGCCGCGCGATCTCGTCGGGGCAGGACGTCGACGTCGTCGAGATCGACGCCGCGAGCAACCGCGGCATCGACGAGATCCGGCAGCTGCGGCAGAACGTGGCCGTTCGTCCGGCCCGGGGCCGCTTCAAGATCTACATCATCGACGAAGTGCACATGCTGACGCGCGAGGCCTTCAACGCGTTGCTCAAGACGCTCGAGGAGCCGCCCGCGCACGTGAAGTTCGTGCTCTGCACGACCGAGCCGGAGAAGCTGCCGATCACGATCCTCTCGCGGTGCCAGCGGTTCGACTTCCAGACCGTCGATCCGCCGGCGATCGCCCGCCGGCTCGCCCAGATCGTCTCGGCCGAAGGGGCGAGCGTGGCGCAGGAGGCCCTCGACCTGATCGCCCGCCGTGCGGCGGGGAGCATGCGCGACAGCCAGTCGCTCCTCGAGCAGTTGCTTGGGGCGGCGACCGGGCCGATCGGCGTCGACGAGGTCCACGCCGTGATCGGCACGGGACGCGAGGAGAAGGTGGGCGCGCTCGTCGCGGCGATTGCGGCCCGCGATCCCCGTGCGGCGATCGAGGCGCTCGACGCGGCGCTCGCCGGCGGCGCCGATCCCGGCGGCGTGCTCGAGCAAGTGATCGCGGCGCTTCGCGACTGCCTGCTTGCGAGCGTGGGCTGCGGCACGGAATCGCTCATGCAGGGGCAGGGGCTCGGCATCGACCTCGCCGCGATCGGCCGCGAGGTCGGCACGGAAACACTGCTGGCGATGCTGCAGATCATCGACCACTCGCTCGCCCGGATGCGGATGAGCGGCCATGCCGCCGTGCTCGCGGAAATGGCCGTCGTGCGGCTGGCAAAACTCGAAGACCTCGATAACCTCGCGGCGCTGGTGCATGCGGCTCCCGCCGACAAGGCGGCCCCGGCACCGGCTGCCGCGCGGCGGCTGCCCGCGGCGACTGCGGTGACGGCCGCCCCCGTCTCTGCGCCGGCGGAGCCCGAGCGCGAAAAAAAAACGACCGACCTGACGCTGGCGGCCGTGGCCGCCGCCCCGTCGGCTGACGACGAAGCCGTCGAACCGGCCATCGAAACGGCCGTCGAGCCGGTCGCGGAGCCGCCGCAAGAGTCGGCTGCCGCCGCGACGCTCCCGGCCGACGCCCATGCCGCCTGGCTGCAGGCGGGCGACGCGGTGGGCGGACTCGTGGCCGACTTCGCCGCGATGGCCACCCGGGCGGCGTGGCGAGACGAACTGCTCGAGGTCGCGCTTCCCGGCGATGCGACGACCGCCGTCTCGTTTCTGCGGCGGCCGGAAGTGGCGGCCAGCCTCGCGCGGGTGCTCGGGGAGATCGCCGGCCGGCCGCTCAGGCACACGATCGTGTTGGAGGCGGCGGCCGCGGCGCCCGCTGCGGCCGCACGCGTCAATGGCGTGGCTGCCGAGCCGGCGGCCGCAGAGCGGCCCCGCACTGTCCACTCGCAGGCGGCACTCCTGCGGGAGGCGATGGAGCACCCGCTCGTGACGCACGCCCGCACGCTCTTCGACGCCGCGGTGCGGAAGGTCGAGCCGCCGCGACCTCAGGAGACGCCGGTGCCGGCAGTCTCGGCCGTAGCCGACGACGATGCCGCGGCCGGCGAAGACGCCGCGCCGGGCTACCAGGGAGGCACGGATGGCTGAGACCCGCGGGGCGATCGCCCGGCTCGTCGATTATTTCGCAGACCTGCCCGGGATCGGCCGCAAGTCGGCCGAGCGGCTGGCCTACCACGTGCTGCGGATGTCGAATCAGGAAGCGCTTGCCTTCGCGGATGCGATCCGCGCCGTCAAGGAAAAGCTTCATCCCTGCAAGACCTGCTTCAACCTCGCCGAGCAGGACGAATGCGACATCTGCCTCGACGGGCGGCGCGACCGCTCAGTGCTCTGCGTGGTTGAGCAGGTGCGCGATCTGCTCGCGCTCGAGCAGGCGGGCAACTACCGCGGCCTTTACCACGTGCTCGGCGGCCGGATCTCGCCACTCGAGGGCATGGGCCCGGAGAAGCTCATGCTCCCGCAGCTCGTCGAGCGCGTGAAGGCGGGTGTGATCCGCGAGGTCATCATGGGCACCACGCCGAATGTCGAGGGCGACGCCACGGCCCTCGAGGTCTCGTCGCGATTGGCCGGCCTCCCCGTCACGATCACCCGGCTGGCTCGCGGCCTCACCGTGGGCGCGTCGCTGGAGCAGGCAAATCGCGAGATGCTCGCCGACGCTTTTTCCGGCCGTCAGCGGATGTGAACGGAATCCTGGCGACAAGGTATCCTTGAAGGCGTCCGAGGATCGGCAGGAGCCGTCACGGGCACGAAGGAAACCCAGCGATGCGGATGTCGTTCGGCCAGGAAATGCGGATGGCGCAAAAGCAGATGCTTGCGCCGCGCATGATCCAGTCGATGGAGATCCTGCAGTTGGCGCAGCTGGCACTTGAGGAGCGGATCGAGCAGGAGATCCAAAACAACGAGACGCTCGAGGTGGAGGAGGCTGAGGGGGAGCCGGCCGGCGGCGAGCCCGGCGCACCGGTGGCGGAGGCCGCCCCGACGACCGTCGAGCGAACCGTCGACGAGAAGCCGCTCGTGGTGGACCAGGAGCATGCCAACCAGGCCGATTTCGAGCGGTCATACGACTGGGCCAGCGAATACCCCGATTCCGACGACGACCGCAGCCGGCCGTCGGCCGCGCGGATCGACGAGGCCTCCGACCGCTACCTCGACGCGATGGCCAACATGCAGGAGCGGCCCGAGACGCTCTTCCATCACCTGCACGAGCAGCTTTCCAACTACGAGCTCACCGCCGCCGAGCGGCAGGCGGCCGACAAGGTGATCCACAATCTCGACTCCAACGGCTATCTGCCGATGCCGCTCGAGGAGCTCGTCGACCCCGACGGCCCCAAGGATCAGCTCGCCCTGCTCGAGAAGGGGCTTGCGGTGGTGCAGGGAATGGATCCGGCCGGAGTGGCCGCCCGCGACCTGAAGGAGTGCCTGCTCTTGCAGATCCGCCCCGAGATGCCGGGCGCGCGGCAATTGCGACGGCTCGTGAGCGACCACCTCGAAGACCTCGCCGGCAACCGCCTGCCGCTCATCGAGAAGAAGACCGGCTTCTCGATCGCCGAAATCGAGCGGCTGCGCGAGCAGTTGCACGGGCTGCATCCGAAGCCCGGGGCGATGTTCATCACGCCCGTCGTGCCGCGGGTGAAGCCCGATGTCTACGTGGAGCAGCAGGCCGACGGAACCTGGAAGGTGCGGCTCGAAGAAGTGGACCTGCCGAACCTCCGTATCAGTCCCATCTACAGGCAAATGCTCCTGTCGCCGGATACCGATCCGACCACGCGGGAATACATCAAGCGGAAGATCAACTCCGCGCAGTGGCTCATCGAGTCGATCGAGCAGCGGCGGAGCACGCTGCTCAAGACCGCGCAGGCGATCGTGGACCATCAGACGAGATTTCTGACCGACGGCCCGGAGGCGATCGAGCCCCTGAAGATGCAGCAGATCGCCGACCGGATCGGCATGCATGTCACCACCGTGAGCAGGGCCGTCGACGACAAGTGGCTGCAGACGCCGCGCGGGCTCTACCCGCTGCGAAGATTCTTCGTGGGCGGCACGACGAGCGCCGACGGCGAGGAAGTGGCCTGGGACGCCGTGCGGATCAAGCTGCAGGAGATCATCGACGCGGAGCCGAAGGATGATCCCTACAGTGACGACGACCTGATGGAGGAACTCGGCAAGCGCGGGATCACCGTCGCCCGCCGCACGGTCACGAAATACCGCAAGGCGATGGACATCCCGAGCTCCCGCCAGCGCCGCGATTGGAAGCTCGCCAGCACGGCGAAGCCGCCCCGGCCCGAGCCCGATCAGCCCGAGTAACGCCGACTTGCCGGTTTTTCGCGGCCGCTCGTAGGATGTTCGCTCCTCCGAGAGCCTGCCCACCATGCGCTGCCCCTTCTGCCGCACCGACAACGACCGTGTGATCGATTCGCGCGCCGGAGACGACGGCACCTCCATCCGGCGCCGCCGTGAATGCGTCGCCTGCCGGCGGCGGTTCACGACCTACGAGCGGGTGGAGCGTCAGCTGCTCTCCGTCGTGAAAAAGGGGGGCGTTCGCGAGCCCTTCGATCGCGACAAGATCAAGCGGGGGCTCGCCAAGGCCTGCTGGAAGCGGCCCGTGAGCGAGGAAGACATCGAGGGCGCGGTGACGTCGCTCGAAGCGGAGCTCTACGGCAACTACGAGAGCGAGGTGCCCAGCCGCGTGCTCGGCGAGCGGCTGATGGAGCTCCTGCGCACGATCGACCAGGTGGCCTACGTTCGCTTCGCGAGCGTTTACCGCGAGTTCAAGGACGTCCGCGACTTCGTCGATGAGCTGGAGCCGATCCTGGCCGAGACGAATCTTCAAGAGCGGACGTAATCGCCGCCGTTCGCCCGACGCGTCCAATCCGGCTGTGGGACAGGCTTCAGCCTGTCATGCCCCGCGCCCGGCTCTCCGGACGCTCGCTTCGTACGACCAATCCGCTAACGCGGATCGGTGCCCGCATGCCCTTCGCTCGCTCGATGCTGACTGCGCTAGCCAGAGCGCCTCCGCTTGCGGCATCCTGCCTTCGCTTGTCAGCAACGCCGGCTCCCGGGGCACAGGTCACCCGAAGCCTCCCCTACCGATTCGGGTAGGCTTGCGGGTCGGCGGAAGCGTGACGAGCATTTGGACCGAGTCTTCGAGGGCCGCCGCGAGGAACCTTCTGCCGCCCGCGAGCCGGTGCTACACCGACTCGCGCCGCGCCCTCGAGTAATCCCCTCTCACACCGCCCGTCTTTTCGTCGAGCTGCACCGCGTCGAGGGTCATCGCGGGATCGATCGACTTGGCCATGTCGTAGATCGCGAGCCCCGCGGCGGTGACGGCGACGAGCGCCTCCATCTCGACGCCCGTCCGGGCGGTCGCCCGCACGACGGCCTCGATCGTGACAGCCGACTCCTCGAAGCCGATCGAGAGCGTCACGGAGTCGAGCGGCAGCGGATGGCAGAGCGGAATGAATTCGCTCGTCCGCTTCGCGGCCATGATGCCTGCGATCCGCGCCGTGGCGACGGCGTCGCCCTTCTCGAGTTCGCCCGCCCGGATCCGGTGGATCGTTTCGGGCCGGGCGCTGAGCCGGCCGGAAGCCCGCGCGGTCCGCAGCGAGACCGGCTTTTCGCCGACGTCGATCATCCGAATGCCGTGGGGAGCGTCGCTCATGCGGACGAGTATAAACGCCGCGGGCCGGTGCGTCGTGCGCACCGGCCCGCGGGAATGGAGTCGAAGCAAATCGAGGTGTCAGTCAGCCCGGACGGCGATCAGACCAGCTCTTTGCGGGCGCCGATCAGCGTGCGGAGCCGCTCGGCGAGCAGGGCCACGTCGAAGGGCTTCTTGAAGCTCTCGTTGACGTGGGCCCGATCGACCGTGATCTGCGAGCCGTCGTCCGGCAGCAGGGCGATCACGATCGTGTCGGCATATTCCGTGTTGCGACGGAGGTTCTGGCAGATCTGCTGAGCGTCGATCCGGCCGATCGCGTAGTCCACCACGATGCAGTCCGGGTGGAAGCTCTCCGCCTGGATGCCGGCCTCGAAGCCGCTCGCGGCGACCTGGATCTTGAACGACTTCTCGACCGGGAGGTGCTTCTTGAGGTTTTCGATCAGGACCTGGTCCTGGCCGACGAGCAGCACCTTCGCCATCGCCTCGTCCTCGAGGTCGCCCAGCGGCATGCCGTGCTCTTTCAGGAACTTGATCAGGTATTCCCGCGGGATGCGGCGATCCTGCGAACCGGGGATGCGGTAGCCCTTGAGGCGACCGGAATCGAACCACTTGCTCACCGTGCGGGGAGCAACTTTACAGATCTTGGCGACCTGGCCTGTCGTGAAAACCTTCATCGCAACAACTCCATTTCGATCTTTTGTGTCCGGAACCGATTTGGCCAGCCCGCCCCTCTCGGGTAACGGACACAGCCCCCCTGACGCGGTTCGTTTGCTGTGGAGTCGACCGCGTCGTCGCGCCCCATGCAGGCCGGCTGGCCGCAGGGAGGGGGCTCTGAGAAGGCGTACGGCGAAAGTGCATCCCGAAGGATGTTTCCGCCGGACGCGGCGACTCGCAGGTATCCCCCCCTGCATCCACGCCGCAGAAACGGGCTCGGGTTCGACCCGGACACGTTCGCGGCATGACCGTCCGAGAGGGAAGATCGAAAGATCCTGTGGTGAGACTTGAGCCGTTCTTCGCGAAAAGGACGGTGGCACCGGGTGGTGCGCTTGTCCGGGACAGGACCGTGGGCCGGATTGCAACGGGCAAACACGCGGTTTTTCGCAGTTTCGTAGACCGCGTCCTCCGGAAGCGGATCCCCTCACGCGGCCTTGGCCGCGGGCCGGCTGGCCACGGCGGCCGTCGATTCGAACCGGACGGACACCCGCTTCGAGACGCCCGACTCCTCCATCGTGACCCCGTAGAGGGTGTTGGCCGCAGCCATCGTCTTTTTCGAATGGGTGACGATGATGAACTGGGTGGACGAGAGAAAGTCGCGCAGCACTCCCACGAAGCGGTCAACGTTGGCCTCGTCGAGGGCGGCATCGACCTCGTCAAGCACGCAGAAGGGGCTCGGCCGCGACCGGAAGATCGCCAACAGCAGGGCGACGCAGGTCATCGTCTTCTCGCCACCTGAGAGGAGCGAGATGCTGCGCGGTTCCTTGCCGGGCGGGCGGGCCACGATCTCGACGGTGGTGTCGAGCAGGTCCATCTCGGGATCCAGGACGATGTCGGCCTGGCCGCCGCCGAAGACCCGCTCGAACAGCTCGCGGAAGTGGCCGCGGACCGTCTCGATCGTCTCGCCGAGGAGCCGGCGGCTCTCGTCGTCGATACGCGAGATGAGCTGCTCGATCGACTGCTTCGCATTCGTCACGTCGGCCAGTTGGGCCTCGAGCGTGGCGAGCCGTTCCGTGAGCGCTTCCGCCTCGGCCAGCGCCTCGAGGTTCACCGTGGACATCGAGCCGAGTTTCCGGCGCAGTTCCTCGATCTCGGTATCGAGCTCCGGCCGTGTCGCGGGGATGGGGTCCGCATCGGCCGGTGCCTCCGGGCCGGCCGCGGCCCGGCGCTCGGCCTGCGCCCGTGTCTCGGCCTCGATGTCGAGGTCGTATTCGTCGCGGATCCGCTCGATGATCCGGGCCCGGCGGTGGCGGGCCTCACCCGCGTCGAGTTCCTGGGTGTGGATTGCCTCGCCAAACCGAGCGGCCGCGGCGCGGTTTGCCTCCGCGGTGGTGGTGGCGGAAGTCTTGTCGGCGACGAGTGCATCGCGGATGCCGCAGAGCTCGGCAAGTTCGTTTCCCGATCGTTCGGCGGCGGTCATCGCCTCGGCGAAGGCCGATTGCGCGGCAAGGAGTTCCGAATCCAGGGCGTCAAGCCGCTGCTCGGCGACGCCGCGGCGGTCGCGGGCGGCTTCGAGATCGGCGCGACGGGCATCGAGGTCGCCGCGACGGGTGGACACCGCATCGTGGCCGCGGGCGAGCCGCTCCTGGCTGGCCGCCCGCTCGATCCGCAGTCGATTGATGGCGTCGATCACCTCGCCGCGATCGCGATCGAGCGAATCGAGGGTGGACTGCGTCGCGGCGGTCTCGCGCCGGGTGTCATCCAATTCCGCCAGGTGTTTCGCGAGAGCGGAGTCGGCCGCCTCGCGTGCCTGGGAGAGCGCGACGGCCTCCCGCTCGGCTTCGACCGCAGCGGCCTCGGCGGCGGCGAGCGACTGGCTGCCGGCCGAACGGTCGCGGGTCAGCCGCTCGAATTCAGCGCGGGACGAAGCGATGTTCTCCGCCTCCTGCTGACGCCGGGCGTGCAGCCGACGGATCGACTGCTGCAGTCCGGCGAGTTCCGCCTGCAGGCCGTTGATCGATTCCGCGGTGGCCGCGACGGTGCGGGTGAGTTCCTCGTGGCGTGTCGTGACGGCCCGCAGTTCGCTGCGGCGGCTGACGATGCCGCTGGCCGCGGCGGGCGTGCCGATTTCGAAGACGCCGTCTGTCGAGAGGCACTGGCCGCCGCGGGTGACGACGAGCACGCCCGCCGGAGCCACGCGCGCGAGCGCCTGTGCGTGGTCGAGCCGCTCGACCACCCACACCTTGCCGAGCAATCGGCGGGCGATCAGCCGGTGACGCTCCGAGGCGGCTTCGGTCTCGACGAGTTTGTCCAGCCGGCCGACCACGCCGGGATGCCCGGAGGCGTCGAAGGCGTCGGTGGCCGTCTCGTCGGGCTGCTCTGCCGCCATGAAGCTGACACGGCCGCCGGCGACGAGCGTTGCCTGCGCCTCGGCCGAATCGGCCCAATGGGAAAACCAGCGGACGAGATCGTCGAGCGAATCCACGACGAGGCTTTGGGCGCGATCCCTGAGCGCGAGATCGACGAGATGAGCCCAGCCCACCGGCGCGTCGATGAGGTCGCCGAGCACGCCCTGCAATCCCGGCACCGCCGGCTGGCCCGCTTCCGGACCGACGAGCCGCTTTGCTGCGTCGGAAAGGCCCTCGTGCCGGCCGACCAGTTCCTCGAGCATGCCCTTCCGCTCGAGGCAAGCCTCGAGCTTCGCCTGCCAGCCGGCGAGATCGCGCCAGGCGTGCTCGAGCGCATGAGCCCGTTCGCGCTGTTCGGCCTCGAGTGATTCCATCTCGCTGTCGGTCGCGGCGAAGCGTGCGGCAAGCGCCGCGACGTTGCCCTCGCGGGTGGCGATCGATTCGGCGAGCAGCGCCTGCTGCCGCCGGGCGGCGTCGATTTTTTCGCGGCAGGCATCGATCCGCCGCCGGGCCTCGTCGACGCCAGTGGCTGCGCGGTCAGCGTCGGCCTCGAGTCGAAGGCGCCGCCGCTCGAGATCGACACCGCGCGCGGATTGCTCGGCCAGCCGGCTGCGCAGGTCGGCGACGTGCTGATGGGAGCCGGCGGCGGATTGCTCGTGGGAGGCGAGTTCGGCATGGATGCGGGAGAGTTCGGCTTGAATCGTCTCGGCCTGCCCGCGGGCATCCTCGACGGCGCCCACCGCGTCGCGGAGTCGCTGGGCCGCCTCCCGCACGCCCGCCTCGTGCCGGGCGACATCCCCCTCGATCTCCGCGCGGCGTTGGCGCAACAGCGCGAGGGTGGCTTCGGCGGCCGCTGCCCGCTGCTTGTCGGACGTGACGCGGTCCTGTGCGTCGGCGAGGCGGGGCGAGAGATCGTGCTCGACCCGCTCGAGCTCGGCGGTGCGGCCGGCGGCCAGCGTCGCCTCGGTCTCGGCCGCGACGAAATCCCGTCGCAGGGCGGTGAGCGCCGCGTCGACGGCCGCCACCGACGCATCGACCTCGGCCAGATCCTCTGCTGCTGCGGCCAGCCGCAGCGTCCGCAGTCGATCGGTCATCAGACGCCAGCGGCGTGCCCGCGCGGCCTGATGTCGGACCGTGTCGAGCCGGCTCGACACCTCGCCGACGATGTCGGCGAGCCGCTGACGGTTCTGCTCGGTGCGCTCGAGCCGACGCAGCGATTCAGTGCGGCGGGCGCGGAATTTCGTAATCCCGGCCGCTTCCTCGAAGACGGCGCGGCGATCGCGGCCCGACGCCACGAGCAGCGCGTCGACGCGCCCCTGCTCGATGACGCTGTAGGCCTGCGTCGCGGCGCCCGTGCCGGAGAAGAGCTCGCGGATGTCGCGCAGCCGCGAGATCTCGCCGTTGACGAGGTATTCGCTCTCGCCGCTGCGATAGACCCGCCGAGTGATCTGCACTTCGTCGTTTTCGACGGGCAGCTGCCTGCCGCCATTGTCGAAGATCAGCGAGGTCTCGGCCGCGTTGAGCGGCTTGCGCGACACGGAGCCGGCAAAGATCACATCGGTCATGTCGCGGCCACGGAGGCTGCGAACCGACTGCTCGCCGAGCACCCACTTGATGGCGTCGACGACGTTGGATTTGCCGGAGCCGTTCGGGCCGACGACAACCGTGATGCCCTCGGGGAACTCGAAGCGCGTCCGGTCTGCGAAGCTCTTGAAGCCGAACAGTTCGAGTGCTTTGAGCCTGGTCATGACGACTCGTCCGTGCGGTCGCTCCTGGGGGCGTCATCGCGGGCTGTGTCGTTGTCGTCGGGTACGTCGCGGCCGCGCTGCGATGCCTCCTCGTGGAGACTCATGCGGCCGTCGTCGGCGCTCGGCAGGGCATCGAAGGCGAGTCGGCTGTCGAGGCAGCGGCTGGAACTCGCCTGCTGGAGAAACTGGACCGCATCGGGATAGGTGCCGCCCAGCTGCACGATCGCCCGGACGACCGCGTCGACCCGGGCGGGTACCTCGAGCTTCTGGTCCGGCTGGCCCGCCACGAAGCAGTTGACGTTGGCCCGACCCGACTCGACCACCACCACGATCGACGGACCGGCTTCGGCGCGCAGGCCGTCGGTGAGCGGGTGCTCGACGCCGAAGAGCACGAGTTCGGGGCGGCGGCTCCGCGTGATGTGCACGAGCGGCGGCCCTTCGACGTCGAGTACGTGGAGCGAGCAGGCGTCGCCGAGCTTCTCGCCGCGGATGAGCGGTGCGGACGAATCCATCTGCCAGAGGGCGTAAAAGGCGCCGTATCGCGTCTCGGCGCTGACGCTGGAGAGAAGCCCCTGCAGTGCGTCGATGCCATTGGCATCGTCCAACACGCCGAGGGCGGCGATCGCCGCGGGGCGGGCGCTGCGCAGGCTGCCGGCGGCCTCGGCGAGATGGCTCGCTGCCACCGATTCGCCGAGGTAGGCCAATGCCTCGGCCGCGGCGAACCGCACCTCGGCATCCTTCGATTCGAGCCCCTTGCGGAGCGTGGGGATCGCCTCCTTGCCGATCGCCTCGAGCCGCAGCGCTGCCGACGGCGCGGTGACGGGATCAGCCAGTTGGCGGTCGAGCAGCTCGAGCCGGGCATGCCGTCCGGCGGGCGGTTCGACCACTGCGACGGCGCGGACCACGCGGATGTAGCGGCCGAGGTTTTGCTTGTAGACAGGCGGCACCTCGAGCTCCACGAACCGATCGGTCTTCGGTGTGGCGACGCCCCGCTTGCTTCCCTTGATGACGGCATGGAATCGCTTGTTGATGCTGTCGCCGAGCCGCTTCGAAAGCGCCACGGAGCGATGCTCCGGGGCGAGGATCAGGCCGATCGACCGCGAGGTGAGCGACACGCCGCCGCCCGGCACGCGGGCGCGGAGTTTCGCCTTCGAGTCGAGCGTGCCCATCGCGACGGGATCCACGAGCAGCGGCCCCTCCGCGATGCCGAGCACGTGGCCGTCGCGCACGCGGTTGCCCAGCACGGCCATCTCCGCAAGCCGTGTCTCCATCAGCCAGCCATTGGCGATGCTCGAGGTATCGTTGTCCGGCGGCACCTCGACATGGATGTCGAACCGATCCCCCTTCTGCACGCCGGGGGGCAGGTAGCCGTGCACCCAGACGAGCGCCGTCGACGGGGAAGAGAGGAGTTTGTTGGGCTCGACGACGCCGCGGGATTGCATGTCGGCCATCAGCGACTGCCGCTGCAGGCCTGGCGGCGGATCGCTGCCGGTGCCCGGCAGCCCGGTGATGAGCGCCGCCCGCTCGATTCGCTGCGGCGCCGTGCCCCAGGGCGTGGCGTAATCGCCGACGAGCTTGGTATCGGCCTCGAGATTGATAAGCGCCTCGACCTCGGGGCTCTGGCTGCGGATCGCGGGACCCGCGCAGCCGGCCGCAAGGCAGGATAGCGCCACGAGGAACAGAAGCATTGTCGGACGTCGTGTGGGTCGCATCGCGGGCGGCTTCGTGGTGAAGGGAATGCGGCGAAAATGCGGCGGGAGAGTAGGTGTCGCATGGCGGGGGGTCAAGGTTGTTTCGCCAGCGAAAGCCCGGGCAAAACCGACGCGGAATCGTCTTGGC
>JBIIOK010000056.1:0-15827 GCA_044336985.1 Pirellulales bacterium | reverse complement strand
CGCGGGCGGCTTCGTGGTGAAGGGAATGCGGCGAAAATGCGGCGGGAGAGTAGGTGTCGCATGGCGGGGGGTCAAGGTTGTTTCGCCAGCGAAAGCCCGGGCAAAACCGACGCGGAATCGTCTTGGCCGCCGTCAGAGCGGCTGCTACGGTTCCGCCCCCGAACGGACAACCGTGCCCTCTGGAGTGATGCGACCGTGGCGACCTCGGAACAAGAACGTCTGCAGATTCACGTCCGCTGGATGATCCGGCGCGACATGGCCGAGGTACTGGAGATCGAGCAGGAGGCCTTCGAGTTTCCCTGGTCCGACGACGATTTCACGCGTTGCATGCGGCAGCGGAATTGCATCGGCATGGTGGCGGAGATGGCCGACTCGGTCGTCGCGTTCATGATCTACGAGCTCCACCGCTCGCGGCTCCACGTGCTCAACTTCGCCGTGCGCCGCTCGCACCGCCGCCTCGGGATCGGCACACAGATGATGGAAAAGCTCGTCGGCAAGCTCACGCCGGAGCGCCGCAGTCGGATCGTGCTCGAGGTCCGCGAGCGCAACCTGCCCGCCCAACTCTTCTTCCGGACGCTCGGCTACCGGGCGATCTTGGTGCTCAAGGACTTCTATCAGGACACGACCGAAGACGCCTACCTGATGCAGTACGTCCTGCCCTCGGCCGCCGCCGAAGAGTCGATGCCGCGCCGCCTTGCCGGCTAAGTAGGACAGGCTTCAGCCTGTCTGTTGTAGACCGCTTCGTCCCGAAGCGGATCGGGAGCCGCTTGCGGAGCAAGCGGTCTACTTTGGAGGAAGTGTTTTACGAGAGGCAGGCACCGAGGCTCGTCGTGCGTGCGACGAGCCGCGCGTGGGAATCTTCAGGGGATTCGCCCCGCGCAAAGATCGTGATGACCGGACGCCCGCGCGCAAGCGTCTGCCCCGGCTGCGGGATGTCGGCGAGGGCGGGCCAGCCGTCGTCATGCGTCCACGGCTGGGCAAGTCGTCGCAGACGTTGCAGCAGCGGTTCGTCGATCGTGAGGTTCTGTGGCGCGAAGAGAATCGCCTTCGACCAGATGCCTGTAAAAGCGTCGGCCGCCGGCGGCACGGGGGGTGGGAATCCGCACGCGGCGAAATGTGCGGCCGCGATGGAACGCCCCGTCGCCCGTTCCACGAGCTCCATCGATGCCGTGGGCCTGGGGTTCACCTCGATGACGGTGATCGAATCGTCCGCGCCGAGGATGAAGTCGACGCCGACTGCGCCGGCGAGGCCGAACGAATCGGCGAGCAGGCGGCCGAGTCGATGGAGTTCGTCGCGCACGCGGTCGTGAAGGCTCTCGAGCGGTGCGGCGACGGAGCCGCAGTAGGCGTGGGGGACGGCATGGCACCATGCCGCGCCGAGGAGTTGGCGGCTCGTGCCCATGAGCGAGGCATTGCCTTCCGCGATGCAGAAGGCGGCCGCCATCGGCAGGCCATCGACCCAGCGCTGCCAGATATGCGTTACCGCGGCGCGATCACCGCGCGCGGCGGCTGGAGTCCAGCGGGCGATGCCCTGGCCGCCGGCGCTCGATCGCGGCTTGACGATGAACGAGCCGTCGGTGGGCACGCCAATTGAGGTCAGGAAGGTTTCGGGGAATCGCAGGCCGGCTGCCGCGAGCGTTGTCGCCAACGACGCAGGATCGCGGACGCGGCGCACGACGGCGGCCGCATTGCCGGCCAGCGGCCTCGTCGCGGCGATCCGATCGATGAGGTCGGGGTGATTCTCGATCGCGCCTGTATAGCACCATGGCGCGGGCGGAAAACCAACCGCCGCGGCGAACAGGCCACCCGGATAATCGGTCACGCACTGGCCCGACTCTGCCACTATCGCGAGGTCCGCGTCGGAAAAGATGTCGGCGGCATGCACGGTCCATCCCGCCCTGGCCGCCGAGGCCGCTGCCGCACGGGCACTCGCCCCGAGGATCACGACGGCCGGTGCGGCGGGGGCATCGCGATTGCTTGCTGGCATGGAGGCAAATGGTATCCTGTCGCCGCTCGGCGTGCGTCGCACGGCGGCCGTATGGAATGACACTTTTTTGAGGAGACACGGAATATGTCGATGTTCATTGGCGAGGCACTGGCCGGCGACGGTAACGAAATCGCCCATATCGATCTCTTGATCGGCAGCAAGGACGGCCCCGTGGGCGTGGCGTTCGCCAACGCGTTGGCCCGTCAGAGCGAAGGCCACTCGAACCTCCTCGCCGTCCTCACCCCGAATCTCGCCGTGAAGCCCGCCACCGTGATGATCACGAAGGTGACGATCAAGGGCGCCAAGCAGGCGGTGCAGATGTTTGGCCCGGCGCAGGCCGCCGTCGCCAAGGCCGTGGCCGACAGCGTCGCTGCCGGCGTCATTCCGAAGAGCGACGCCGAGAACCTCGTCATCGTCTGTGGCGTGTTCATCCACTGGCTCGCCGCCGACGACAAGAAGATCTACGACTACAACTACAAGGCCACGATGGACGCCATCTCGAACGCGATGAAGGGCAAGCCCAGCGTCGACGAGATGATCGCCGGCAAGGACAAGGCCGCGCACCCGTTCAAGGGGTTCTAGTTTCAAGGACAGTCCCGCTGTGGAATGAGGGGCAGCCCCGCTGCCCCTCATTCCTGCGGATTCTTCGATTGTTCGCGACCCTGGCAGGAGGTTTCCGTGCCCAAGCGGATCTTGATTCAGCTCGATTGCGATCCGCTGCCGAGCACGTTTGATGCCGTTGTCGCGACCGATGCCGGGGCTGACGTGCTCTTGCGGCATGGCGGCGTGACCGTCGCGAATGTTGTGCCGCTCGTGCATGGCGCGATGTTCACCCGCGGCGGTGCCGATCTCGCATCGACTGCGATCTTCGTCGGCGGCTCCGACGTCGCCGCGGCGGAGGCGGTGTTTGATCGCGTGCGGAAGACTTTTTTCGGCCCGGTGCGGGTCGGTGTGATGCTCGACCCGAATGGAGCCAACACGACCGCGAGCGCCGCCGTGGTCGCGGCCTCGCGGCACCTGCCGCTCGGCGATCCGCAGACGGCCGCTCGACACCGCGCCGTGGTGCTTGGCGGCACCGGCCCCGTGGGCCAGCGGGTGGTCAGACTTCTGGCGCGGAAGGGGCTCGCAGTGAGCGTCGCCTCGCGGTCAGTCGACCGGGCTCAGGGGGTGTGCGATCGGATCGCGGGCCAGGTGCCGGGAGCGCGGCTCGAGGCCGTGGCCAGCGCCGACTCGGCGGCCGCCGTCGGCGATTTTCGGGTCGCGATCCAGCAGGCCGACCTCATCGTGGCCGCCGGCGCGGCCGGTGTGATCTTGCTTGACGCCGCCGGCAGGGTATCCGCTGCGAAGGCGCGGGTGCTCATCGATTTGAATGCGGTGCCGCCGGCCGGCATCGAGGGCATCGTGGCGGCCGACAAGGCCCGGGCTGACGGTGCGGCCGTCGTCTACGGCGCGCTTGGTGTGGGCGGCACGAAGATGAAGATCCACCGGGCCGCGATCGCGAGACTCTTCGAGTCGAATGACACCGTGCTCGACGCCGAGGAACTGCTCGCCATCGGCGAACGGTTGTAGGCCTACGTCTTGCGGCGCTTGCGGCCGAGCGCGATGGCGATCGTCATCAGGATCGCGACGCCCGACAGGAGCATGAGCACATTGCGGCGGGCCCGTCGGGCCGCCTGCTCTTCGGGCGTGAGCCGGCGCAGTTCGATCACGCCCTCGTCGCCCATGATCGTCTTGTTCGCGGGATCGTCGAATTCGAGTTCGCCCCGCGGCTTCGGCGGCTCCGGGGGCGGCGGCAGTGGAACGAGAAAGCCGCCTGCGCAGATGGGGCATTGAGCGGCGTGGCCGGCGAGCCAGGCCGGGGCTGCGATAGCCCCGTGGCACGACGGACAGGCCACCGCCAGCAGGGGCTCTTCGCCGCCGGGATCGAAGGCAGACGGGGGCAGCACGGTCATCATCGCCTCATGCAGGAGTCATGCCTGCGATCGTAGTCGCCGCGCAACGATCAAGTCGATGAGCTTTGGGAAAAGCCTTGCAGCCAGCGCGAATCCCTTGGCCGACCAGCCGGGCAAAATCTCCTGACGACGGTGCACGAGAGCTTCCGTCACGGCCGCGGCCGTCGCAGCGGCGGAGAGCGGCGTGCCGCGCGACCACGCGGGCCGCTCGCCCGCGACGAGGTTGTCCCAAAACTCCGACTCCGTCGGCCCGAGGCTTGCGAGCACCACGTCGAGCGGCGGCTGGCCGTCGCGGCCCACGGCGAGTTCCTGACGCAGCGAGCCGGCGAGCGATCGCAGTGCCGCCTTGGCCGCGCAGTATTCGGCGTGGAGCGGCAGGGGATGGTGGCCGAGGATCGAGCCGACGAGCACGACGGCCGGGTCGCAGCTCCGGCGCAAGAGCGGCAGCGACTCGCGGACGAGTTCGGCCGGCGCGAAGAAATCGATCTCCATGATCCGTCGCAGCGTGTCGGGATCGCCGCCGGCGAACGTTCCCACGGCGCCGCTGCCAGCCGCAGCGACGACGATGTCGAGACCGCCCAGCCCCCGCGCCGCCTCAGCGAGGATGGCGCGGCGGTCTTGCGGCGACGTGATATCGGCCGCGATCGTGAGAATCTCAGGAGCGCCGGCCGGCAGCGACTCGGCGGCCAGCTCCGCGAGGCGTTGCGAACGCCGGGCGGTGGCGAGCACCCGCGCACCGTGGCGGGCGAGGTCGAGGGCGATCGCACGCCCGACGCCGGACGAACCGCCGGTCACGAGCGCCGTCGCGCCCGAGAGCACGCGCGGGTCGCGGCGCCGCCGGGCGTCAGGAGCTGGCGCGGATGGAGTCCACGGCGTCATCATGGGAAATAGTGGCGGGAGATTCGGGCTGGTGGGGTTCGCATTCCGGGCGGCCGTGCATCCGCACGACCGCCTCGTCCGGCGGGATGCGGCCGAGCAAAGCGGCGGGGAGCCGGCAGTGAATTGTCATGCGATCGTCGGCAAAATGCCGCGAGAGCACCTCGCCATGCGCGCCGAGCCATGCCAGGAGCCGGCCATTGCCGGGGGCTGTCTCGACATCGACGTCGCGAAACCCGCGGCCGAGGCAGGCGCTCACGATCTCCGCGAACTCTGGCAGGCCGGCGCCGGTGCGGGCGGAGATCGTCACCGCCTGCGGATAGCGGGCCACGATCGCGTCGCGGACGACCGGGTCGGTTATCGCGTCGACCTTGTTGAGCACGAGCAGCGTGTCGGTCTCCGCGACGCCGATCTCCGCGAGCACGCCGCGCACGGCCGCGATCTGCGCGTCGACGAGCGGGCTGGACGCATCGGCCACGTGCAGGAGCAGGTCGGCCTGGTGGGTCTCCTCGAGCGTGGCCTTGAAGCTCGCGATCAGCCGGTGAGGGAGGTCGCGGATGAAGCCGACGGTGTCGCTAATCAGCACGGGCCCCCAGCCCGGCAGCCGCCAGCGGCGGGTGCGGGTGTCGAGCGTGGCGAAGAGCTTGTCCTCCGCCAGCACGTCGGCGCCGGTGAGCGCGTTCAAGAGCGTGCTCTTGCCGGCGTTGGTGTAGCCGACGAGCGAGACGGTCATGTGGTCGTGCCGCGCCGCGACCTGCCGTTCGCGGCGGCCGTGGATCTCGAGGAGCTCCTGCTTGAGATCGTGAATCCGTTTCTCCACGAGTCGGCGATCGACCTCGAGCTGCTTCTCGCCCGGGCCGCGCATGCCGATCCCCATCTTGAGCCGCGAGAGGTGCGTCCACATCCGCTTCAATCTGGGGAGGGAGTATTCGAGCTGGGCGAGTTCGACGGCGAGGCGTGCCTCGTAGGTGCGGGCCCGCGCCGCGAAGATGTCGAGGATCACCTCCGACCGGTCGAGCACCTTCGTCTCGAGGGCCCGCTCGAGGTTGCGGGTCTGCGCCGGCGAGAGATCATTGTCGAAGATGACGACATCGGCGTCGTGGTGGGCGATCAGGGCGGAGAGTTCCTGCACCTTTCCCTTGCCGAGGTAGGTCGTCTGGTCGGGGCTGTCGCGCCGCTGCGTGAGCTCGGCGATGACCTTCGCGCCGGCCGTCTCGGCCAGTCCGCCGAGCTCGTCGAGCGGATGCTCGGGATCCACGGGCTGCTCGAGCAGCACCCCGACGAGCACCGCCTTCTCACTCCGCACGCTGTTGGTTCTCTTGCGCTCCGTCAATCCGCCTCCTCGTCGAGTTCGAAGTCGTCGTCGGCCGGTCGGCCGGCTCCCGTCTCGTGGCCGGCCAGATGGCAGCAGCTCTCCCAGCGGCGGGTGTCGAGCAGGCCGTCGGCGACTGCGTGCTTGACGGCGCAGTCGGCCTCGTGGGTGTGGGTGCAATCCGGGAAACGGCAATGGTTGGCGAACGGCCGCAGGTCGCGAAACGCCGCGGGCACCTCCGCCGGCACGAGTTCCCAGAGCTGAAACTGCCGCACGCCGGGCGTGTCGACGAACGAACCGCCCCGGGCATGAGGGATCAGCCTCGCCGTGGTCGTCGTATGGCGGCCCTTGTCGTTGTCGCGGCTGACGTCGCCCACCGGCAGCGCGAGCTCCGGGGCGATCGCATTGAGAATGGAGGACTTGCCGACGCCGCTCTGGCCGACGACGGCCGTCACGCGGCCCTCGAGCTCGTGCGCGAGCCGCGCGATGCCCATGCCTGTGACCGTGGAGCAGAGGATGACGGGATATCCCATGCGGGTGTAGACGCCGGCCAGCGGCACGAGGCTCGCGGCCGGCACGAGGTCGACCTTGTTCACGCAGATGAGCGGACGGATGCCGCTGGCCTCCGCCGCCACGATGAGCCGGTCCACGAGCCCGGGCTTGAGATTGGGCATGGCAGCGCTCGAGACGATCAGCGCCTGGTCGACATTGGCGACGATCACGTGGCGACGGCCACGGCTGGAGCGACAGAGTGAATTTCGCCGCGGCTCGATCGACTGGATCGTGCCCTCGCGGCCCGCGCCGCGGACATGCACCCAATCACCAGCGGCCACCGGATGCCGCTGCTCCGTGGAGAGCGTGCGCAGGAGCCGCCGCGTGGTGCAGCGAACGATCGTGCCGTCTGCCGCGCGGACAAAGCTCTCGAGCCCGTGGACGTTGAGCACCTGCCCCCGCCATGTTCCCGTCGATGCCGGCTCGACGGCGAGCCCGTCGGCGCGGCGATCGCCGCCGGCAGCAACGCCGTCACGGGCCACGACGGTCCGCTTGCGGGTGAGCTCACCCTTGCCGGAGATCCGTTCCGTAGCCGCCAGGTCGGCGGCCCGATCCAGGTCCGCTTCCACCGCCCTCGTCAGGTCGACCTGACGCCGTCGAGTTCCCCGATTCTTGCGGAACTCGACGCGAAGCTTCCGGGGTTTGGCCATGCCGGAATTGTATCAGCGCCGCGGCTGCTGCCTGCTTTGCCGTGGTTCGGTGACCTGGCGCGACTCGAGCCCGGCGGTCGCGAGCAGGCTGCGGCTGAAAGGGTCTCGCGCCACGGTCTCCTCGGGCGGCGTTGCTTTCGCGCCGAGCTGGGCGGGCTCGTAAGCGAGCTCATACTCATGCTTGGCGACCGAGAGCTTGTCGCCGGGATCGAGCCGCTGCTCGCTGACCCGAGAGCCATTCACCTTCGTGCCATTGCTGCTGCCCAGGTCCTTCACGAACCAGTAGCCATCCACGAGTGACAGTTCGCAGTGGCTGCCCGAGACATTGGGAAACCGCAGGACGATGTCGGAACTTTCCCGCCGCCCCACGACCAGCGTGGGTTTGAGCAGGGGAATCGGGTCGCCGCCGCCGATCGGCTGCAATTCACCGTACATGGGCACCTCGGCATTTCTGAACATGATCGGGCATGAACATGATGGGGTTTGGGCTGAATGCAATCGGGAGGGTCGCCCCGCGCTCACCCATTCCTCATAAAACCAAGGGTAGGTCAAGGCTCCGAAACAGTCAATGAATTGTTCGTCCGCGAAATCGGCGGGAAGTCGCCGGCTGTGGTGGGTATAACTGGTTTGGATCGACTGAAGCGGACCGGGTGATCGCCGGCCGGCGGGCAACCGTCGGCGGGAGGAAAGTCCGGGCTCCAGAGGGCGCGATGGTGGGTAACGCCCACCGGCCGTGAGGCCAGGGAAAGTGCCACAGAAAGCAAACCGCCTGCGGGGCAACCCGCCGGTAAGGGTGAAACGGTGAGGTAAGAGCTCACCAGCAGGCCGGGTGACCGGCCTGGCTCGGAAAACCCCATCGGGAGCAAGGCCAAGCAGGAAGAAGTTCGATCCTTCGGGATCGGCGCGAAACGGCCCGTTTCGCACCCGCTTCCGGGTCGGCTGCTCGAGGCGCCGGGCAACCGGCGCCCTAGAGAAATGGTCACCGTCCTCGCCGTTCCTCGGAACGACGGGGCACAGAACCCGGCTTACAGGTCCGCTTCAGTCATCCGCTGCTGTGCTTGCCACCCCGGCCACCAGGTCGGCAGGGCGGCTGGACGTCAGGTCACGGCGCCCTCCCTCGTCGAGCATCTTGAGCAGTTTTGAGATGCAGAGGGTGTTGATGCTCACCCGCATCTCCTCGGCCTCGGCTTTGAGGGTTTCGTGGAGTGACCGGGGCATCCGCACGGTCACGACCCGCTGGGTCTCCCGCTCGGCCGGCCGGTCGCGCTGGCGGTTGCGGAGGTCGTCGAGCAGCTCCCGAATCCGGGCGTACTCGGGGGAGCACTCGAACCGGACCAGGGAGTCGGGCTCGCGAAACGTCCGGCGGACGACCCCGTCCACGCCGAGCACCTCGCGGAAAAAGACGACCCATTCGGGATCCATCGAATGGAGCCGCTCAGCGACTTGCAGCACCGCCTTCGCCCCGTGGGCGGCTCCATTTATCTGCAGGGGAGTCTCTACGAGCGGTTCCCGAATCTTCGTTGCCATCGATCAAAGCCCTTCCCTGGATCCAAGGTGCGTTACGGTCTCGCCCGCAGGACATCCCGGTGGTCCCACGTACGCTTGGATGATTGCGCTGCGGTCAAGTGACAGCACGAAGTGCTTGCAAATCAACGACTTGCGATGCGTAGCATGGCCGCGACTTCTTTTTGGGCAGCGGTGCCCAGCCTGGAGGCAGGCCGGTGGCTGCTCAAAAAGCAGGCAGGTCCGGCGAGTCGCATTTACCAAATGTCCGGCCTGTAGGGTCGGGTAGACCGCTTGCTCCGCAAGCGGATCTGGACCCGCTTGCGGAGCAAGCGGTCTACTTTCGGGCAAATGTCAAAATGGGGGAGATCTGGTCGCGATCTGCTCGAGATAGTCGACGACGAGCGCGGTGACATCCCGCCCGACCGCGCCCTCGAGCCCGCGCCATCCCGGCACGGCATTCACCTCCAAGACTAGCAGCCGTCCGTCGGCGGCGGGCAAGAGATCCACCCCGGCGATGGTGGCCCCGACCGCGTCCGCCGCCCGCCGGGCCAGGTCGACCCAGTCGTCGGGCGGCGTCCATGGTTCCGCCCTCGCCCCCCGGCTGACGTTGAGCCGCCAGTCGTCGTTCGACACCCGCCGCATCGCCACGGCCTGGTCGCCGATCAAGAAGATGCGGACGTCCCAGCCCTGGTGTGGGACGAACTCCTGCAGATAGCAGGCTGCAGGCGGCCCATTCATTGGAGGATTCTCCGCGCGAAGCCGGGCGGCATTCAGGTAGGGGGCCAAATCGACTTCGGTGGTCAGCCGTTCGATCCCCCGGCCGCGCGATCCAAAGAGGGGCTTCACGACCGCGATCCGCCCGAGGTCGTGCCAGGCCTGCTCGATGCCCGCGGCATTCTGGGCGACGATCGTCCGTGGCACGGCAATTCCAGCCTCCGCCATCCGCGCGAGCGACAGATACTTGTCGATCGCCACCTCGAGGGCTCGGGGACTATTCACGATGCGTGTGCCGCGTTGCGCGAGCCGGCCAAGCACGTCCATCCGGAAAATCACGTCCTCCAGGGCGCCGGTGGGCATGCCGCGCACGATGACCATGTCGGCCCGGCCGACCGCATCGGGCAGGAATCGTTCGCCGGGGCTCGCATCCCCGCCCCCGATCTCCGCCGCCAGTTCGTGCCAGCGAACCACTGCCGCCTCGTGGTCGCGACCACGAATGACTGCCGCGAGCCGGCCGAGGTGCCAGCCCGTCGGCTCGCCGAGGAGCGCCATCCGCAGCACGTCACGCTCCCGTGGCGGCGGATCCGGCAGGGGCCGCGAAAGACTCCCGCACGATCTCGGGAGCGAGGCCGCCGAAGCGGTGCCGCATGCCGGTGTCGACATTGACGATCTCGACCGAAGCCGGCGCGAAGAGCGCCGGATCGAGCGCGTAAAAATCGTGGCCGGCCCGCTCGAACAGTTGGCAGAAGGGGGCGCCGTAGTCGGCGGAGGCCCGGCTTACCATCCGCGGGCCGATCTCGCGGAGGCTCTCGTCATCGCCGGTCACCTCGAGCGTGACCAGGCCGCCATAGAGGATGGCGTCGTTCGTGCGGCCGATCGCCGTGAGATCGTCGCCTGGCACCGGGGCGAGCGGCGCCCGGCCGCTGCCCCGCCGGATCCGCCGCAGGTCGAAGTGCAGGTCGTGCAGTTTGTGGAGCGCCGTCTCGAGCGATCGCGCGATCACCTGCAGCGTGCCCGCAGGGCTCGCAGTGCGGGCCACGAGCAGCACGAGCGCTGCGGGATCGATGCCGGCGTCGGCTGCGAGCTGCCGGCAGACGTCCTCCGGCGGCAGCTTCGAAGACTCGAGCAGGCCGACGGCGACACTCGCCTTTTCGCGCATGCCGATGTCGTCGAACAGATTCTCGCGGCCGATGGCGGCACGGATCGGTCCGCTTGCCATCGCGAAATACTTTCCGGCCGACACCTTCCAGCCGGCATACTGCGAGGCGAGGCAGGCGGCGAGCGGCTCTTCGCTCTCGACGGCGACGAGCGGCCACTCGCATCCCGGCCAGGCCGCGGCATAGGCGTCGCCGTGGGCGCCGGGTTCCTCCACCCATACGCGGCCGAGCCCCGCCATCGCCGTGCGGGCGAGCGCCAGGCCTGCCTCGGAACCGCCCGCGGCCTTCACGCCGCAGTCGATGACACGAGCGCCGCCGGTCGTGTGGACGACTAGCCCCAAGCGGGCGGCGTCGGCGATTGTCCGCTCTGCAATTCCGATCGCTGATTCGTTGAGATTCATGGCAGGGCACCCCGGGTCGAGGCCATAATGCGTCGAAACCAGTAAGCCGGCAATCCCCGCCGCTGTCGTCCCATTAGTAGAGCATTCCGCCAACGCAAACCGGTGCGCCCGTGCCAAGCCTGACCGTCGAAAACTACGTGAAGACGATCTACCAGATCGTGTCGGCGCAGGACGGCGCCGCCGCCACCACCGGGCAACTGGCGGCCGCGCTCGACGTCTCTCCCGGCACGGTCACGAGCATGCTCAAGACGCTCGACGCCGCCCGGCTCGCGACCCACCGCCCCTACGAGGGCGTGGCACTCACGCGGGCCGGCCGCGTGCTGGCGCTCCGCATGATCCGCCGCCACCGGCTCATCGAGCTGTTTCTCCTGCGCACGCTCGACATGAGCTGGGATGAGGTGCACGACGAGGCGGAGCACATGGAGCATGCCGTGAGCGACCTGCTCGTGGATCGCATCGACGCCTTCCTCGGCCATCCCGACGTCGATCCCCACGGCGATCCGATCCCGCGCGGCGAGGGCGAATCGCTCCAGCCGCCCAAGGAGGAGCCCGCCCGCTCGCTCGCCGAATGCGAAGCCGGAACGGCATTCCGGCTCACCCGCGTGCTCGACCAGTCGGCCGGCTTTCTCCGCTACCTCACCGACTCCGGCCTCGTGCTCGGCGCCGTCGGAGAGGTGGAACGCAATCCCGACGGCGCCGGGCTGATGCGGGTGCGCGTGAGCAAGCGTGTCTTGTCGCTGGCCATCGAGGCGGCGGGGAAGCTCGTCGTCGCGGAGGCGTGACTCGTCGGAGCGTCCTCGCGCCCAAGCCGGCTGTAGGACAGGCTTCAGCCTGTCTTTATTGATGACAGGCTGAAGCTGATTCAGTGGCAGGCTGAAGCCTACCCTACAGGGCGACACTCCCAGACGGCCGATTGGCCGAGGCATTCATCGACTTCGATCCGCAGGCTGCCGGTGACGGGGCTGCCTGCCGCCGCCATGGCCGCGAGCAGTTCGTGGCCGATCCAGCGGGCGATCCATTCGGCCGTCGTGTTTTCGACCGGCAGGAGCACGCACTCGTCGGCGGGGAAGACCCAGCGGCGGTCCCAGTGTCGGTCTTTGAACCGCACCGTCACCTCGGCCGCACGGCCGCTCGCCGCCGGCGTGTGCTCGACCGCGAGGAACCGGTTCTTCGTGGGCAGGAGCATGTGATGATCGAGGCGGGCCGTGATCGCGGAGAGCAGGTCGCGGAGCTTGATGAAGTCCACCACCATGCCGTGGCGATCGGGCGGCCCCTCGACGTCGGCGCCCACCGTCCAGTTGTGGCCGTGGACCGCCTCGCAGATTTCGTCGGTCAGCGTGATGAAGTGGCCGGCGCAGAAGACGTGCACCGCCTTGCGCATCCTCACCTGAAAGTGTTCATTCATGGTCGGTCGTGCCGGAGGGTGGAGTCGATCGTGGGCGCGTCGCCGAGGAGGCTCGTGAGCCGATCGGTGACGAGGAGAATGTACAGCGCCGCAGCGATGAGGTCGGCGGTCGTGCCCGGGTTCATCTTTTGCGCCCGCACGAAGAGGTCGAGATCGGCCGCCGCGGTGGGCCAGTCGGCCCCGGTGGCGAGGACGGCCGCTGCACGGGCCGAGATATTGGCGGCGCCGGCAATGCCGTGCTTCCGCGCGATAAGCGTGTCGGGCTCGCGGGCGAGCTGCATGAGGTGGCTGCGTTCGATCGCCGCGCCGAGCGAAAGGCCGCGTTCGATCTCGCCGGCGATGTCGGCCACGGGGCCGGTGAAGAGCGGTTCATAGCCGTGGGCCCAGAGCCTCGCGATCTGGTCGCGGTCCGCGGCGGCGCGCATCGCTTCGAGAAGGCTCTCCGGTGCGGGGCCGGCGATGTCCCACTCGTCGCGCCGGCTCATGCCGCCGGGGTTTGCCAGCGCGATCGCCGCGTAGACATCGCGGGCATCGTCAGGGCTGGTGGCGGCGAGGACGTCGGCCGCGGCAGCGGGGGAGAGCGGCGTGCAAGAGGGCACGGCGGCGAGCGGCGCGATCGCGAGCACGATGCCGAGGTTCGCGTTCGACCGCGTCACGCGGCGCGAGGCCGTGACGGCGTCGAGGATCGTGCAGCCGAGCGGCCGCTCAGCTGCCAGGTCGAGTGCGGCCGCGATCGCCTCGCCGGCCGCGACGAGTTCCGCGTGCGAGAGGTCGGCGAAGGCGGCGGCCGGATGCACGTTGCCCACCTTCGCCGCCGTGGCTTCGAGCCGGCAGGCGATCGCGGCAGAACGGCCGCGGCCCCGCCGAACGGCTGCGGGCTGTGTTCCGGAAGCAACGGTTGCAGCGACGGTGCGGTCTCGGATGGGGATTTCCCGTGTGGTTCCGGGCTCCGGGCTGCTGGCGGGCGTTCGGCAAGGGTAGACTTGGAGTGGCTCTCCACTTTCACTCTTCCACCTTACACCGCACCCGTTCCTCACGACAGCATGGCGACCGACGCAGCCCCCACGGAAACCAAGTTCGGCCCGGAGTGCTTCCTGAACCGCGAGCTCAGCTGGCTCGACTTCAACGCACGGGTGCTGGAGGAGGCGGAGAATCCCGACAACCCGCTGCTCGAGCGGCTCAAGTTCCTGGCGATCTTCAGTTCGAACCTCGACGAATTCTTCATGGTGCGGGTCGCGGGGCTCCGCGAGCAGGCCTTCGGCGAGAGCGCGCCGCAGGACTATTCGCCCGACGGCATGCGGCCGCTGGAGCAACTGGAGAGGATCGCCGCCCGCACACAGGAGCTGGTCGCCAGGCAGTATCGCTGCCTGAAAGAGAGCATCGGCCCGGCCATGGAGGCGGAGGGATTCGAGCTCCTGCGGTATGAGTCGCTGCAGGGGCCGCAGTTCGAGCAGGTGGACCGGTTTTTTCGGGAGCGGGCCCTCCCGATCCTCACGCCGATGGCGGTCGATCCGGCGCATCCGTCGCCCCGCTACCACAATCGCGGCCTCTATCTCGGCGTGATGCTCGAGCACGGCGCGGAGCGCAATGGCGAGGCGCTGGGGCCGAAACGGCTCTTCGCCGTGGTGCAGGTGCCGCAGGTGCTGCCGCGGATCGTGAGCGTGCCGCCGACGGCGCCGGGGCGGACGTCGTTCGTGCTGCTCGAAGACATCGTCGCTGCCCGGCTCCCTGAATTGTTCGGCGGGTTCGACGTGCAGTCATGGACGGCCTTCCGTATCACGCGCGACAGCGACATGGACGTGCTCGAGCAGGAGTCGGACGACATGCTCCGGCTCATCGAGGAGCGGATCAAGGCCCGCCAGCGCGGCCAGGCCGTGCGGATCGAGATCGCGAGCAAGGCCGATCAGTCGCTCGCGCAGCTCATCATCGACGAGGAGGCGCTCTACAGCGACCCCGTGGGCGAACGCTACAGCGAGGTCTTTCGGATCGACGGGCCGCTCGACCTGACCGCCCTCTGGGAGCTCTACAAACAGCCCGGCCACGACCGCCTTCGCGACAAGCCCTTCACGCCCCGGATTCCGCGCGGGCTCGGACGGCGCGGCGAAGACATCTTCACCGCGATCGCCCGGCAGGACATCCTCCTGCACCATCCTTACGAATCGTTCGACTCGGTGGTCGATTTCGTGAGCAGCGCCGCGAACGATCCAAAAGTGCTCGCCATCAAGCAGACGCTCTACCGCACGAGCGGCGACTCGCCAATCTCGAGGGCGCTGATCACGGCGGCCGAGTCGGGCAAGCACGTCACCGCGCTCGTCGAGCTCAAGGCCCGCTTCGACGAGGCCAACAACGTGAGTTGGGCCCGGCAGTTGGAACGCGCCGGCGTGCACGTCGTCTTCGGCTTTCTCGACCTCAAGACGCACTGCAAGCTCTCGCTCGTCGTCAGGCAGGAAGGGCAGGGGCTTCGTCGATACGTGCATCTGGGGACCGGCAACTACAACCCCACGACGGCGCTCACCTACACCGATCTCGGCCTCTTCACGGCCGATGAGGCGATGGCCGAAGACGCCTCGGCGCTCTTCAACCTGCTCACCGGCTATTCGCAGGGGCACCGGTGGCAGCGGCTTGTGGTCGCTCCGAACGACCTCCACAGGCGGACAATCGAGCTTGTCCAAGAGCAGGCACGCCGCGCGCGCGAGGGGCGGCCGTCGCGGATCTTCGCGAAGCTCAATTCGCTCGTCGATCATCGCGTGATCGAGGCGCTCTACGAGGCGAGTCAGGCGGGCGTGCCGATCGACATCGTCGCCCGCGGCATCTGCTGCCTGCGGCCCGGTGTGCCCGGAGTGAGCGAGACGATCCGCGTGCGGAGCATTGTCGACCGCTTCCTGGAGCATAGCCGGATCTACGTCTTCGGCCCCGACGACGAGGCGGAGGTGTTCCTCGCCAGCGCCGATTGGATGCCGCGAAACTTCTTCCGGCGGGTGGAGGTGATGTTTCCGATCCTCGCCCCGGAATTGCGGCAGCGGATCCTGAAGGAGATCGTGCCGGTCTATCTCGTCGACAACGTGCGGGCGCGGCAGCTCGATCCGGCCGGCATCTTCCATCTGCAGCACCCGGCGGATGGCCAGCCGCCGCTGCGTTGCCAGCTCGAATTTCTCGAGCGGCGCATGGCGGCCGACGCGAACGCATCCGCTTGACGTGAGCGCCTCCGCTTGACGTGAGCGCCTCCGCTTGAAGCGACCGCCGAATCCTCCCTAGAATCGCTGCGGATGCACAGGCCGCTCCCGTTGCAAGGCAGGTTTCATGGCGGAGGAC
>JBIIOK010000215.1:0-3369 GCA_044336985.1 Pirellulales bacterium | reverse complement strand
CCCATGAAGCTCAGGAGCATGGCCACGACCGCCGCGATGATCCCGGCGACGACGTCCCAGTCGATGCGAAGCAGATATCGCAACGGCACGGCGGCACTCCTCGGCGACCTGAGGGCATGGGGAGCATCCTGCCGGGAAACGGGGACGAACAACCCTAGGCGCGAGCGTGGTCCGCGGAAAACGAGCCAACCAAGCCGAGTGAGAGAGGAGGGAGACAGTCTCCGCAAGCCGCTTCTGAGCGACAGGCTGAAGCCTGTCCTACTTCCAGCGGCGTGCCACAGGAAAGGGCACCGGTGAAGTGGGCAGCACAGGATTCGAACCTGTGACCTCTACGGTGTGAACGTAGCGCTCTAACCAACTGAGCTAGCTGCCCGGGTGATCGATTGAGCCGGATCGTAGCATCCCACGACCGAGCCGTCACGATGGCCGCGTTTCCCCCGAATCTGCTGGCGGGTCGAACCGCGGGGCCGAGGCCGACGGCTGGCCGCCTTCGTCGTCGAAACGGCGCCCCACACGCTTCGCCGGCGCCGCGTCGAGATGCGCCGCCAGATCCATGTCGCGGGTGAGCGTGGCCATCTGCTTTCGCAGTTCGCCGATCCCCTGGCCAACCGAGCGGCCCACTTCGGGCAGACGCTTGCCGTAGAGCATCACGGCGATCGCTCCGATCACGACGATCTCGACGGGGCCAAGTCCGAACATGCGCCGCTCGTGGTCCTACGGGGCAGGGGGGCGATCAGTGGCGGCCTTCGCCGTGGCTGGCACTGTCATCCTCGATGCCCTGCACGCCGCGCTTGAACTCGACGATGCCCTCGCCGAGCGAGCGCATCACCTTGGGAAGCCGGGAGCCGAACAGCAGCAGGATCACGCCCGCCACGATGATCAACTCGACCGTTCCCAATCCCATGAACGCAAACATTGGTTGCACCTGACACTCCCTGCTGGGCGGATGAGCCACATACGAAGTCTAATCCCGCGGCCACCAGAAGCAAATTCAACCTCCCCCTCACGGCACCGCCGCAACCGTCTTCACGGCGTGGCGGTGCATCGGCAGGTGGCGGTAGTAGACCTCGAGCGTCATCGCGGACAGTGCGGTGGAGTAGACGCGGCCGCCGTGGCCACCCCAGACGGGGTCGGGATCCCAGCTGCCGTCGAGGCTGCCTGGCTCGCGGCGTTGCAGCGGCACCAGCGCCGACTGCAGTCGCTCGTTCCAGCGATCCCACTGCGGTCCACCGGCATGAAACGAGGCGAGCGTCGCGTAATACCAGGTGTAGGCGTTGGGGCTCTCGCGCGCCGGCGGGGACTGCGCGAGCATGTCGACCGCCTCGAGAACGGCCGGGTGGTCGGAGGGCAGCCCGAGAAATAGCCGGCAGACGAGCGCCTCGGCCGTCATGGCCAGGCTCGGCCGCTCACCCGCGCGATAGCCGGCCAGGCCGCCCGCCCGGCCCGACGAGACCGTCCGCAGAAACGCACGGGCGCGCGACTCCGCCTGGTCGAGACCACCGATCCCGGCCTGGCGTGCGCTCGCGAGCACCATCACCTGCCAGCCGAGCTGGCTCGTGTCGCCGCGGTCGCCGGCGGCGTAGCGCCAGCCGCCCGTCGCCGGGCTCTGCATGGCGAGCGTGTAGCGCACCGCGCGGTCGAGCGGCGGCCGCAGGGCGTCGTCACCCGTCATGGCACAGGCCTCGGCCAGCGCGATCGTCGCCATGCCGTGGCAGTAGAGCGATGCGAAAAACTCGGCATCACCGGCGAGCGAGCCATCGGCCCGCTGACGATCGACGAGCAGCCGCAGGCCGCGGGCAACGGCGCCGGCGTGCGCGCCATCCATGTGGGTGTGGCCGGCGCCGAGAAAAGCCAGAAGCGCGAGCCCGGTCACGCCATGATCGCTCTTTGCGCCGGCCCCGTGCCGATGATGCCCCTGCACCGAACGCTCCACGCCAGCACCATGCGCGGCGGCGCTCCAGCGTCCGTCGGCGGATTGCGCACCGGCGAGCCAGGCGAGCGCCGCCTGAACGGCCCGCTCGGTCTCGAGCGTTCCGCCGCGGGCGGCTGCTGCCGCGGCCCGTCGCTGCCCCACGCGGTCGGCATAAAGATCCGGCACGGCCCCGCGAACGGGCTGCGCATCGGCGGACTTCGGCGGCGCGTCCGCTGCCGACGCGTTCTCCTGTTGCTTCTCACCGTCGGCATCCGCAAGGAGCGGCACGAAATCGGCCGGTGGCTCCGCGGCGGCGAGGTCGGCGGGGGAATCCGTCTCGGGATCGCTGGCTGCTTCGACGCTGGCCGCGGGCGCAGGCGGCGCGTCGGCTGCGGCCTCGTCGGCCAAGACCACCGTCATCGTCATCGCGCCGTCGTCCGCGGTTCCCCACGAAGCAGGCCGCGTTCCCCCGACGATCGCAGCCACGAAAGCCAGCATGGCATGAAACGCGACCGAGAGCAGCACGCATTTCTTCAGCGTCTGCGACTGGAGCCATCGCGTGCGCACGATCGCCGCGCCCACCGCCGCGCAGAGGACGAGGAACCCGCCCCAGACGATCCAGCCGGAGCCCATCGCGGAAGCCTCGTCATCTGCGGGTGGCTGCGGGCCGCGCGGCCCGCGCATCGGACCGGGCCTGCACGGAAATCGCGACGTGCCGCACGCCGGCCGTCCGACAGGCTTCGTAGACCTCCGCCATCCGGCCGTGGGGAACCGTGCGGTCACCGCGGATCATCACGGCGAGCTCGGGCTTCGTCTCGCGCAGCGATGCGAGCCGCGCGGCGAGCGCGTCGGCGGCGAGTTCCTCGCCCGCGAGCGTGAGCCCCCCCGACGCCTCGACCTCGACGATCTCCGGCCGCCCTGTGTCCACCGCCGCGGCGGCCTCGACCTGCGGCAGCTCGAGATCGAACTTCCGCTCGTCGCCCGAGAACCGCGTGGCACACATGAAGAAGATCGTGAGCACGAGGACGACGTCGATCATCGGCGCAAGGTTCGGCGCGGGCTCCTCGTCGTCGCTCAATCGGACCAGCGGCATGTTCAGGCCTCCGCAGCGGCCGCGGCGCGGGCCTTCGGCCGCGGCGGCTGCCGGGCATCGGCCGCCGCCTCGAGCGAAATCTCGTCGATCACCTGCTGGCAGGTCTCGTCGAGCCGCATGGCGAGCCGGTCGACGCGGCTCGTGAAGACCCAGTGGAGCACCATCGCGGGAATGGCCACGAGCAGGCCCATCGCCGTCGTGATCAGGGCCTCGCCGAACCCGCGGGCGAGGAGGTCTGGCCGCCCCATCGCGCCGGCGCCGGCGACGTCGTTGAACGATCGAATGAGCCCGAAGACCGTGCCGAGCAGGCCGAGCAGCGGGCCGATCGTCGCGATCCCGTTGAACACGCGACGATAGCGCCGCA
>JBIIOK010000079.1:0-11555 GCA_044336985.1 Pirellulales bacterium | reverse complement strand
ACCACCGGCATGTCCGCGACCTGCCGGATCTCCTCGAGCCCGGCGATCTCGTCGTCGTCAACGACACCCGCGTCGTGCCCGCGCGGCTCGTCGGCCGCCGCGCCGCCACCGGCGGCAAGTGGGAGGGCCTTTTTCTGCAGGAGGAGCCCGGCGGCGGCGGGTGGCGGATCCTCGCGCAGACCCGCGGCCGGCCGGAGATCGGCGAGCGGATCGTGCTCGTCGATCGCGAGGGCCGCGAGTCGGAGTCGCTCGTGCTCGTCGGTCGCGGCATCGGCGGCACGTGGTTCGTGCAGCCCGAGACCGGCGGATCGGCCGAGAGAATCCTCGACCGCGTGGGCCGCGTGCCGCTGCCCGGATACATCCGCGGCGGCGAAGAGGGGCAGGGGGATCTCGTCCGCTACCAGACCGTCTTCGCGCGGCAGCCGGGCTCGGCCGCCGCGCCGACGGCCGGCCTGCACTTCACGGACGAACTGCTCGCGGCGCTTGCCGCCCGCGGCATCGGCCGCGCCCAGGTCACGCTCCACGTGGGCATCGACACGTTTCGGCCGATCTCCACCGAGCGGCTCGACGACCATCCGATGCACACCGAGTGGTGCGATTGCCCCGAGGCGACGGTCGCCGCCATCCGCGCGACCAAGGCCCGTGGCGGACGCGTCGTGGCGATCGGCACCACGGCCGTGCGCACGCTCGAGACCGCGGCCAGCCGTTCGCCGGCGGGCGAGCTCAAGGCCTGGAGCGGCTCGACGGATCTCTTCATCAAGCCCGGCTTCTCGTTCCGCGTGGTTGACTGCCTGCTGACGAATTTCCACATGCCGCGGACCACGCTCATGGTGCTCGTGAGCACGTTCGCGTCGCGGGACCTGATCCGGCAGGCCTACGAGGCGGCGATTCAGGAGCGATATCGGTTCCTGAGCTACGGCGACGCCATGCTGATCGTGTAACCGCAAACGGTGTCATGCCGCGGCGGATACGGAAGCCCGAAGCGCGAGCGAGGAGAGTTAGGGGTTTTTTGGTGGGGCGGGTGGGGGCAACGCGGGTTGGAGTTGGGGGGCGGTTGGACCTTGCTTGCGCTGCGGGCTTCCGTGCTGGCCGGGGGCGCGACGGTTTTCCCACCGATCGTTTACACTGCCGCCTGCGAAAATCACGCAGGAGGTTTGCCGATGTCAGGGTTTCCCCAAGAAGACGTGCTCGTGGTGCCGCGGGCTTTGTTCGAGAAGGCCGGGGCATTTCAGGGCTTCTGTGGTGACACGGCGGCCTACCTGCCGCTCCTGCTCGATCCGAAGCACACGTCGTGGCGGCCTCGCGCGAGCGTCGAGGAAGATCCGTCGTTCAAGCAGCTCATTCCGTATTGCCTGCTCTCCCACCGCGGGCCCGACGGCAAGCCGATGTATTTCGCGTACACCCGCGGCGGCGGCCAGAGCGAGGCGCGGCTGCGGGCCAAGCGGTCGGTCGGGATCGGCGGCCACATCTCGAGCACCGACGGCGAGCACGGCGACGACACCTCCTATGACGCCGGCATGCGGCGGGAGCTCGCCGAGGAGGTGGCGATCGCCGGGGCATGGACGGCGCGGTGCGCGGGTCTCATCAACGACGATTCGAATGCCGTCGGCAGCGTCCACCTCGGCATCGTCCATATCCTCGAGCTCGAGAAGCCGACGGTTTCGTCGCGGGAAAGCGAGCTCGTGGAGTGCGGCTTCGAGACGCTCGAGTCGCTGCTCGCGGCCCGCGAGCGGTTCGAGACCTGGTCGCAGATCACGCTCGACGCGCTGGCCGCGGGCGCGTTGCGCCTGTAAACCGCTTGTTCCAAAGTAGTCCGCTTGTTCCACAAGCGGTCTACGGGCCGACTACAATGGCGGCGTGGCCATCTACCTCGACAACCATTCGACCACCCGGCTCGATCCGCGCGTCCTCGAGGCGATGCTGCCCTGGCTGACCGACCACTACGGCAACGCCGGCAGTGTGACGCATGACATGGGCCGAGAGGCGCGGGCCGCCGTCGATGCGGCTCGCGAGACGTTCGCCCGCGCCATCGGGGCCACGGCCCGCGAGATCGTGTTCACGAGCGGCGCGACGGAGAGCAACAATCTCGCGATCCTCGGCACGGCCGCGCGGCGAGGCCAGGACCACGGCCATGTCATCACGGTGGCGACCGAGCACCACGCCGTGCTCGATCCAATAGAGCACCTCGAGCGGACGGGGTTTGCCGTCACGCGGCTGCCGGTCGCGCCGGGCACAGGCCTCCTCTCGCTCGACGCCCTCGAGGCGGCCTTTCGCAGCGACACATTCCTCGTGTCGGTGATGCTCGCCAACAACGAGATCGGCGTCGTGCAAGACATCCCCGCGATCGCGGAGCGGGTCCATGCCCGCGGCGCGGTGCTCCACGTCGATTGCGCGCAGGCGATCGGCCGGCTGCCGGTGGAGGTAGACGCCCTGGGCGCCGATCTCGCCAGTTTTTCGGCGCACAAGTTTCACGGGCCCAAGGGCGCGGGATGCCTGTATGTCCGCCGGCGGGAACGTGTCGCGCGGGTCGATCCGCTCGTCTATGGCGGCGGGCAGGAGCGCGGCATGCGGAGCGGCACGCTCGACGTGCCGGGGATCGTCGGCATGGCGGAGGCAGCGCGGCTGGCGGTGGAAAACCTGCCGGAAGAGCCGGCGCGGTTGCGCGGCCTGCGTGACCGGCTGTGGACGCTTCTCACGGAGGGAGTTCCCGGCATCGCGATCAATGGGCCGCCGCTCGACGACGCGGCGCATCGGCTCGTAAACAATCTCAATGTGCGGATTCCGGGCGTCGATGGGCAGTCGCTCCTGGCGACGCTCGCCGGCGACGGCCTGGCCGTGAGTTCTGGCAGCGCCTGTTCGGCGGAGAACCCCCGGCCGAGCCACGTGCTCCAGGCGATCGGCCTCGACGACGACCAGGCCCGCGCGAGCCTGCGGTTTGGCCTGTCGCGGTTCACCACTCCCGAGGAGATTGAGACGGCCGCCGCTGCCGTCGCCGCCGGCGTCGGACGCCTGCGGGCCTTGTGAACCGGCCGTTGGTGCCGGACTTGGCCGCCGCAAGACAGCGGGCTAGAATTTCCACATCACGGCTTGCGAGATTTCCGATCTCGAGAGTCCCCAAAGATTCCAGCAGGAGGATAGCCCACCATGTCGGTCATGCTCACCGAAAAAGCCGCCAGTGAAGTCAAGAAGATCATCACCGATCAGAAGCTCGATCCGGCGACGGTGCTCCGTATCGGCGTCGCCGGCGGCGGCTGCAGCGGCTTCCAGTATTCACTCGGCTTCGACACCGCCTTCGATCCGAAGATCGACACGAGGACCGAACAGCACGGCGTGCCTGTCGTCGTCGACAAGAAGAGCGACCTCTTCCTCGATGGCACGACGCTCGACTTCCACGAGGGGATCGACAAGCGCGGCTTCACGTTCAACAATCCGAACGCGAAGAAGAGCTGCGGCTGCGGCAGTTCGTTCCAAGCCTGAGCCGCGTCTGCGACTCTGGTTTTCACGGTTCCCACGACAGGAGGGTCGGTGGCTGCGGGCAAGGTGCATATCGTCGGCATCGGCGATGACGGCGTCGACGGTATGACAGCGCAGGCGCGCAAGGTTCTCGAGGCGGCCGACATGCTGCTCGGGCCGGAATCGTGCGCCCCGCTTCTTCCCGCGGCGCTTGCCAAACGGCTCGACGCCACGGCCAGCCTCGAGGAGCTCTGTGAGAAGATCGAGGCGGCGGGCGACAGGCGGCTCGTCGTGCTCGCGTCGGGCGATCCACTCTTCTACGGCACGGCCCGATACGTCTGCTCCAAGCTCGGCAAGGACCGTTTCGAGGTCGTGCCGCACGTCAGCAGCATGCAGCTGGCCTTTGCCCGCGTGAAGGAATCGTGGGAAGAGGCTTTTCTCGCCAATCTCTCCGGGCAGTCGATCGAGCGGGTTGTCGACAAGATCCGCTCGAGCGAGACGGTGGGGCTCTTCACGAGCGAGCAGTGGCCGCCCGCCGCGGTCGCCCAAGCGCTTCTTGACGAGGGCATCGACTATTTCCAGGCCTATGTCTGCGAAAACCTCGGCTCGCCCGACGAACGCGTGACGCAGGGAAGCCTCGCCGACATCGCGAAAGACTCGTTCGGGACGCTCAACGTGATGATCCTCGTGCGGAAGGCCCGCGTGGCCGACAAGCCGGGGCATGTGGGCACGCGGCTCTTCGGTAACCCCGACGAATGCTTTTTGCAGTCGCGTCCGAAGCGTGGCCTGCTCACGCCCGCCGAGGTGCGGTCGATGGCCCTCGCCGAACTGGGCCTGCACGCGAAGAGCGTGGTCTGGGACGTGGGCGCGGGGAGCGGCTCCGTGGGTCTCGAGGCAGCGCGGATCGCCCGCGACGGCGTCGTCCACGCGATCGAGATGGATCCCGACGACCACCAGCTGATCACCGAAAACGCGAAGCGGTTTGGCGTGACGAACCTGCAGGCCGTGCTCGGCAAGGCGCCCGAGGCCTGGGCGGGCCTGCCTGATCCCGACGCGATCTACGTCGGCGGCAGCGGCCGCCACGTGACGATGCTCGTCGAGGAGGCATGGAAGCGGCTGAAGCCCGGCGGCCGTCTCGTGACGGCCTGCAACAGCATCGAAAACCTCGCCGCTGTTCACGCGCTCCTGCGGTCGCGTTCGAGCGATGCCGCCTACTGGATGGTGAACATCGCCCGCGGCATCGAGCAGCTCGACCGAATCCGCTTCGAGGCGATCAATCCGAGCTTCCTGATCGCCGCCACGAAGCCGGTGTAGCGGCCCGCTCACGCGGCGAGTGGACTTCATCCCATGCCCAATCTGCCCGAGCCACTCGACGTGATCGCGGTCGGGGCCCATCCCGACGACGTCGAGATCGGCTGTGGCGGCACGCTCGCGCTCCTCGCCTCGCAGGGCTATCGCGTGGGGATCATCGACCTCACCGACGGCGAGCCGACACCGCGGTCGAGCGGCCCCGACGAGCGGCTGGCCGAGGCGGCGGCCGCGGCGCGGGTGCTCGGCGTGGCGCACCGCGAGACGCTCGACTTCCCGAACCGCCGGCTCTTCGACTCCTTCGAGGTTCGCGTGGCGCTGGCGAAGATTTTTCGCCGCTGGCGACCCAGGCTCGTGCTCGGCCTCGGCGACAAGACGCCGCTTGCTTCGCCTGACCATGCGCAGACCGTGGCCATCACGGAAGCGGCCGTGTTTTATTCGCGGCTGACGAAGTGGGACGACACGTTCGACCAGCTCCCGGTCCACACCGTCCCGCACTTCCTGACGTACTTCCTCTTCGCGGGCATCCCCAGCGTGCCGCACGGCCACTACCCCGTCGTCATCGACATCGCCGGGCAGCTCGAGAAGAAGCTCGAGGCGATCGGCTGCTACAAGTCGCAGTTCCCGCCGGAGAAGGCCCATGTCTTCCCGCGGGTGCGGGCGATGGCCGAGACGGCCGGGATCATGGCGGGCTGCGCCGCCGGCGAGGTGCTGGCCTCGAGCCGGATGCCCTGTGCGAGCGACCCGATGCGGCTGCTCTTTCCCGCGCCATGAGCGAGAATGTGCAGACCGTCGACGTGGCGATCGTGGGCGCGGGCATCGCCGGGCTCGTGGCGGCCCGCGAGCTTGTGTCTGCCGGCTGCGGCGTCGTGGTGCTCGAGAAGTCGCGCGGCGTCGGCGGCCGGATGGCCACGCGGCGGGTCGGGCAGGCGGTGTGCGATCATGGCGCGCAGTTTTTCACGGTCCGCGGCCGCGCGTTCGGCAGCATCGTGGGGGATGCGCACGACGCGGGCGCCGTCCGCCAGTGGTGCGACGGGTTCTCGCGGGCCACCGCGAACGGGAGCGGCATGCTGCCGCCGGGCGACGGCCATCCGCGCTGGCGCGGAACCGCCGGCATGACCGATCTGCCCAAGCACCTCGCAAGCGCGCTCGATGCCGCACGCGTGAGCATCCGCTGCAACACGAAGGTGGCGTCGGTCGGCACGAAGGACGGTCGCGTGCGTCTCGTGCTCGAGGATGGAGCCGCGATCGATGCCGCCGGTGCGATCCTGAGTGCGCCCGTGCCGCAGTCGCTCGAACTGATGGCGGCCGGTGGCATGATGGCGCCGGTGGCGGCCGCGATCGACGAGCAGACGCTGCGGAAGCTTTCCGCGATCGACTACGACCCCTGCTTCGCGCTCATGCTCGTGCTCGCGCGGCCGAGCCGCGTGCCGCCCCCCGGCGGGATCCAGTTCGAGGCCGAAGGGCCGGCGAACGGGCCGATCGCGTGGATTGCCGACAACCATCAAAAGCGGATCTCGGCGGTGCCGGCGCTGACGATTCATGCCACGGCGGCCTTCAGCCGGCAGCACTACGACTCACCGCCGGACGATGTGGCCGCGCTGCTGGTGGCCGCCGCCGCGCCATGGCTCGACGGACCTCCCGAGACCGCGATCGTCGAGCGGTCGCTCCAGCGTTGGAAGTTTTCGCACCCGATCGTGCTCGTTTCCGAGCCGATGGTGGCGGCGAGCACGAGTCCTCCGGTCGTCTTGTGCGGCGACGCCTTCGCGGGCCCGAGGGTGGAGGGGGCGGCCTCGAGTGGACTGGCCGCCGCACGGTGGCTCGAGCGGGTGCTCCGCGCCGGGCCGGTTTCGTAGCCGCTTGCACGAAACCGCCACCCGGCCGCAAACTAAGACACTTCGGAAAACCAACTCACGAGAGCCCGAAGCGCGAGCGAGGTACGGGACGCCGCTTAGCCGCTTGTTCCCTCGCTCGCGCTTCGGGCTTCCGTCGGAGCCTCCTTCCTTCTGCGGAGTTTCAAGACATGGCCACGGCGACCTCCCCCCGACTGCTGCCCGAAGTTGAGAAGTTTCTCGCCACATCCCCGCTCGCGGGCGTCGTCGGCGGCAAGGATGCGGTCAGCTCCACCGGCGAGACGATGGCTACGCTCGATCCGGGCAGCGGCGAGCCAATCGCCGAGTTTCACGTGCTGTCGGCCGACGACGTCGATCGCGCCGTGAAGGCGGCCGCCCACGCCTTCGCGAAGTCGGGCTGGGCCACGATGCCGCCGAACGAGCGGGGCGCGCTGCTCCACCGGCTGGCCGACGCCGTCGAGAAGCACAAGCCGATCATCGGCCAGATCGAGGCGCTCGACGTGGGCAAGATCCAGGCCCAGGCGTTGGGCGACGTGCAGAACTTCGTCGACACGCTTCGCTACTTCACCGACATGGCCCAGCACGTGCAGCGGCGGAGCACGCTCGCCGTGAAGGGACACGAAGCCTGGACGGTGCGGCATCCGTGGGGGCCCTGCGGCTTCATCTTCCCGTGGAACTTTCCGTTTCTGCTGATCGGCTGGGGCATCTCGCCGGCGCTCGCCGCGGGCAACACCGTGGTGATCAAGCCGGCGGAAGACACGCCGCTTTCGGCGATCTATCTCGCGCGGCTCGCGCGGGAGATCGGTTTCCCCGACGGCGTGATCAACGTGATCCCCGGCACGGGCCGCGTCACGGGCGCGGCGTTCACCGCCCATCCGGGCATCCGTCGGATGTCGTTCACCGGCTCGCCGGAAGTGGGCCGGCTCGTGGGCGAGGCCTGCGGTCGGAACCTCGTGCCCGCGAAGCTGGAGCTTGGCGGCAAGGGGGCAGCGGTCGTCTTCCAGGATGTCGATGTCGCGCAGACGGCGCAGAAGCTCGTCAACGCAATCACGTTCAACGCTGGGCAGGTCTGCTGCGACGCCACCCGCTGGCTCATCCACAAGTCGATCTACAAGGACTTCGTCGACGAGTGCAAGTCGCGGATGCAGGCCGTGAAGGTCGGCTACCAGCTCGAGGCGGGCTCCGGCATGGGGCCGGTCGTGAACGCCAAGCAGCGGGAACGGGTGCTCTCCTACCTGAAGAAGGGGCAGGAGCAGGGGGCCGAGGCCGTGCTCCCCGGCGGCCCGGCCGAGGTTTCCGGCCAGCACGGCTTCTACGTGAAGCCCGCGCTATTGGCCGGATCGCTCGACAACATCGCCGCTCGCGAGGAGATCTTCGGACCGGTCGCCTATCTCGCGAGTTTTTCGAGCGAGGATGAGGCCGTCGCGATGGCCAATGACACCGACTACGGCCTTGCCAACAGCGTGTGGACGAGCGACCTCGGCCGCGCGGCGCGGGTGGCCGAGTCGATGGTTGCCGGCAACAGCTGGATCAACGCCCACAACGTGTTTCCGCACGGCGTGCCCTATGGCGGCGTGAACAAGAGCGGTGTCGGCGGCGGCGTGCTCTCGATCGAGACGCTCTTCGACTACTGGCGGAGCCAGTCGGTCGTGCGTCCGCTGTAATGAACTCGGCCGAAACAATCGTCGTCGGCGCCGGCCTCGCCGGCCTGGCATGCGCGCGCGAGCTCGTCCGCGCCGGCCACAGCGTCGTCGTGCTCGAGGCGGCCGACCGCGTGGGTGGCCGAGTGGCGACCGACACCGTGGACGGCTTCCGGATCGACCGCGGCTTCCAGGTCTACAACGACGCCTACCCCGAAGGGCGGCGGCAGCTCGATCTCGAGGCCTTGCAGCTGGGCCGCTTCGAGCCGGGCGCGCTCGTCGCCGAGAAGGGGCGGCTCCGACGGGTGAGCGATCCCTGGCGGAGGCCGCTGGCGGCGTTTGGTTCCGTGCTCGACGGGAGCGTGGGGATCGCCGACGGATTGCGGACCGCAGCCCTGCGGGGCGAGGTGATCCGCCGGTTTCGGTCCGGCAGGCTTGATCCCGACGCGGCCGCGGCCGGCGACGAGCGGACGACCCGCGAGGAGCTTGCGGCCCGCGGCTTTTCCGACGCCTTCGTGCGCCGGTTCTTCGTGCCGTTCTTCGGGGGTGTCTTTCTCGAGCGGTCGCTCGAGACGGCGGCGCCGGTGTTTCTCTTCGACTTCGCAATGTTTTCGCTCGGGAGTGCCTGTCTGCCGCGGGGCGGCATGGACGCGATTCCACGGCAGATGGCCGCGTCGTTGCCCGCCGACGCGATCCGCCTGAACTGCCGCGTGCGCCGCGTGGAGCCGGGCCGGGTGTGGCTGGAGGATGGCCGCGAACTCACGGCGAAGCGAGTCGTCGTCGCGACGGAGGGACCTGCGGCCGCGGCGATCCTGCCCGACGCGTTTCGCGGCGGGCTCGTGGCGAGGCGGGAAAAATCGACGCAGCTGGTTGCGTTTGCCGCCGAGCGATCGCCGCTTTCGAGGCCGACGCTCGTCGTCAGCGCGGAGGAGGGCGGGCCGATCGACAATCTCACTGTGCCCTCGGACGTGGCTGCCGGCTATGCGCCTGCGGGCCAAAGCCTCGTCACCGTCTCCGTGCGTCAAGGCTGGCAAGGGGACGAGAGCCAACTCGTGGACGCCGTCCGCGGGCAGGCGGCAGGCTGGTTTGGCGAGGCTTGTAGGTCTTGGCGGCACCTCTCGACGGTGCACGTGCGGCACGCGCTGCCGGATGAATCGCCGGCAGCCCGCCGGCTGCGGCCGCCGAGCCCCAGGCTGGCCGACGGCCTCTTCCTCTGCGGCGACCATTGCGGAAGCGCCTCGATCAACGGGGCACTCGCCAGCGGACGCCGCTGCGCCGCGGCGGGGTGAAGTAGACCGCTTGCTCCGCAAGCGGATCTGGACCCGCTTGCGGAGCAAGCGGTCTACTCTGGGCGACGTCTACCGCAAAACCCCCGGCAGTTACCCGGTCTGGGCTTTTGCGGTTGCGGTTGTGTACAGTTGATTGAAACAGCCGTTTGAAACGGCCTGCCCGCCTCGCCCCGATCGACCGCATGCCCACCGTTCGCCAAGCCGCCAGCCACGTGCCCAAGCCATTGGCCGATGATCCGCGCTACCGGATCCTCTCGGCCGCCGGGCAGGAGTTTGCCGAGCACGGCTACGAGTCGGCGACGGTCCGCGACATCTGCCTCGCGGCCGGCGTGAACATCGCGGCCGTCAACTACTACTTCGGCGACAAGAAACGGCTCTATATCGAGAGCGTGAAGCACGCCCATCAGCAGCGGGCTGCGGAGGTGCCGCTGCCCGAGGCCTCGGGCCGGCCGGCGACGGAAAGGCTGCACGACTTCATCGACACCACGCTGCAGCGGATGCTGGGCTTCAGCGAGCAGCCCTGGCAGGGGCGGCTCATGCTCCGCGAGGTACTGCAGCCGACGGAGGCCTGCCGGGAGATGGTCGAGGACTACGTCCGGCCGCATTTCTCGAAGCTCGTGGCGATCCTCGACGACCTCTGCCAGGGCCGCCTGCCGCAGCCGGAGTTGCGCCGCGTCGCGATGAGCATCATCGGCCAGTGCTTTCTCTATCGAGCCGCGGGCGAGGTCGTGGAGATGCTCGTGCCGCGCGCGGAAATCGACTTGCTTCATACGCCGAAGCAGCTCGCCGACCACATCACCAGGTTTTCGCTGGCCGCGCTCGGCGCGGCTGCGCCGCTCCCCGAAGCATCACGGTTTGAAAGGGAATCGCCCGCATGAGCGTCGTTCGCACCATCCTGGGCTGGATCGTCCCGCTGGGAATCCTCGCCGCCGGAGTCGCCGCCTTCCTCCTCATGGGCAGCCAGCCCCCGCCGGCGCGCAAGCAGGCGGACGTGGCAGTGGCGACGCCGGTGCAGACCACCGGCGCCGTCGCCGAAACGGGTGGCCTCACGATCGAGGCCGATGGAGTGGTCGTGCCACTCCGCGAGGTGACGCTGGCCGCCGAAGTCGGCGGGCGGGTGATGCACAAGTCGGCCGCCTGCAACGAGGGTCAGTTCGTGAAGGCGGGCACCGTCCTCTTCGAAATCGATCCGCGCGACTATGACCTCGACGTCGCCAGGCTCGATCGCGAGCTGAAACAGGCGGGCCTCGCGATCGAGGAAATTGACGAGGAGATCGCCCAGTCCAAGACGACGTCCGAGCTCGCCAGGCGCCAGGTGGAGCTCGCGCGGCGCGAAGTCGCCCGTCTCGAGAACCTCAAGGCCAGCAAGATCGTGACGGAATCGGAGCACGACCGCGCCCTCCGCGACGAGTTGACGGCGTCCAATGCACTCGCGTCGCTCGAGGGTCAGTCGCGGGTGCTCGCGAAGCGCCGCAACCGGCTGGTCGAGGCTCAGTCGCTGGCCTCGACCATGCTCGACAAGGCCAAGCTCGACCTCTCCCGGACGCGGATCGTGGCGCCCATCGACGGCATCGTGGTGGAAGACAAGGTCGAACAAGACTCGTTCGTCGCCAAGGGCAGCCCACTCGTCACGATCGAGGACACGCGGGCGGCCGAGGTTCGCACGAACCTGCAGATGGACGAGGTGGCGCGGGTCTGGGGCGGCCGCAGGAGCGCCGCGGCGGGCGCCCGCGAAGCCCACGATCAGCTCGACACTCCCGCGACCGTCGTCTTCACCGTCGGCGACGCGGCCTACGAGTGGCAAGGCGTGCTCTCGCGGCAGGAGGGCCGCGGGCTCGATGAAAAAACGCGGACGCTGCCCTGTCGCGTGCTCGTGGGCGAGCCTCGGGAAGTCACGGCGCTCGATCGCTACGGTGCGCCGCTGCCGCAGCTGCCCGCCGGGGCGCCGCAGTCGCTGTTGCGCGGAATGTTCGTGGAGGTGCGGGTGCATGTCGATTCGCCCGAGCAGCTCG
>JBIIOK010000025.1:0-24836 GCA_044336985.1 Pirellulales bacterium | reverse complement strand
AAAGCGAGGTCGCCGACATCAAGAACGTGGGCGAGGGCCGCTGGGGCGGCGCCATCACGGCCGCGAAGTTCCTCGAGCGGTTCGTGGGGGGCATCCCCTGGACCCACATCGACATCGCGGGCCCGTCGTTCGCGGAGAAGCCGCGGCCGTGGATCGATGGCGGCGGCACGGGGTGCATGGTGCGCGCAATGGTGGAACTCGCCCGCGGCAAGTAGGACAGGCTTCAGCCTGTCATGCCCCAACGCGCCCAACCCGGCTCGGGTTCGCCCCTACCGTCTCGCCGGACGTTCGCGGCGGACATCCTGTCCTTCGCTCACTCGGATGCCGACGGCGCTTCGGCATCCTGCCTGCGCTTGTCGGCATACGCCGGCTCAACGGTAGGGGCGAACCCTCGCCTGCCTTGACGTGAATCAACGCCGTCACGGAAGCCCGACGCGCGAGCGAGGATTGTTGGGGCTTTTTCACGGGCCGGTGGCGCTGCGTTGGTTGGAGTGGAGGGCGGATGCTCCTTGCTTGCGCTGCGGGCTTTCGTGAGTTGGTTTGTCCAACCTCACGAAATCCGGCCCTCGAGCACCGACGCGATCCGCTCCTTCGTCACCGGCTCGATCACGCCGCGTTCGGTGATGATCGCGCGGATGAGCCTCGCCGGCGTCACGTCGAACGCGGGATTGAAGGCCTTCGCACCCTCCGGAGCCGCCGTCGCGCCGAGCGGGCGGAGCACCTCCGACGCCGACCGTTCCTCGATCGGGATCTCGTCGCCGCTCGAAAGCGCGAGGTCGAACGTGCTCGACGGCGCGGCCACATAGAACGGCACGCCGTGCGCCGCGGCCAGGACGGCGAGCGCATAGGTGCCGATCTTGTTGGCCGTGTCGCCGTTGGCCGTAATGCGGTCGGCGCCGACGATGCAGGCGGCGATGCGGCCGGTCTTGAGCAGGTGGCCGGCCGCGGCGTCGACGAGCACGGTCACCGGGATGCCGCGCTGCACGAGCTCCCAGGCCGTGAGCCGCGCGCCCTGGAAGAGCGGCCGTGTCTCGTCGGCAAACACCTCGAACCGCCGTCCCTGCTCCCAGGCCGTCGTGATCACGGCCAGCGCCGTGCCGTCGCCGCCGGTCGCGAGCGCGCCCGTGTTGCAGTGGGTGAGGATGTCGCCCGCCGGCAGGATCGCCGCGCCGTGTCGGCCGATCGCCGCGCAGAGCTCGCGGTCTTCGTCGTGGATCGCGCGGGCCTCGGCGAGCAGCGTCGCGCCGATTTTGGTGGCCGGGGTGCCGTTCGTGAGCGGTTCGAGGCTGCGAATCGCACGCTCGACGGCCCAGCGGAGGTTCACGGCCGTCGGCCGCGCGCAGGCGAGCTCCTCGGCCCGCGCGAGGACGTGGGCCCGCGCCGCATCGGCAGCGAGGCCGGCGCGGATCGCCTCGCCCGCGGCCACGACGAGCCCGTAGGCCCCGGCGATACCGATGGCCGGCGCCCCGCGCACCCGCAGGCTCTTGATCGCCTCGACGACCGTATCGACATCCCGGCAGGGGATCCACTCGAGCCGGACGGGCAAAAGCGTCTGATCGAGCAGTTCGAGGTGGCCGGCGGCGTCGCCGATCCAGCGGACGGAAGTGGGGATCGTCATGACGCGACCTTCATCCCAAAGGCGTCGGCGACGGCCTGATTGGTGAGCCGCCCCTCGAAGACGTTCACCGCCGACTTGATCGCCGCGCTTCGGCGTGCCGCGGGCTCGACGCCCTCCGCCGCCAGCTCGAGCACGTAGGGCAGCGTCGCATTGCAGAGGGCATACGTGCTCGTGCGGCCCACCGCGCCGGGCATGTTCGTGACGCAATAGTGGACGACGTCGTCCACCAAGTACGTCGGCTCGGCGTGCGTCGTCGGCCGGCTCGTGGCCACGCAGCCTCCCTGGTCGATCGCCACGTCGATGATCACGGCCCCCGGCTTCATGAGCCTGAGGTCTTCGCGGGTGACGAGGTGCGGCGCGCGGGCGCCGGGAATGAGCACGCTGCCGATGACGAGATCGGCCCAGCCGAGCCGATCGCGGATCGTGTGGCGGTCGGAATAGAGGCAGTCGATGTTCGGCGGCGTGACGTCGTCGAGATATCGCAGCCGCTCGAGACTCGTGTCGAGCAGGGCGATGTTCGCACCGAAGCCCGCAGCCACCTTGGCGGCATTGGCGCCGACGCTGCCGGCGCCAAGCACGAGCACATTGGCCGGCGCCACTCCCGGCACTCCGCCGAGCAGGATGCCGCGGCCCATCTGCGGCTTCTCGAGATACTTGGCCCCTTCCTGGATGCTCATCCGCCCGGCCACCTCGCTCATGGGGATCAAGAGCGGCAGCCGGCCGCGGTCGTCGCGGAGCGTCTCGTAGGCGACGGCCGTGGCGCCCGTCGCGAGAAAACCCTCCGTGAGCGGGCGGCTGGCGGCAAAGTGGAAATAGGTAAAGAGCGACTGCTTCGGCCGGATAAGCGGCAGCTCCGCCGCCTGCGGCTCCTTCACCTTCACGATCAGATCGGCCTGGCCAAACACCTCGTCCGCCGAATCGACGAGCGTCGCCCCGCAGGCGGCATACGCCTCGTCAGGCAGGCCCGAGCCGCTGCCGGCCGTGCGCTGCACGAGCACCCGATGCCCCGCGCGGACGAGCTCCTCGACGCCCACCGGCAGCATCGAGACGCGATATTCGTCGCGCTTCGTTTCCTTCGGGATGCCGACGATCATCAGGCAGATTCGTTCTTGAGGGCCGGCAACTTGTAGGTCGCCGGCATAGGGATCGGGTAGGTGCCGTCCTTCTCAGGCATGACGGGCGCCGGCGAATCCCAGGTGAGGTTCTCGGGCATCGTCCGATCGTCGAAGGCGAGCACCTTGTCGTATCGCACCTGCTTGCCGGAGTAGGTGGCATAGCGGCCGAGCACCGCCGAGAAGCTCGACGTGGTGCCGTACCAGGCGTCGTTGAGCGGCTTGTCGGTGCGGATCGCGTCCTGCAGCTCGTCGTGCTCCACCTGGTAGGGATTGGGGCCCTTGGCGTCGTATTTCCAGATCGACTTGCCGTCGTGGTCGGTGATCTCGGCAAAGCCGCTGCGGGTCTTCACGATCCCCTTGGTGCCAAGAAACTCCTCCTCGACCCGGTTCTCGCCGCCGGGGAATTGCCGGCATTCGCTGAAGACTCGGATGCCGCCCGGGTAGGTGAACGTGACGGCATGGTGGTCGTAGATCTGCGTCGGCTGATCGGGATTCCGCACCTGCAGACCGCCCACGCCGTAGGCCGTCTCCGGGAGCTTCCCGAGGAACCAGTTGGCGACGTCGATGTTGTGGACGTGCTGTTCGACGATGTGATCGCCGGAAAGCCACATGAAGTGGCCCCAGTTGAAGAGCTGGTAGGCTAACTCGCTCATCTCCGGCTTCCGAGGCTTCCACCACGGCCGCTGGCTGTTCCAATAGACCGAGCCCGAGATGATGTCGCCGATGGCGCCATCGCGCACCCGGGCGATCGCCTGACGGTAGCAATCCTCGTAGTGACGCTGCAGGCCGACGACCACCTTGAGCTTCTTTTCGTCGGCCATCTTCGCGGCCGCGAGGCAGAGCCGGGCACCGAAGGCATCGACGCAGACGGGCTTCTCCATGAAGACGTGCTTTCCCGCCTTCACCGCCGCGTCGAAATGAAACGGGCGGAAGCAGGGGGGCGTGGCGAGGATCACGAGATCGCTGTGCTCGAGCACCTGCCGATAGCCATCGAGCCCCTTGAACTGCCGCTCCTCGGGTACGTCGACCTTCCCCTCCATGCTCTCGACGGCCTTGAGCGCGCCTTTGAGCCGGTCTTCGAAGACATCGGCGATCGCCGTCACCTTCACGTTGGAGCCCGGCACCGAGAGCGCCTGCTGCAGGGCGCCGGTGCCGCGGCCGCCGGCCCCGATCAGGCCCACGCGAATCACGTCGCTCGACGGCGTCTGCGCGTGGACGGACTGCATCGTGGCGACGGCGCCCCCGATCGCACCGACGGCCTTGAGGGCATCGCGGCGGGAAACCAACGCGGCAGATTCATGGGCATGTTGCATGCTGTTTGCTCCGTTCGAGAGTTTTGGAGTTCACGGAAGCCCGCAGCGCAAGCAAGGATCGTCGGCGAACCACGTCAACACTCCTCGCTCGCGCGTCGGGCTTCCGCAACCGACATGGTCGAACTCACCCTGCCATAATACCGTTACTCCGCCGGCCCTTCCACCGTGCGACCCCGCACGAGCAGCTTGATCGGCACCTCGCGGAAGGGCGTGTGCTTGCGGATCACGCCCAACAGATAGCGCCGGTAGGGGTCCGACACGCTCTTCGGTGCGCTCGTGGAGAGCACGATCGTCGGCGGCGCGGTCTCGACCTGCGTGGCATAGAAGATCCGGACGGGCTTGCCGCGGGTGTCGGCCGGCGGCTGGTTGGCCTCGATCGCGCCGCGGAGGATCGCGTTGAGTTTCGCCGTCGGCACCCGCGTGCGGCTCTGGCGGAAGAGCCGCTGCGCCGTGTCGACGACAGCCTTCACGTTGCGGCCGTTCTTCGCCGTCACGAATTCCACGGGCGCCCAGGGCATCGTGCGAAACGTGTCGCGGAGATACTGCACCCACTCCTGCTGCTTCACGTCGCCGGCATACAGATCCCACTTGTTGACGACGAGCACCACCGGCTTCGATTCCTCGGCCACGGTGTCGGCGAGCTGCTTGTCGACCTTGCCGATCGGCTCGGTGGCGTCGAAGAAGAGCAGCACGACGTCGGCGCGGCGGACGCTCCGCTGGGCACGATGGGTGGAGTAGAAGTCGATGTCGGTCTTGCGGCTCTTCGCCCGCCGCAGGCCCGGCGTGTCGATCGCGAGGAAGGGGTGGCCGTCCACCTCGAACCGCACATCCACGCTGTCGCGGGTGGTGCCCGCCACGGGGCTCGTGATCACCCGCTCCTCCTTGGCGAGCGCATTGACGAACGTGCTCTTGCCGACGTTCCGCCGGCCGACGATCGCGAGCTTCATCTCCGGCAGCTCGGCCCCCTCGGCCTCCTCCTCGGGCCACGCCTCCGGCAGGTGCTCCACGATCGCCTCAACGAGCTCATCGCGGTTGCGGTTTTGCCGCACGCTCACGACGAGCGGCTCGCCGAAGCCGAGGCTGTCGAACTCATGCGCATGGACGTCGAACTTCGGGTCGTCGGCCTTGTTGGCGACGAGCAGGACAGTGGCGCCGGTCTTGCGCACCCGCTCGGCCACGTCGCGGTCGGCGGGCAACAGCCCGCTTCGCACCTCGACGACGAAAAGCACCAGCGCCGCCTCGGCCAGACCCGATTCGATCTGCCGGTCGATCTGGCTCGTGAGCCCGTCGGGATCGTCGAAGCCCATGCCGCCGGTGTCGACGAGGTCGCAGACGCGGCCGTCGAGCTCCACCCGCTGCACGAGCCGGTCGCGGGTGACGCCCGCGGTCGGATCCTCGATCGCGATCCGCTTGCCGACGATCCAATTGAAGAGGCTCGACTTGCCGACGTTGGGCCGGCCGACGACGACGACCTTGGGGATGATTTCACTCATATCGCAGAAGCCTCACAGCACGGTTCCCAGTTCATCGACGAGCCGGCCGAATTGGGCAAGCGCCGTCGCCACGGGCTCAGGCTTCTCGAGATCGACGCCCGCCTCGCGGAGCAGGTCGAGCGGCCATTGCGAACAGCCCCCCTGGAGGAACCGCAGGTAGGCCTCCAGTTCCTTCGCGCCGCCTTCGGCCACCCGCTTCGCCAGCGTGATCGCCGCCGACAGGCCGGTGGCGTACTTATACACATAGAAGGCGTTGTAGAAGTGGGGGATCCGCAGGCACTCGAGCTCGAGTTGCTTGTCGATCACGAACTTCGGTCCGAAATAGGCGTCGAGCAGTTCGCGGTAGATCCCACGGATCCGCTCGAGCGTGAGCGGCTCCCCCGCCTCCACCGAGGCGTGCGACTTCCGCTCGAACTCGGCGAACATCGTCTGCCGCACGATCGTGGCCCGGATCGAGTCGATCTCGCGGACGAGGATCGCCGCCCGCTCCTTCGGCGACGTGGCCCGCGCGAGCAGGAGCCGCGCGAGCAATTGCTCGTTGAACGTGCTCGCCACCTCGGCCACGAAGATCGTGTAGCCCGAATACTGGTAGGGCTGCGCCTCCGCGGAATACCGCGTGTGCATCGAATGGCCCGCCTCGTGGGCGAGCGTGAAGACGTGCTCGATCGCCTCTTCCTGGAAGTTCATCAGGATGTAGGGGTCGGAGTCGTAGGTGCCGGAGCTGAAGGCGCCCGACTGTTTGCCCGCATTCGGATAGCGGTCACACCAGCGGCCGGAGAGCCCCTGCTCGAGCCGACGGCAATACTCGGGCCCGAGCGGCGCGAGCGACTCGACGACGAGCTTCACACCCTCGTCCCAGGTATGCCGCTGCTCGAGCTCGGGCACGAGCGGCACGTAGCAATCGTAGTGGTGGATCTCGTCGAGCCCCATGATCCGCTTCCGCAGGTCGTAGTAGCGGTGGACGACCGGCAGGTTGTCGCGGACGGCCTTGACGAGCTGGTCGTAGACGGCGAGCGGCACGTTGTCGCCGAAGAGGGCCGCCTCGACGGCGCTTGTGTAGTGGCGAACCCTCGCCGCATAGACGTCACGTTCGACGGAACCTGAGAGCGTGGCGGCGAGCGTGTTGGCGTGGGCCTCGTATTGCTCGTAGTACTGGTGGAACGCCGTCTTGCGAACCGGCCGCGAGGTGTCGTGCAGGAGCGTCACGAACGTGGCATTGGAAAGCTCGATCCGCTCCCCCTTGCCCGTCGTCACGCCGCCGAACTTCATGTCGGCGTCGGTCAGCTGCCGGAAGACCTTGCCCGCGGTGCCGGCGAACGTGCCCTGCATCGCGAGCAGCTTTTCCTCCGCTTCGGAGAGCACGTGCGGCCGGGTGCGGACGAGCCGCTCGAGCATGAGCCGACAGTCGGCCAGCACCGGCAGCTTCATCCAGGCCGCGAGCGTCTCGGGCGGAATCGCCATGATCTCGGGGCGGATGAAGCTGGCCTTCTCACCGGCGAGCGTGGCGACGTGCTGAAACCGCCCCACCATCCGCTGCGCCTCGGCCGCCGCCTGATCCTCGCTCGCGCGCAGGTGCGCGTAGGTGCCGATCCGGTCCCCCTCGCGATCGACCGCGAGGTCGTAGGCGAGGCATTCAGCGAGCCTTTCAGGACTCGAAGCGAGCGTCCCGGCAAACGCCGCGAAGCCAGGAATGCGCTGTTCCCAAGCCGCGAGCGCCGCCTCCCACTCTTTATCAGACGAAAAGAGGCTCGACAGATCCCAGGTATCCCCGACAGGCACATCGCGCCGCGCGGGCAACTTCTTCTCGATGATGGTGTCACTCATGCGGCAATGTGCTCCTGTAGACGCCCCGGCTTCGGGCGACCCGTGCCCCGTCGCCGGACGTTCGCTGCGGGCATCCATGCCCTTCGCTCACTCGATGCTGACTGCGCTCTCGGCATCCTGCCTTCGCTTGTCAGCAACGCCGGCTCCCGGGGCACGGGTCGCCCGAAGCCTCCCCGTTTTTCGATTGAGCGAGGATCGGGCCTGCACATGCCCTCTCGCGGGCTATGGAAGCGAGCGCAGGCAGGATGCCGAAGCGAAGCGGACATGCAGTGAGCGAAGGACAGGATGTCCGTAGCGAACGTCCGCCGAGAGGGCATGTGCAGGCCCGATCCGGGTTGGGCGCGTAAAAGCATTCGCGTCACAGCCTCCACACGGCGCTGCCCCAGGCGAGGCCGCCGCCGAAGCCGCATACCACGACCGTGCTGCCCGGCCCGACACGACCGGTCCGCCAGGCCTCGTCGAGCGCGAGAGGGATCGAACCGCTCGACGTGTTGCCGTAGCGGTCGAGGTTCACCATGAATCGTTGTTCGGACACACCCAGGGCCGACCGCGCCCCTTCGATGATCCGGGCATTCGCCTGGTGGAGCACGAAGAGGTCGATCGCGTCGAGCGACAGGCCCGACCGTTCGACCACGTGACGGATGTTTTCTTCGGCGAGCCGGATCGCCCACTTGAAGACCGCGCGGCCGTCCATTCGCATGAACTGCTCCCGCCGCGCGGCGCCCTCCGCGGTGATCGGCTGCCGGGAGCCGCTCATCGGGCAGGCGAGGAGCCCTGCGCCCCGGCCGTCGGAACCGAGCGAGAAGGCAAGCAGCCCTCGCTCCTGGCCTGCGGAACCGGGATCCACGGGTTCGAGCAACACGGCGCCGGCGCCGTCGCCGAAGAGAGGCCAGGTCTTGATGTCGTCGGGATCGACCACGCGGGAGTTCGTGTCGGCGCCGACGACGAGCGCGAGCCGGCTCGAGCCGGAGGCGAGGAACTGCGCTGCGGTGACCAGGGCGTAGGCGAATCCGGCGCAGGCCGCCGTCACGTCCATCGCGGGTGCGTCGAGGCCGAGCTTCTCCTGCACGATACAGGCGGTCGACGGAATGCACATGTCGGGCGTGAACGTGCCGAGGACGAGCAGGTCGATGTCGCCGGCAGCGACGCCGGCCTGATCGATCGCGGCCCTTCCAGCGGCCGCCGCCAGGTCGCTCGTGGCCATCTCGGGCGGGGCGTGCCGCCGCTCGCGGATGCCCGAGCGCTCGACGATCCACTGGGGGTCACAGCCGAGCCGGGCCAAGTCGGCATTCGTGACGACCTGCGGCGGGGCATAACTGCCGATGCCCGCCAATCGGAATCCCACGGCCCGCCCGAATCGGGAAGATCGCGGCGAGGTGAGAATCTCGGACATCGTGGGCAGCCGGGGAACGCGGTGGGGAGCCCGTGAATCCTACCGGCCACGCGCCACCGGCGCAAAGCGGATGCGTTTAACGGGAGATTCCGACTCACGGAAGCCCGCAGCGCGAGCAAGGTCCATTCGCCCTCAACCCCAACCAACGCCGCCCCCACCCGCCCCGTGAAAACGCCCTGACTCTCCTCGCTCGCGCGTCGGGCTTCCGTGTGCGACAGGCTGAAGCCTGTCCTACTTGGGTGGCTGCGGCTCCTTCGGCTCCGCTTCCTTCTTCTGCGCGATCGCGTCGCGCGTGAGGTGGATCTTCGCGTATTCCTTGTTCGAGACGACGTAGTACCAGTCGGCGAAGCGGTTGTTGAGCTCCCGCACCCGCTTCTGGGCCGCCTTCACCTGGTCGTCATACTCGTCCTGCTTGCGGCGGTTTTCGCGCTCGACGCGTCGCTTCTCCTCGAGCGCAGCCTGCGCCTTGGCCTCCGCCTCGTCGGCCGCCTTCAGTTTCTCGGCGGCGTCGCCGTCCTTCTTCTCTCCATCCTTCCCCTCTGCGGCGTCCTTCTTCACTGGTTCCTCCGGCGCGTCCGGCACGGGGTCGAGCTGCGGCTTCTCGAGCAGCCCCTCGTTGAACCGGGCCATCACCAGCAGGTAGCGGCCGGCGGTTTCGCCCGCGGTCTCGCCTTCTTTCGCATCGTCCTTCGCGTCGCCGGCCACGGTCGTGCCGGCCCCGAACCGCAAGACGTATTCGACGCCGTCCTTCATACCCACGATCGTCTCGCCGTCGGTCGAGAGAATGTCGCCCGACTTGAGCGGCAGGAAGCCGCGCTGCTGCATCGACGTGACGGCTTCTGAATCGGCGGTGAACTTCTCCTCGGCCTTGAGCTCGGCGCTCAGGCCGGCGGGCTTCCGCGCCACGTCGATGATCTTGAGGTCGCCGAGGGCGTTGCGGAGGTCGTTGAGCTTGCCCGAGGCGAGCTCATCCCCCTCCGGGAGCTTCTCCTCCTTCGCCGTCTTGCCGTCGGCGAACGACTCGAGCTTCACGAGCGACCACTTCGCGTCCTTGTCATCGTAGGTCAGATCGATACGGCTCTTGCGGTTTTGCTCGACTCGAATGCGGCCACCCGACTCCACGGCGCCAAGCGTGTAATCGTCGAGCACGAGGCGGCGGACGTCCCAGGGGGAGAGCTTGAGCAGGTCCTTCTCGATCCAGTCGTCGAACCGCGTCGTGAACTTCGAGGTGTCGATCTCGATGCGGTAGACGGGATCCTGCCCCGCCTTGCGGACGAACCGCAGGCCGCGGCCCGGAGCCGCCGCCATGCCGCTGGCCGGCCGCTTGTCTTCCTTGCCGATGATGAGCCGCGCGAGCTTGGTGCCGGTCGCGTCGCGAACCTCCACAAGCTCGCCGATGCCCGTCATGCCCGGCTTGATCTTCTCCGGATCGGGCTCGATCACGCCGTAGGTCTCGTGATCGGCCGGCGACGAGCTCACCACATCGAGCGCCTTCACGTCGACGAGTTCGGTCGCGGCGGCCGCGAGGTGATCCTTGGCGTCGGCGGGGTAATTCTGATGGGAGGGCAGCACCCACACGCCGCCCGACTGCACCACCTTGAAGGGGGCGAGCGTCGCCAGCTCCTCGTCATACCTCACGATCTCGAGGCTCGCCGCCTTCGACGCGTCGGAGAGCTCGGGAAAAAGCACCCGCTGCTCGTCGGCCTCGGTCTTCGGACGCTTGAACCGCGGCTGCACGGCGGCCCCGAGCAAGAGCATGCCCACGCCGCCGAGCAGAAAGAGCGCGGTCTTGCGCATCACCGGCGACATGCCACCAGCGTGATCCTGCGATTCCATCTCGTCACTCCTTGGCTGGATGATCCGTGTTGAACGTGTGGGCCTCGGCTAACGCAGCCGCGCCTTCGAGACACCCTCGCGCTCACTGGCGCGGCGGCGAAAATAGACAAAGAACGCCACCACGAGCGGCGGGATCGGGGGCAGCAGCACCGCCAGCCACTTCTGCCGGTCCTGCTCCTGCCGCACCTTCGCGCCGAGCTGCCGCTCGACCGCCTCCACCTCGGCATCTCGCTTCCGCTTGAGCTGCTCGATCTTCGTGTCGAGCCGCCGCTGGGCGAGCCGCTGGCGGCTGGCGAGCTGCTGCACCGCCTGCATGGCGGCCTGCGGGTCGGTGTCGCCGGCGGACTCGAGCTCCGTGATCTTCTTCTCGAATTCGCCGACCTCCTTCTGCATGGAGGCATTGGCCTCCCGCTCGGCCGCGTCGAACTCGGCGATGAACTTCTGCCGCTCGGCGTCGGCCTGTTCGCGGGCCTCCGCGACCGTATCTTCAATCCGCTCGAGCGTGCGGTGCTTCGGCTTCCGCTTGCGGATGTCGAGGAACCGATCGTCGCCCGCGAGCGTGTCGAGCACGTTGAGGGCGAAGGTGACATTGTCAAAGTCGAGGCCGAAGACCTCGTCGGGGCGATTCCGCAGGCCGAAGATCCGGCCGTCGAGCAGGTCGATGTCGGCGACCACGACCGCGCGGATGGGAGCCCCTGCGGCGGCGTCGGCCGGCCCGGAGGCCTTCCGTTCGATGGCCACGGCGAGCGTCATCGCCTGCCGCCCGGGCTTCTCGAAGAGGCGGAGCTGCCGCATGTCGCCGCGATTGCCCATCACCTGCTCGACCTCGATCGTGCCCGAACGCGTGCCGGTCTGCGCCAGCGGCATGAAGGAGACGTCGGCCGACTCGTCCTTCACCACTGAGCCTGGGAAGGGGAAGAGCACCTCCTGCAGGCCGGCGGTGATCGGCTGCGCCTGATTGAAGCCCGCCGCCTTCTCGCCGCCCGCGGCGCCCATGTCGGCGTCGATGAAGACGAACTCGCCGGGCAGCTCGAGCTTGGGATGCGGGTTGTAGTCCTGCCAGACGACGTAGGGTTCGACGCCCATCTGCCCCATCGCCGGCCGACCAGCCGCCGCGCCGAGCTTCACGCCGAGCGTCTGCCAGAGGAGATTGATGTCTCCCTTCGGCTGCCCCTGCGGCTGAAACATCGCCATCGGCCCGCCGGGGCCGCGCCGGGGCTGGCCCGTGCCCGGCACGCCCTGCATGAGCACCGGCAGCGGATCCTCGAAGATCGCCACCGGCTGGCCCGCCCGCACCGCGGCCACGAAATTCGCCAGCTGCTCCGGCCCGAGTGCCGAAGGCTGCACCGCAAGCAGGACGTCATATTTTTCCGTGATCGGGGCCGAGGGATCGACCTGCACCACGTCATATTGCTTCTCGAGTTCGTCGACGAGCGGCTGCCGGGGCCGCTGCTGCCCGCTCATCATGTCGAAGCCGCCGAAGAGATCGGCGTCGGTCGTGAGCACGCCGACCCGCCGCCGCTTCTGCTGGGCGGCCGTGCAGATCGAGCGGATGAGCTCGTATTCGACCGGCGTGCCCTTGTCGAAGAAGGGCACGACGACCTTTTCAAGGCCGCTGGTGAACGCGCAGCCCATGAAGATTTCCTCGTCACGGTAGGTGCCACGCACACGGGAGAGCACCGTCACCGGCTCGATGCCGAACTGCTGGCTCGCCAGCGCCGCCGCCTCCGTCTTCGGCTCGGTCGGGATCACCTCCACCTTGATCTTCCCCGCGCCAAGCCGCTGGAACTGCCGCAGCATGTTGAGCAGGTTGAGCCTCGTCTGCGCGTAGTCCTCGGGCACCGTCGGGCTCACGTAGGCCTTGATGTCGATCGGCCGATCCGACTCGAGGCCGGCGAGCAGCCGCCGCGTGTCGGCGGAGAGCGAGCTGATTCGCCCCTCGGAGAGATCAGGCCGCACGTCGAGCGATCTAAAGAAGAGCACGGCCCCGACGGCCGCGGCGGCCAGGCCGAGCGCCCGCGCGGCATAGTGCAGCCCCAGGCTGCCGCCGTCACGGCGGCCCGTCCACAGCCGGCGGCCGATGAGCACCATCGCGATGTAGAGGCAGACCGCGACCACGCCGAGGAAATAGGCGATCGACGAGAGGCTCACCACCCCGCGGCCGAAATCGGAGAACTGCTCGGCGAGGCTCCAGCCGCGAACGGCCGCCGCGAGCTTCGGCCCCATGACGGCCCCGGCGCGGTCGGCCATCGCCAACGGCGCGTTGAGCGCGAGGCCGAGAATGAAGGCCACGGTGAGGTTGCTCGTCAGGAAGCTCGCCACCATGCCGATCGCGAGCATCGCCAGGCCGACGAACCAGTAGCCGAGGTAGTTCGCGAGGAAGAGCCCGCCGTCCGGCGTGCCCCAGCGCAGCAGGATGATCAGATTGCAGACGCAGGAAAATAGCAGCGCCACGGTGTAGATCCCGACCGTGGCAAGGTACTTGCCGAACACCACCTCCCAGTCGCTCGCCGGGATCGTGAGCAGCAGTTCGTCGGTGCCCTGCCGGCGTTCGTCCGCCCAGACGCTCATCGTGATCGCCGGAATGAAGACGAGCAGGATGTAGGGCAGGTAGCGGTTGAGCTGGTCGAGGTTCGCGAGATTCGCGTTGAAGAACTCCGGCGGCCAGAACGCCGCCAGCGATCCCAGGAGCACGAAGACGCAGATGAATACGTAGCCGGTGGGATTGGAAAAGTAGGCGACGAAATTCCGCTTGAACACGGCGTCGAGAACGTGCCACTTCATGATGCTAAGGTCCCTTTAATACGCGTCGGCGTTGCGATTGCAAATTGGTTCAAGACGGCTGCTACGGAAGCCCGACGCGCGAGCGAGGTGTGTTCGGGAGGTTCTCGCGGGGCGGGTGGGGGTGGCGTGGTTTGGAGTGGCGGGCGGATGGACCTTGCTTGCGCTGCGGGCTTTCGTGAGCGGAGTTTGACGTGGGTTTTGGTTTACGGAAGCCCGACGCGCGAGCGAGGAGAGCTCGCGGGCCGCGGCGGCGAGCGGTCATGCCGAGCGGGTCAGTTCGTGGAACCGCTCGTCGAGGCCGCGGCCGTCGCGCCGGAGTTCGGCGGGCGTGCCGTCGAACCGCAGGCGGCCCTCCGCGATCAGGATCACGCGGTCGGCGAGCGCCTCCACCTCCTGGAGGATATGCGTCGAGAGGAGAATCGTCTTCTGCTCACCGAGCCGGCGGATCGTCTCGCGGACTTCACGAATCTGATTCGGGTCGAGGCCGCTGGTCGGCTCGTCGAGGATGAGCACGTCGGGCTCGTGGAGGAGCACCTGGGCCATCCCCACGCGCTGCCGATAGCCCTTCGAGAGCTTGCCGATCGCCTTGCCGATCACGCTGCCGAGCTCGCACTGCCGCACGACCGCTTCGATCCGTTCCTCGCGCCTGTGGCCCGTGAGCCCGCGGGCGTCGGCGAAGAATTCGAGCAGGCTGCGGGGCGTCATGTCGGGATAGAGCGGGCCGTTCTCCGGCAGGTAGCCCAGCCGCTCCGCGCCCTTGAGCCGGTCGGTCGACATGTCGTAGCCGGCGATCCGCGACGTGCCCGAGGTCGGCGCGAGATAGCCGGTAAGGATCTTCATGGTCGTGCTCTTGCCGGCGCCGTTGGGGCCGAGGAAGGCGACGACCTCGCCGCGGGGCACGCGGAACGAGATGTCCTCGATGGCGATGAAGGGTCCGTAATACTTCGTGAGGCCGTCGGCCTCGATCATGGCTTCGCTGGAACTGTGTTTCACGTCCGACATGGCTGCTCGAGATGAATCTTCCGGGGAACGGGGCAAACACCGGCTGCGAACGCAGGTGCCGACAATTCTTGCCGACCCTCAATTCTTGACCACCGCTGCCTTTTCCGGCAATCCCTTCGTGGCCGGCGCGCCGGCGATTGCCGCCGGGGGCAGCGGCTCGAGCAGCGGCTCCGGCCGGCCGCGCAACCAGCCGATGTGGCACCTCCAGGCCTCGCGCCGCTCGGGAAAATCCCCCCGCACGTGCACGCCCCGGGTCTCGCACCGCGTGATCGCCGCGCGGATCATCAGCCGGGCGACCTCGAGCATGTTTTGCAGCTGCCAGCCCTGCGGGTCGGCGAACTGCCGCGGCAGCACGTAGCGGCACCAGCCCTCGACGGTGTCGAGCGCCTCGGCGAGCGCGGCGCCCGACCGCTCCACGCCCACGTGCCGCCACATCAGGCTGCGGAGCGAGTTGCGGATGTCGCCCAGGTCGAGCGAGCCGTTGGCGTCACCGACCTTGGCATTGGCGAGCGGCGGCACGCGAAACGCGCCTTCCTCAGGAGCAGCGAGCAATTCCTCGCTCACGGCCTGCCCGGCGCGGGCGCCATAGACGAGCCCCTCGAGCAGGCTGTTGCTCGCGAGCCGGTTGGCGCCGTGCAGGCCGCTCGAGGTGACCTCGCCGGCCGCGAACAGACCCGGCAGGCTCGTCCGCCCCTCGGCATCGACGGTCACCCCGCCGATCATGTAGTGGGCGCCGGGCCGCACCGGGATGCGGTCGCGGGCAAGATCGAGGCCGAACTTCGCGCAGATCTGCGCCATGCCCGGAAATCGCCGGTGCACCATCGCGGCGTCGAGATGGGAGAGATCGAGGTAGACATTCGAGTGGTGCGACCGTTGCATCACCACGTTGATGGCCTGCGAGACGACGTCGCGCGGCGCAAGCTCCGCCCGTTGGTCGAATTCCGGCATGAAGCGGCGGCCGTCGCGATCGACGAGATGCGCCCCGGCCCCGCGCACGGCCTCCGTGATCAGGCTCCGCGCGCCGCCGGCGATGTAGAGCACCGTGGGATGGAACTGCATGAACTCCATGTCGCGGACCGCCGCACCCGCCCGCCAGGCGAGCGCCATCCCGTCGCCGCTGGCCCCGTCGGGATTCGTCGACTCGCGGTAGAGCTGCCCCGCGCCGCCCGTGGCGAGGATCGTGCGCCGCGCCCAGACGAGCGTCTTGCCATGGGACTTGTTCCAGACGAGCGCACCGCGGCAGGCGCCGTCGAATGTCACGAGGTCGATCGTGAAGGTGTCGGGCCAGACCTCGAGGTTTTCGAGCGAGCGGGCCCGGTCGATCACGGCCCGCATCACCTCGCGGCCGGTGGCGTCGCCGAGCGCGTGCACGATGCGGTGGTGGCTGTGGCCCCCCTCGCGGCCCAGTTCGAGCGCGCCGTCGCGCTCGTCGAACCGCGTGCCCCAGGCAATCAGCTCGGCGATTCGGCCCGGTGCCTCGCGGATGACCGAATCGACGACGTCCTGATGGCAGAGCCCACCGCCGGCGGTGAGCGTGTCGGACACGTGGTTGTCGAAGCGGTCCTCGGGATCGACCACGCCGGCGATGCCACCCTGCGCCCACTGGCTTGACGAACTCTGCAGGTCATCCTTTGTGACGACGGTGACCGAGAGCCGCGGATCGACCGCAAGCGCGGCCCGCAGCCCGGCAAGCCCGCCGCCGAGGATCAAGACGTCGGTGAAACAGTGCGGCACCCGCTTCGGGCCGAATGCGGCCAGATACCTCGGCCCATCGAACATCTGGCTCATTCTCCGGCGGTGCCCTGCGTGTAGGCCTTGAACTGCTCGCGATACTCGCTCGGCGGACGGCTGCGGCGGCCCTCGGACTGTCCGCCGCGCACATCGCTCGGCACGTCGCGGCTCGACCGCACGCCATCGGGACGCAGGCCGAGGCTGCGGACGGCCCGTTCGAATTCACCGCGCTGCACGGGATCGTCACTTTCGGCCATGCGCCGCATCGTCTCCCAGCGCTCGAGGAACGCACGAGCCTGTTCGCGGGTCCAGCCGAGACGGTCGAGCACGTCGCTGCTGCCCGACTCGACGGCGCTGCGCAGGTGTTCGATGGCGAGGTCGGCGGCATTCTTGGCGCTGCGCAGATCCCCTTCGCCCCATTCGGTTTTCTTCGACGGCGCAGCGCCTTCGGCCTGCGGCTTGCCAGGCTCGTGCGGCCCTTCGCCGCCGGCCCAGCCTCCGCTGCCCGCGGCGCCCGAGCCAGAGCCCGGCTTGCCCGATTGAGCCGGGGCCGGAGCCTCGCCTTCCTTCGGCCCCTGGCCACCTTCTCGCGCAGCCTTCCCCGACTGATCCGCGTTGCCGGCCTGCTCGTTGCCGGCCTGCTGGCCGCCCGGTTGTTCGCCGCCCGGTTGCGGAGCACCCGACTGTTCATTGCCGCCCGGCTGTTTCCCGGCAGCTTCGCCGCCCTGCTGCTCGCCGCCTTTTCCGTCGCCGCCTTGCTCGCCACTGTCCTGCTTGTCGCCAGCCGCCTGCTGGCCACCGTGCTTCTCGGCGCCCTTCTCGGCGCCTTGCTTCTCGCCTTCGCCGCCGCCCTGCTGGCTTTGCCCTTCCCGGCCATCGCCGCTCTTTTCGCCAGTGGACTGCTGCTGGCCCGAACCCCGCTGGCCGGATCCTGGCTGCTGGCCTTCGCCTTGTTCGCCAGCGCCTTCCTTGCCTTGACCTTCCTTGCCGGCTCCGGGCTTGCCGGCTCCATCGCCTGCCTTGCCTCCGCCGGAACAGGTCGAGCAGCCATCCTTGCCGCACGGCTTGCCGTCGGCCTTATCACATTGGGACGCGCCCTCGTTCTTCTTGTCGCCTTGTTGCTCTGCGGCTTGCTTGTCACCGCCCGGCTGCTGCTTTTCACCGCCCGGCTGTTGCTTGCCGGTGTCCGATTCGCCGGCAGGTTTCTCACCACCGGGCTTGCCCGCCTGCTGGTTCTGCCCAGACTGCTTGTCGCCGTTGGGTTTCTTGTCGCCCCCCTGCTGCCGGCGGTGATCAAGGATTCGCTCCATCGCTTCGCCGTCATTCGTGCCGTCCGAGGCGACCGCCGGATTCGGCTTCGGCTTGCCGCCGGCTTGCGTGGCCCCCTGCTCCTTGCCCGCATCTGACTTGCCGTCCTGCTCCTTACCGTTCTGTTGGCCGCCGCCCTGTTGCTTACCGCCCTGCTCTTTACCCCCCTGCTCCTGGCCATTCTGGTTCTGGCCGTTCTGTTGCTCAGCGCCTGACTTGTTGTCGCCGGCCTTGTCGCCGCCGCCGTCCTGCGACTTCTGACTTCCCGACTTCTGGCCACCCTGCCTTTCGCCCTGCGCGCCGACGCCCTGCCCTTGTTCGGCACCCTGCCCCTGGTTGCCGCCCGCGCCCTGTTTGTCACCGCGCTGGCTCTGACCGGGGGTCTCCTGGTTGCCGCCTTTCTGGCCACCTTCCGCGGCGCCGCTCTTGTCGCCCTGCTGCGGCTTCGACTGCTGGCCGTTTTGATTCTGCTGATGTTGCTGTTCTTGATCTTGCTTCTCTTGATCTTGCTTCTTTTGCTCCGACGGCTGCTGCTGTTCTTCTTGTTGCCCCTGCCGCTCCGGCGACGGCTCTTCGCCTTCGGGCTCTCCCTTGCCCTGGCTTTCACCGGCATCGGCCGAATCCGCTCCGTCATCACCAGATCGCTCGCCCTGATCGTCAGATCGCTCGCCCCGATCGCCGGCCGACCGCGGCGCCGGATCCTCGGGAGGCCGCGCGGGGGCCGAGGCGTCGATCTCGAGCGACTGCCAGCCGGTGTACGAAATGTTTGGCGTCTGCGGCCGCGTATCGATTGCCACGGCGCGGTATTCGAGCACGCTCCCCGGCCCCGCCCCGAGCCGCTCGGGAACGATCCTCGCGCTCCCCTTGAAGAGGCCCGCCTTCTCCTCGGCAAGCAGCGTGATGCCCGGCTGGATCGGGCCGCCTCGCAGCCGCGTCTCGATGCCGACGCGGGCCAGCGCGAAATCAGGGTCGAGGGCCCGCACGCGAACCGCGACTGGTGCGCCGGGCGGCACCCTTGCCGGCGATTCCCGCGGCTCCTCGATCGACACCTCCGGCGCGAGATCCGGGATCACCTCGATCCGATGCTCCATCGGCTCGACGACCTCGGGCTCCCGGGCCGACCCCGTCGCGGCCCGCGGCCGAAACATGAGCCGATAGAAGGCGTGCGCCGGGCCCGAGCGTTCGGCGTTCATCTGCAGCGGAAACGACTTCGTCACCCGCGCCAGGTCGTTCGCCTTCTTGTTGAACGGGAGATCGTGGTCACCGTCGCAGTCGAAGTCGATCCAAGCGGCGTCGAGTGGCTGGTTGCTTTCAGCGATGACGGTCACCTGCGTTGCCTCGACCGCACGGATGTCTCCCTGCCACTCGACGGTCTCCGCCTGCCTGCGTGTGTAGGGCGGATAGTCGTAGCGAACCTCCCGCACGAGCAGCGATGGCGAATCGACGACCGCGATCCGCACCGGTTCGCTGCGGGCATCGCCGGCAGAGATCACGATCTCCACCGGCTCGTCGAGGCCCCGCGCGGAATCGGGGAGCACGACGGCGAATCGCTTGACGCGAGACGATTCGGCGGGTGACCGCAGCCCCGCCACGGCCTCACCACGATCCATTTCCGCCTGCCACGATGCCAGGGCGCGATCGCCCGCGCCGCCGGCGGCGAGTGGAGCGACCGTCACGTTCGGCTGCTCGTCACGCCGCAAGCCGCGGATGTCGGCCGAGACGACGAGCTGCCTGCCGCGCACGAGCGTGGCCGCACCCGACTCGACGACGAGCCGGCGACGATCGCCGCCGCCTCCCTCTTCCTGCCCGCGGCCCGCCTGCTCGCCGGGCATCCGCCACGCCAGTTCGACGGGACTGATCGCCACCCGCGAAGGCGCGGCCCACGTCGCCCACGGCGCGAGCAGCCGCGCCGCGCTTACGACGAAACTCTTCGGCGCAAACACCTCATACAGGCAGGCGATGCCGACGAGCGCGGCCAGCACGCAGGCCAGCCGCAGGGCCGGCGTGCGGTCGATGACCCCCTCCGCCGGCAAGTCGGAAAGCCGCTTCGCGGTTCTTCGCTCGAGCGACCGCACGACCATCGGCGGGCTCGCCTCGGGATGCGCCTTCACGAGCACCGTGTTGACGAGGTCGTTGTGCAGCTCGGGGTGTTCGCGCTCGATGGCTCGCGCCGCATAGACGAGGTTGACGCGATACCGGACAAGCGGCACCACCCAGCGGATGATCGCGGCCACGAGCGCCGCGAGCCCCGTCACGAGCCATGCCCAGCGAACGGGCCGCGACAGGCCGCCCGGCACGACCCAGTGCTCCAGGATGATGCCAACCGCCAGCCAGACGAGCACCGCGACCCCGACGCCGAGCAGAAACGTCGTCAGGGCGACGCCCTTGTAGTCGGCCCCCGCGGCAGCCAGCCGCTTCGCGAGGTAGCGATCCGACTTCGAGTCTGATTCGTCGCCGCCCCGCCACCCGCCCACGGCGAGCGGATCGGCGACCACAGATTGGCCGGGGCCCGCACTGCCATTGGTGACTGTCGCCATCGCGGTGTTCCACGCTCCCGGCAGGGGCCGGCGCGGTCGGAAATCAGGCCGCCCGTCGGCTGCCATAAGTATATCGGCGTTCTCCGTCGGCTGCCTTGCCGCGGAACGCGTGCGGCGAAGCGGGCTTTTTGCATAGTCTGCTATCGTCTCGCTGCCCCTGCATTCGCCCCCCAGCCCCCCGCGTGTGAAGAACCCCATGTCGCTGCTGCCCGACGCCGACTCGTTCAAGCGGCTGGTGGACGGCACGTCGCGGGGGCCGGCAGCGGCGGCAGCCCGTGTCGGCCTCGCGGCGGTCGCGGCCCCCTACGCTGTCGCCGTCGCGGCCCGCAATGCGGCCTACCAAGCCGGCTGGCTCCCGGCCGAATCCGCCCCGGTGCCGGTCATCTCCGTCGGCAACCTCACGCTCGGTGGCACCGGGAAGACGCCGCTCGTGGCCTGGGTGGCGCGTCACCTTGCCGCGGCGGGTGTGCCGCCGGCGATCGTGAGTCGCGGCTACGGCGCGAAGCCCGGCGAGACGAGCGACGAGGCGGCCGAGCTCGCCATCCTGCTGCCCGAAGTGCCGCACGTTGCGAATCGCGTGCGCGTTGACGGCGCCCGAACGGCCGTGGCCCTTGGCGCCCGCGCGATCGTGCTCGACGACGGCTTCCAGCATAGGCGGCTTGCCCGCGATCTCGACATCGTCGCCATCGATGCCACCGACCCCTTCGGCTGCGGCCACCTCTTTCCGCGCGGCCTGCTCCGCGAGCCGCTCGCGGGCCTCGCCCGCGCCCAGGTGGCGGTGCTCACGCGCGCCGACTCCATCGACGCTCCCCGCCGCCGGGAGATCAGGGATTCCTTTGCACGGGCCTGCGGCGGGCGGCCGCCGGCCGTCTGGGTGGAGGCGGCGCATCGACCGCTGCGGCTGCGCTCGGCGACTGGCATGACCGAGCCGCTGGACTCGCTCCGCGGCGCGCGCGTTGCGGCATTCGCCGGCATCGGCAACCCCGCCGCATTCCGTGGGGCGCTCGAGTCGCTCGGCGCGACGCTCGTCGGCTTCCGCGCCTTCCCCGACCACCATGCCTATTCGGCTTCGGATCGCCAGTCGCTCGGAACGTGGGCCCGCGACCTGGCCGCCGACCGCCTCGTCACCACGCTCAAGGATCTCGTGAAGGTGCGAGCCGACTCGCTCGGAGGCATTTCGCTTGTCGCCATCGAGATCGCCATCGAGATCCTCTCCGGCGGCGTGGAACTCGAAGCCGCAGTCGCCCCGGTGATCGCCCGCGCGCGGAGCGACCGCTGATGCCCGCTCTTTCGCTCATCGTCAACACCTTCCAAAAGCCACGGCACCTCGCGCTCGTGCTCGAATCGATCGCACTACAGGAGGGGGCCCGAGGCTGCTTCGAGGTGGTGGTGAGCGACGACGGCTCGACCGACGAGACGGCCGCGATCGTCAACTCGTTCGCAGCAGCCGCGGGCTTCCCCGTGCGGTTCGTCTCGCAGCCACACGACGGCTTCCGCCTCGCGGCCGTTCGCAACCGCGGCGCCCGGCTCGCCACCGGTGACTATCTGCTCTTTCTCGACGGCGATTGCATCCTGCCGCGCGATCATCTCGCGGCCTATCTCGAGCGCCGCCGCCCGGGCGTGGCCCATCTCGGATGCTGCGCTCGGCTGCCGGAAGGCGTGAGCGCAGCGCTCGCGCCGGGCAGCCTCGCGGCAGCCAATCTCGGCGCGATCGTGCCACAGGAGGAGCGACGGCTGCTTGCGCGACGCCACCGGAAGGCCTGGTGGCACACGCTGCTTCGGCATCCCACGAAGCCGCGGCTGGCCGGCAGCAACTTCGGCGTCTGGCGGCGCGACTTTGAAATGGTTAACGGGTGCGACGAGCGTTTCGTGGGCTGGGGTCAGGAGGACGATGATCTCGGCCTGCGGCTGCGGGCGGCGGGCGTGAAGCTCGAGTCAATCGTCGGCCGCACCTCCTCGCTGCACGTCTGGCATCCCACCGACGGCTCGGCCACGCCAAGATGGCGCGAGGGCGCGAACGTGCGCTACTTCCTGCGCCGCGGGCGACTCACCGCCTGCCGCGACGGGCTCTGTCATCGTCCGGCCCGCGCCATCCGCTGGGGGCTGCCTGACGATCTCACCACGACTGCGTTCGGCCGCACGATCGACCGGCTGCTTCAAGACGCGCCGCGGGCCGGGCCCGGAGAAGCCTGCGAGATCGATCTTGTCGTACGGCCAGGGCGGTCGCGGTTTGCGCGGCCGGCGGAGTGCCGGCTGCTCGTGGTCGAGGGATCGGGTGCGGCCGAAGCCGCCGTGCGTCGCAAAGCCGACAGGATCGAAACGGTCGACGCCGGCGATGCCGGATCGCTCGAATCGCTCCTCGACGCGATCGGCTAGGGGATGAGCCTGCGGGGAGGCGAGTGGGTCGGCGAAAGCTCGACGAGCGTATGCAATTTCGACCTTCTGAGGTCGGCATCGCCGTAGGTCGTCAGCGGAGAAATTGCAGCGCGAAGGCGACTTTTGCCGCCCGCGAGCCGGCGCAATGCGAGAACGGGGGAGTAGTTGAGATCCGCTTCCGGAGGAAGCGGTCTCCTTGGCAGGCTGAAGCCTACCCTACACAGGCTGAAGCCTGTTCTACTTTTTCTTCTCGTTGTGAAGCGTGTGCTTGCGGAGCCGCGGCGAATACTTCTTCACCTTCAGCTTCTCGCCGCCCGACTTGCGACGCAGCGTGTAATTCTGGTCGCCCGTCTCCTCGCACACGAGGTGGATGACTTCGAGTTTCTTCTTGCCTTTGGCCATATCTTGATTCTCCGAAAGAGCCGCGGATCGTACCCGTCGGCCGCATCCGTCGCCAGCGGCACTCCCGGCCAGCGGGCGAAAATGCCTTCCCCGGCGGCCCCGGCCCTGTTTGCGGCCCCCTTCGTGGTCGATATGATTCAAAAGAGCAGGGAACTTCATCCCAGGGAGCGGTCCGGAGAATCCCATGTCCAGCGGCATTCAGCCCGACGCGAGTAAGAAAAAGCCGCCGACTGCCCCGGCGGCCAAGCCCGCCTCGGCAAATCCCGTGAAGCCGACCGCGGCTGCCAAGCCGGCGGCAGCGCCGCCGAAGCAACCGCCGCCCAAGCCCGCCCCGCCCCCCGAGCCGGAAGACGAGGCCGACGAGGACGAAGGCCCGCGCCGCTCCGTGGGCTCGGCCATCCTCAAGACGGCCCCGGCCTGGGCCGTGAGCATGCTGCTCCACATCGTCATCCTGCTCTCGATGGCACTGATCGTGCAGGAGCCGCCCAAGGAGGAGAAGGCCCGCGTCATCACCTCCTCCGCGCCGGAAGTGGTCGAAGAGTTCGAGGAGTTCGAGGAGGAACTCCCGGTCGAGCAGCCTGACACGCCCGACCAGCAGGAGTTCACCGAGGCCGTCGTCACCGATGCCGCCGTGGTCGAGAACGTCGAGGTCGTGACCGATGCAAGCGAGGTGGATGCCGCCTCCGTCGCCGTCGAGTTCACCGACTTCAGCACCGAAACCGCCGCCTCACAGGATCTGCTCAGCAGCGTCGGCGCCGTCGGAGGAAAGGCCGGTGGCATCAGCGCCCGCACCGACCCGAACGCCCGGAAAAAGCTCGTGCAGTCGGGAGGTGGCACTCCCGAAAGCGAGGCGGCCGTCGAGGCCGCCCTCAAATGGTTCATCAACCACCAGATGCCCGACGGTAGCTGGCACTTCGACATGGCGAAGGCGCCGAACTGCAACGGCCAGTGCACCCATGCCGGGAAGCACCTCAGCGTGGCAGGAGCAACGGCGCTGGCGCTCCTGCCGTTCCTCGGCCGTGGCTACACGCACAAGGAAGGCCCCTACAAGACGCAACTCGAGTTTGCCTTGAACGCGCTCGCCACGCAGGTGGTCAAGGGCAAGGGCAATGCGGGTGGAGGAAGTTACGTGCAGGGGCTGGCCGGTATCTGCCTTTCCGAGGCCTATGCCATGACGCAGGATCCGCGGCTCCAGATGCCCGCGCAGCTTGCGGTCAACTACATCATGGCCTCCCAGGATCCGGTCGGCGGCGGCTGGGGCTACGGCTATCGGGCGCCGGGGGATACGTCGATCCTCGGCTGGAATCTCATGGGCCTCAAGAGCGGCCACATGGCTTTTCTCCAAGTTGATCCGATGAGCGTGAAGCGGGCAGTGTCGTTTCTCGATTCGGTGCAGACCGACGAGGGCTCGGGCTATGGCTATAGCGCTCCCGGTAACAAGCCCTCCCTCACTGCCGCCGGCCTGCTCTGCCGGATGTATCTCGGCTGGAAGAAGGATCACCCGGCGCTGAATCGCGGCCTCGATCGGCTTGCCAAGATGGGCCCGAACAACGATCTCTATTACGACTACTACGGCACCCAGGTGATGCATCATGTCGAAGGCGATCGCTGGGTGGCTTGGAACGCCAAGATGCGCGACATGCTCGTGAAGGAGCAGGCAAAGACGGGGCACGAGCAGGGCAGCTGGGCCGACCCTTTCTTGAAGGCCTCTCACGGCGAGACGGGTGGCCGCATTTACACCACGTCGCTCGCCACGATGATCCTCGAGGTCTACTACCGCCATCTCCCGATCTACAGCCAGCAGAGCGTGGACGAAGAGTTCAAGGAGTAGCGGGCTACGGGAGGCGAGCGGGTCGGCGGAAGCTCGACGAGCATTTGGCCCGAGTCCGCGAGGGACACCGCGAGGCGACTTCTGCCGCCCGCGAGCCGGCGTACGACCGGGGTTTAGGCGGCCGACCCGCGCGGTCGATATCTACCATGGGCCATCCACGGGGATCGCGGTCTGCGCCGAAGGGGCAGACCGTCGCGAGGGTACGATCGACCCAATCGGAAAAGTCTGCCAGCCGGCGAAGCCATGTCGCTCCAAACAGCCGACAAACCGTGG
>JBIIOK010000116.1:0-7708 GCA_044336985.1 Pirellulales bacterium | reverse complement strand
CTGGGGATCGCCTGCGCGGCGATCAACTGGCTGGGCCTTGCCGGCTGGATGGCGGCGCTGGTGATCCTCGTGAGCATCGGCGCGCATGTCGCGGGCAACGCGCTCGGCACGCGGCTTCGTGAGGCGACCGATCGCGATCTCGCCGCCCGCCGACGTCTGCCGCGGCCGATCGCCGCGGTGCCCGCAGCCGCTCCCACCCACCTTGAACAGCGATCCCCCCTCGGCAGGCTGGTGCCCGTGTCGGCGGGGATCGGCGCGGCCTGCGGTGGAACGGCGGGCACGGTATCGCTGCTCGCCTTCACGGCCAGCTCGATGCCCGGCGCGGTGCTCGGCGGACTTTCGTCGGCCGTCATCGGGGCCCTGATCGGATTCCTCGGGGCGAGCTTCGTGGAGATTCTCCGCACGAGCCTGCGCGAGGCGATCGCCGCCGAGCAGGCGGCTGCCTCGGCCGACCGGCGGGCCTGATTGGCCGGATGGCACCGCGGGCGGGGGCGTGGTACAACCTCGCCTTCCGGCCTCAAGGCCGACCACACCGCATCGCAGAGGATTCTATGGCAAAGCCCCATCGCAGACTGAAGAAGGCCAACCACGGCGCCCGGCCCGCCAACAGCAAGGCCCGCAAGGCCAAGCGGAAGCACATCCGCACCTGATCATTGCCCGAGGGAACGACGCCGTGGCCCCGCGCGACTTCATCATCCATCCGAGCGAGTACGACCTCAACCGCGTCATCGCCGACATCCACGAGATCCGCCGCTGGAACAAGCAGCGTTTCGAGATGGAGCAGCTGACGGCGATCGTGCATGAGGACCAAAGCCGCGGCCTATGCGTCGGCTACAAGGACGTCACCCGCGATGAATTCTGGGTGCGCGGCCACTTTCCCGTGATGCCGCTGATGCCGGGTGTGCTCATGTGCGAGGCGGCCGCCCAGCTCTCGAGCTACTACACGCAGAAGCACAACCTGCTCGACGCCAAGGTGATCGGCTTCGGCGGCATGGAGGATGTCCGCTTCCGCGAGCCGGTGGTGCCGGGCGACCGGCTCGTCATCGCGGTGGAGCGGGTCCGCGTGCGTCCCAAGGCGATGATCGTCTGCCGGTTCCAGGGGATCGTCCGCGACAACATCGTGGTCGATGGCACCATCAAGGGCGTGCCGCTCCCGGTGGACTATCTCCTCGAGGCGGCGGCGGAATCGGCCGGGGGCACGACCGGCTCCTGATCCCCATGCCACGCCGACCCCCGAAGAAGCCAGATCCGGCGCTCGATCTCTCCGCCCACCTGCTCGCGCTCGCCGATCTGCCCACGCCCGTCGATCCCGCCGCGCTCTTTTCGCGGGCCGCCCCGGTGGAGCTCGAGGTGGGCAGCGGCAAGGGACTCTTTCTCTCGAGCGCCTCGGCCGCGCGGCCCGAGCAAAACTTCCTGGGCGCCGAAATCGCCGGCGGCTACGCCCGCCTCTGCGCCGGCAAGCTCGCCCGGCAGCAGGCGGCCAATGCCCGGATCATCCACGGCGATGCAACCCATCTCGTCCGCGCCATGCTGCCCGACGCCTGCCTTGCGGGGATCCACGTCTACTTTCCCGATCCCTGGTGGAAGGCCCGCCACCGCAAGCGCCGCGTGCTCTCGGAGACCTTCCTGCAGCACGCCGGCCGCGTATTGCCGGCAGGCGGGGAGTTGCACGTTTGGACCGACGTCGAGGAATATTTCAACGAATCGATGGATCTCGCGCGGGCGACCGGTCTCTTCGGCGCGCCCAGCGAGGAGCAGCCGAGCGCCGCGGAGCACGACCTCGACTACCGCACCCACTTCGAGCGCCGCACCCGCCTCGCCGGCGAGCCTGTCTGGCGGGCCGTGCTCGTGCGCAACGACCGCGCCGCAACCTGCCAAGTAGGATAGGCTTCAGCCTGTCGCCCGTACTGACAGGCTGAAGCCTGTCCTACGGATGGCGATGTTTTCCGTACGGCTATCTGCCGGCAGCTTCGTAGGTGCGGCCGGCCTGGCCGAGGGCCACCTGGCCCAGGGCGACCTGGTACAGCCGCTCGCCGGCGGGCGTTGGATATTCGCCGGTGATGCAGGCCTGGCAGAGCTCCGTGGTATCGAAGCCGATCGAGCGGGCGACCGATTCCACAGGGAGGTAGCGGAGCGAATCGGCGCCGAGTTTCGCCGCCATGGCGGCCTGCGCCTCTTCCGTCAGCGGGCCGCCCCGCAGGAAGGCCGGGGCGAAGAGCTCGTCGATCGTCGACATGTCGATGCCGTAGAAGCAGGGCGCGACGATCGGCGGGCAGGCGATGCGCACGTGGATCTCCCGCGCGAGGCCCAGCGATCGCATGCGGCCGAGGAGCACCTTCATCGTGGTGCTGCGGACGATCGAATCCTCGACCAGGATCACTCGCTTCCCCTCGAGCACCTCGCGGAGTGGCGTGTATTTCGACTCGGCCTTCTGGCGGCGGCTCGACGCGCCATCGATGAATGTTCGGCCGGTGTAGCGATTGCGGATCAGGCCCTCGACCGACGGGATCGAGAGGCGGTAGGCCATGGCGTCGGCGGCCGCCTTGCTCGTATCGGGAACGGGCACGACCACGGTGTCGGAGTCGATCTGGATCGTCTCGAGCCGGGCGAGCTCCTCGCCGAGCCGCTTCCGCGTGAGGTAGACGCTGCGGTCGTCCATCGTGCTCGCCACGTTGGCGAAGTAGATCCACTCGAAGAAGCAGTGTGCCCGGCGGGGGCTCTCCGCGAACCGCTCGATGCGCACCTGCTCGCCGTCGATGATCAGTGCCGTGCCGGGCTCGAGCGAGCGGATCGATTCGGCGGGGAAGCCGAGGTTGAGCAGCGCCACGCTCTCGCTGGCCGCCGCGATGAGCGGGCCGAGCCGGGCATATTCCATCGGCCGGATGCCGAGCGGATCGCGGGCCACGATCATGCGGCCGCAGGCGTCGAGTATCGCGAGGTTCCAGGCTCCGTCGAACCGCTTCGAGATCGCGGCCAGCAGATCCACCGGATCGATCTCGGCGTTACGCGACAGCTCGTTGCCGATCGCGTGCATGATCACTTCGGTGTCGTTGTCGCGGGCGAGGTGGTTGTCGTCGCCGGCGAGGATTTCGGCCCGGAGCTCGGGGTAATTCGCGAGCTGGCCGTTGAATCCGAAGGCAAACCACTTCCGTTTCTGGATGTGGGGCCGCTCGAGCGGCTGGGCATAGCCGCGGTCCTCGGCCCCGCAGGTGGCGTAGCGCACGTGCCCGATCGCAGCCCGGCCGAGGTGCTGCTCCATCAGGCTCTCGTACTTGCCGCGGTGGCTGAGGCGGAAGACTTCGCTCACGCTCCCCACGTCCTTGAGCGTGGCGAGCAGCTGGGGTCGGCCCGGGCTCCAAGCTGTCATGCCAGCGGAGAGTTGGCCCCGGTTTTGGATGTCAAGAAGCATCCGCGGCACGAGACGCGACACCTCCTCCGGCCCTTGGTGGGGGCAGAGGGGGCTCGGCTCCGAACCCGGCAGATGGTAGATCGCCGCCAGGCCGCATTCGTGATGGAGTTCGCTCACCGCAGACGCCCGCAGGGAAGGCCGGAAAGGAAGGCGACGACCGGACTATACGGGTTCGCGCCAAACCCCTCAACGGGCGCGTGCCCTGCGGCGGGATTTGGAGCCCGCCCCCGAGTCGGGCCGCGCCCGCCGGGCCGCGGTGGCCGGCTCCCCCGCCGTGAGAGTAGGATGCGGGCCGAATTGCGTTCCGCATCCGCCGCCTGCTCGCCATGCCCGATCCGCTTCGACACGACATCGCCGCCGCCGCCCGGTTGATCGTCGTCAAGGTGGGAACCCGCGTGCTCACCGGGCCGGACGGCCTCCTCGACGCCGCCCGCATCGAGTCGCTCGGCCGTCAGTTCGACGCCCTGCTCGCCACGGGTCGCCGCGTGGTGCTCGTGAGTTCGGGTGCGGTCGGCGCCGGGATGGGGCGAATGGGGCTCTCCACGCGGCCCCAGGAGCTCGCCCACCTGCAGGCCGTCGCGGCGATCGGCCAGAGCTGCCTGATCGAGGCCTACGAGCGGTCGCTGCGGTCGAAAAACCGCCATGCGGCGCAGGTGCTGCTCGTAGCCGACGATCTCCAGGACCGCACCCGCTACCTCAACATCCGCAACACGCTGCGGGCCCTGCTCGACTACGGGGCGATCCCGATCATCAATGAAAACGACACCGTCAGCGTCGAGGAGCTGCGGACGAGCTTCGGCGACAACGACCGGCTGGCGGCGCTCGTCACGACGCTCCTCGGAGCCGACCTACTGGTGCTGCTCTCCGACGTCGACGGCGTGTTCGACCGCCATCCCTCGGAGCCGGGCGCCTCGCGGCTCGACCGCGTGGAGACGATCGACGCTGGCGTAGAGTCGCTCGCCCGCGACCGGCTCGGCGGGCTCTCCAAGGGGGGCATGGCGAGCAAGATCGCCGCCGCCAGGATCGCGACGGAGGCGGGCAGTCACTGCATCATCGCGTCGGGCCGCGACGACCGCGTGCTCGAATCGATCGTCGACGGCCAGCCCATCGGCACGCTCTTCGTCGGCCGCGGCGTGACGATGCCCGCCTGGAAGCGCTGGCTGGGCTGGTCGGCCGACTCGCGCGGCAGGATCGTCGTCGACCCGGGCGCCCAACAGGCCGTGATCGTGCAGGGCCGCAGCCTGCTGGCGGCCGGCATCCGACGGCTCGAGGGATCGTTCGCCACCGGCGACGTCGTCTCGCTGGCCGGTGAGGATGGCCGTGAATTCGCCCGCGGCCTCGTCAACTACCCCGAAGCCGACCTCAAGCGCATCGCCGGCCTGAAGACCGAACAGATCGCCGGCGAGCTTGGCTACTGCCCCTACGACGAGGTTGTCCATCGCGACAATCTGGCCGTAATCCGCCGCGACCAAGCCCCCAGCTGAACGGCCTCCCGACCGCCTCGTCTCGCTCTCCCGACCGCAACGTCTCGCCATGCTGCAGGAATTCCTCATCGTCCTCGCGCTGATCCTCGCCAACGGATTTTTTTCCGGGGCGGAGATGGCGATCGTCGCCAGCCGCCGCGGCCGGCTGCGGCAGATGGCCGAGGCCGGCGACGAGGCGGCCCGCAAGGCGCTCGAACTCGCCTCGAGCCCCGACAAGTTTCTGCCCACGGTGCAGGTGGGGATCACGCTCGTCGGCACGCTGGCGGCGGCCTACGGCGGCGACCGCCTCGTGAGCGACATCGCTGCATGGATCGTGGCGAATGCCCCGCCGGCGATCGCCGGGGCCGCGCAGCCGATCGCGCTGACCATTTTCGTGGCCGTGCTCTCGTTCCTCACGCTCCTGCTCGGCGAGCTCGTGCCCAAGCGGCTGGCGCTGCGCCGCGCCGAGTCGTTCGCCTGCCTCGTCGCCCCCGCGATGCAGGTCTTCGCGCGGATCGCGAAGCCGCTCGTCTGGGGCATGAGCACGGCCACCTCGGCGGTGCTCTTCCTGCTCGGCGCCCACAAGACCGACGAGCCGAGCGTCTCGGTGGACGACATCGAGCACCTGCTGGAGGCCGGTCGGGCCGAGGGGGTGCTCGAGGCCGTGGAGCAGGCCGTGGCGGTGGAGGCCCTGCGGCTCGGCGAGCGGACGGTGCGCGACATCATGCGGCCGCGGATCGATCTCGATGCCCTCGACATCGACACCCCGTCGGCCGAGGTGCTCGGTGCGATCGCCATGGCCGGCTACTCGCGGCTGCCGGTCTACGAGGGTTCGCTCGACCACATCCTCGGCTATGTCTCACTCAGGGACGTCTTGCGTCACAACTGGATGGGGTGGCCGATCGAACTGCGCAAGATCATGCACCGGGCGCTCTTCGTTCCCGAGACGATGCCGCTCGACCGGCTGCTCGAGCTCTTCCAGAAGGAGAAGAACCAGCTCGCCATCGTGCTCGACGAATACGGCGGCACCGAGGGGCTCGTGACGCTCGAGGACGTGCTCGAGGAGCTGGTGGGAGAGATCCACGACGAGCATCGCCGCGAGCGGGTGACGGCCTTCACGCGGCGCGACGACGGCTCGTGGCTGGTCGATGGCGGCGCCACGGTCGAGGAGCTCGTCGAGACGTTTGGGCTGAAGCTCGACGCCCTGCCCCGTGACTATTCGACGGTGTCGGGACTCGTGCTCGCCCAACTGGAGCGGATCCCCGCCGTGGGCGACAAGGCGCAGTGGCAGGGCCTCACGATCGAGGTCGTCGACATGGACGGCCGCCGCATCGACAAGCTCCTCGTCCGCCGGTAGGACAGGCTTCAGCCTGTCACAAATATCGACAGGCTGAAGCCTGTCCTACTCCTCGAGCGGACCGGCGCGGTCGAGGACGTCCTGCAGCACGAAGGGCTTCGGGAACTTTTCGTCGAGCTGGTCGAGCACCTTGCGGTAGCGGCCGACCAGTTCGGCGAGGTCTTCGGCGGTGAGATGGTCTTCCCGCAGCACGGGCGACGCATCGAGCACCTCGCGCCACGCGGCAAACGCCTCCTCGTAGGCCTTCTTCGCCGGCTGCAGCCGGGCGTTTTCAAACTCCCGTTCCGCCCGCCAGGCAGCCTCGCGGGCCCGCAGGGCCGGCTCCGTCACCTCCGTCTCGCAGGTGGCCCGCCAGAAGTCGAAGTTCACGATGTCGCGGTAGCGGTTGATGATGTCGGCGGTCTCGTTCGCCTCGACATACTGCCGCGCGAGCTCATTGGCCTTGTCGCGCAGGTCGTCGGGAGCCTCACGGACCACCATCGGCCAGGTCACCTGCAGCGCCGCCTCGGCCTCGGCCGCCAGCTTTTGCTGTGATTCGCTGCGGTCGATGGGCGGGGTGTCGAGGGCCTGCTTCTGCTCCGGCGAGAGCGCCCCCCGCTTCGCCTCCTGGACGGCCTTGAACCGGCCGGGGAGGAGCGTCTCGAGTTCCCCGGCGAGCCGATCGGCACGGGCCAGCTCCGCCTCCCGCAGGCCGAGACGGATCGGCACGTCCCAGCTCGTCGGGATCTCGCGGATCGAAAACCGCCGCATCTCGTCGCCGGCCAGCTTCCAGGCGTCGCGGGCGACATCCCCGAACACGCCGTCCTCCTCGAGCGCCCGGGCGTAGTTGATCGCGGTCATCATCGGCTCGCTGTGGAAGATGAGCGCGGTGGTCTTGAGCGGTGCGCCGGAGTCGGCGAGCTGCTGTGCGGCGAGATACTTCTCGCGAGCCACGAGCCAGTTGTCTCGCTCCGGCAGCGTGCGGCCGGGCCGGTCGCGCTCGTGGAAGTCGTCATCGGCCTTGAAGAGCCGCCGATACTGCCTCTTCTCGTCGGCCCGGCCGATCTTCTGGCCGATGAACCAGCCCATCCGGCCGAGCAGCCGCGGCTCCCGCTGGTTGAGCATGATCCCCTGCCTGAGGAACTCGATGCCCTTCATCACCCAGGCATAGCGATCGTGGTAGTCGTCGAACTCGACGGAGATGTTGTAGGAAAGGTTGTGGGCCTGGAAGTCCCAGATCGAATAGAAATTCGGCTGCAGCTTCGTCATCTGCTCGAGCGCGGCCGAGAGGTTCGTCCAGTCCTCCACCTTCTTGTAATGGTTCGCCCGGTCCCAGAGCAGCGTGACGGCGATGTTCTTGAGGCCGAGCGTGGCCAGCCGCATCGTCTCGCTCGTGGGATCGACCTCGCCGAGGTTCGCCTGCGACAGCCCGAACTGGCTCCGCAACCGGGCGAGGTAGCCGCCCGGGCTCGCAGAGTCGGCGGGCTGGCTCAGGGCGGA
>JBIIOK010000214.1:0-3386 GCA_044336985.1 Pirellulales bacterium | reverse complement strand
GGATCCTATTCTCTCCGCCCCGCGGAAGCTCCCCCCATCCCGCGAGAGCGAGGCCCTTCCATGCGATCGATCGCCGTGGCGAATCAAAAAGGTGGTGTCGGCAAGACGACGACGTCGGTCAATCTGGCCGTGGGACTGGCCCGCGCCGGGAGGCGTGTCTGCCTCGTCGATCTCGACCCGCAGGCGCATGCGACGCTCCATGTCGGCGTGGCGCCGGGCTCCCATCCGCTGTCGGCCTACGACGTGCTCGTCGGCGGGCAGCCGCTCGCGGCCGCCTGTGTGATGGCGGGGGAAAACCTCTGCGTCGTGCCGTCGCACATCGACCTCTCGGCCGTGGAAGTCTCGCTCACGGCCAAGGCGGGCCGCGAGGCGATTCTGAAGTCGCGAATCGAAGCCGATCCGCGGTGCACGGGCGACGCCCCCGCGGGCGAGAACTTCGACTACATGGTGATCGACTGCCCGCCGTCGCTGGGGCTCTTGTCGCTCAACGCGATGGCCGCCGTGGACGAAGTTGTCCTCCCGCTCCAGCCACACTTCCTCGCGTTGCACGGCCTGAGCAAGCTCTTGGAGACGATCGAACTGGTCGCCGAGCACGTGAATCCCCGGCTGAAACTACTGGGCGTGGTGCTCTGCATGTACGAGGCCGGCACGCGGCTGGCGAACGAGGTGGGCCGCGACGTGCAGGGATTCTTCACGGCGTCGGCGGATCGCCATCCGGCCTGGGCGGCTGCGCGGGTCTTCGAGGCGAAGATTCGTCGCAACATCCGGCTCGCCGAGGCGCCGAGCTTCGGGCAGTCGATTTTCGACTATGCCCCAGAGTCGAACGGCGCCGAAGACTACGCCGCGCTCGCGGCGGAGGTCGATCAGGCGGCGGCCGTGGTGCGGGACGTGGTGCGCCGCGTGGCCTGATCGCGGTCTGGCCGGCGATCGATGTTCTCGGCCAGCCGAACCGGAATCTGGGCGGAGCCCCAATCGGGTCCGTACAGTTCCGGCATCCACCAGTAGTTCGACGCGCAGGTATCGACGCCGGTCAGGATGCCCGTGGCGTCGAAGTCTTCGGCTGAAACAAACGGGCGGTTTTCGTCAAACGTCATGAATGACAGCCTTCTCTGGCCAGCGGATCCGAAGTAAACCGCTTGGTCCCCAAGCGGATCCGAAGGGGCCGCGGAGTGTCTTTCGGACGCCCGTGGCCGCGTAGACCAATTTCCGTGGAATTCGCATTCCGAAGATGAAATTCTTGATTGGGCGAAATGGGAAATCAAGGCAATATGAGTAGGAATTGCCGTTTGTGTTGTATTTCGCCGAAAAACCATGTTTCCCGTATCTTGTGGCCGAGAAACATCGTGCCGCGGTTCCTTCCTCGGGTTGGGTGAATGGCAGATCGCTCTGAGATCACGATTCGGCTGGCGGCCATCACTGTGGCGGCCACAACACTGGCGGCAACGGTCGCCCTCGCCGCGGCTCCCGATGGGTTTCGACCGCTGGCCCCCGGCACGCTCATTGTCATCCCGCCCGACACTTCGGCCGATGACACGATGCAGCGGGGCGACATCCTCGAGATCACCCGCGGCCGCACCGATCGGAAGTGGACGCCGAAACGCGACTCCGCCGTGGCCACGCTCATCGAGCAGGCAAAGAACCGCACCTATCCGCGCGACGTCTGGTGCCTCGAGTTTTCCTACGAGCCGCCGCGCTTGATCGATGTCGACGTGCCCGGGCCCGAACTCAAGATGCGGCGGAAGCGGCTCTGGTATCTCCTCTATCGCGTGAAAAATGTCGGCGGTCGGCGCACGGTGACCGCGCAAGACGACGACACGGCTTTCAGCCGCGAGACCTTCGAGGCACCCATCCGCTTCCTGCCCCACTTCGTGCTCGAGAGCATCGAGGGTCTCTCACGGTCCGAAGGCTCGCTCTCCTACCGCGGCTACCTCGACCGCGTCGTGCCGGCCGCGATCGAGCCGATCAAGCGTCGCGAGGCGATACCCGGCCGGCTCCACGATAGCGCCAGCATGGTGGAGACGGCGATCGCGCCCGGCGAGGAGCGATGGGGTGTGGCCGTTTGGGAAGACATCGACCCGCGGATCGATTTCTTCTCGATCTACATCCGCGGGCTCACCAATTCGATCCGCTGGCGGCTCAACGAAAACGCCGCCTTCGCGCAGAACGATCCACCGGGCGTCGGCACCGATCATGCGATCGAGAGCCTGCGGCTCGACTTCTGGCGGGCCGGCGACGAACACGACGCTGCGGAGAAGGAGGTGCGGATCGGCCATGCCGGCCTTCTCGAGCGCATGGCGATCGGCGTGCGGGTGCTCGAGGCGCTCTCCCGGCCGCGGCTGACGAAGGCACAGCCGACGATCGGGCTCGGTCAGCTCGGCCTCTCGTGGCGCGACCTGCTCGACTCGGCCGTGGCGGCGCCCGACGCGCTGGACCGCGCAGCGGCGCCGAGCCTCGCGCCGCTCGGGAAGGTGATCACGCGGCTCGCGGCGATCAAGGAGCCGACGGCCCGCGGGCCGATCGTGCGCAATATCTTCGGCGACATGGGCATCGAGTGGATCGAGAATCTCTCCCGCGGCCTCGCGGAGCCGGTCGATCCGGCGCGGTTGGCGGTGCGGAATGCGGCGCTGGACCGCGCGGGCGTCACGCCGGAGGACCTCGCCTCCAAGCCACTCCAGAGCCTCGCCAAGGTGCTCGCCGCACTCGACAAGATCGGCGGCCTGGCCACCCGCCGCGCCGAGGCCACCGCGCTCTTCGGGCCGGCCGCTTCGCGGCTCGACGCTGTCGAACGCGAACTGGCGACCGCGCGGGCGATCGCCCTGCTCGACGAGCTGCCCATCGACCAGCCCCGGCTGTTGGCGGGAGGGCCGCGGGGAGCCTATGACGCCATCCACGACCTCGTCGAATCGGAGCCCGACGCCGCGAAGCGGGCCCGGCTTCTCCGCGGGCTTTTGGGCCCCGAGGGGCCGTTGCTTTACGCCGCGGCCACGGCCGTGCACGAGGGCATTGACCACGCCTGGGTCTTCAGGTACGAAATTGATGCCGAAAACATGTAAAAATCATCCGCTCGGGAGCCGCCGCCATGGCACATAAAAAAGGTCAGGGATCCAGCCGCAACGGTCGTGACTCAAACCCCCAGAGTCGCGGCGTGAAGAAGTTCGGCGGCCAGGCGGTGCGGGCCGGCAATATCCTCGTGCGTCAGTGCGGCACCAAGTTTCGCCCCGGCAAGAACGTGGGCATGGGAACCGACTACACGCTCTTTGCCCTCGTCGATGGTGTCGTCGGCTTCGACCAGGAAGGTCGCCGCGTCAACGTCGTTGCCTAGCTGCTCGCCGATCTGAAAGCCGGGCGTAGACCGTGTTCGTCGACCGCGTGCATATCGAAGTGGC
>JBIIOK010000141.1:0-6022 GCA_044336985.1 Pirellulales bacterium | reverse complement strand
CGCGTTTTCGCGGGGCGCTTTTTCGCGGGGCGGGTGGGAGTGGCGCGGGTTGGAGTGGCGGGCGGATGGACCTTGCTTGCGCTGCGGGCTTCCGTGCGCTGCGGGCTTCCGTGGGAGCACTCGCCCGATCAACGGGGTTTGCGCGTGTAAACGCTTCGGCCTTCCTTGATCGTCTCCACGACGGTGATGTCTTTGATCGTCGTCGGCTCCACCTTCAGCGGGTTTTTGTCGAGGATCACGAGGTCGGCGAGCTTGCCCGGTTCGAGCGTGCCCTTCGTCTTCTCCTCCTTGAGCTGGTAGGCGGCCGTTACCGTCACGGCGCGAAGGGCGTCGTAGGGCCCGACCCGCTCGTCCGACCCCACCACCTTCCCGCTGCCCGAAAGCCGGTTCACGCCGGCATCGACGAGCGCCAGGATCGACGGCACCGGTGAGACCGGCGCATCGTGTGAATAGGTGAAGGGGAGGCCCGCGCGGAGAAACGAACGCGACGCCATCGCCCCGGCCGACCGCTCCGGCCCCCAGAGCTTCACCACCGCGTCGCCGCCGGGGATGATCCCCGCCGTGAGGAAGCTCGGGATCGCCCCGCAGGCCTTCATCTTCTCGATCTGATCCGGCCGTAGCCACGTGGCATGCACGAACACGGGCCGATGGTCGTGCATGCCGTGCTTCTTCACCGCCTTGGCGATCGCGGCGAGCGCCTGGTCGGCGGCGGCGTCGCCATTCATGTGCATGTGGATCTGGAGCTGCGTGGGCCAGTATTTCTCGAAGATGGCGTCGAGGGCCTCGTCGGGGATCTGCCGATAGCCGGAGAAGGCGCCCGACTTGCCCGGCGGGTTTTGCGTGTAGGGCTGGGTGAACCAGGCCGTATCCAGGCTGCCGTCGAGCCAGAACTTCACACCCCCGAGCCGGACGCGATTGACATAACGCTGATTGAGATCGGGCCGGGCGGCGCGGAGTTTTTCCACGATGCCGCCGGCCTGCGGGTTGTATTGCGAGGCCACGGTGTAGGCCGCGGCGAGCGTATCGTCGAGCGCGGAATCCTTGGCTGCCACGTAGAGGTCGATCGGGAGCAGCTGCTTGTCGATGGCATTGAGCACGATGCCGATGTCGTCGTTGCCGAGGCCGAGCCCCGCCTCCATGGCCGTCGTCTGGCCGTGGCTCGCCCAGACCTCCGCCGCGCCGGTGATGGTCCGCGCGGCGAGTTCGCCGGTGAACGGCGGCCGCTTGCTGCGAACGGCGTTCAGGGCCGTTTCCTCCATCGGGCCGGCGAGCGATTTGCCGTCAGCCTTGCGGGTGAACATGCCGCCGGTGGGATCGGGCGTTTCGGCCGTGATCCCGGCGGCCTTGAAGGCGGCGGCATTGGCCGCGCCCAGATGGCCCGACGAATCGACGATCATCACCGGCCGATCGGCCGACACCTGATCGAGCTCCTCGCTCGTGGGCGCACGCCCCTCCTTCAAGCCACGGGCCTGGTAGCCAAAGCCCACGATCCAGCCATCGGCGGGCGTCCGCTCCACCTGCTTCTTCATCCGCGCGACCAGGTCGGCGATGTCGGTGCAGCCGAACAGGTTGGCATCGACGAGATTCTTGCCGAAGTAGACGAAATGGCCGTGGGTGTCGATGAAGCCGGGGAGCAGCGTCTTGCCACCGAGGTCGATCGTCGCAGCGCCCGGGGCGATCATTTTTTTCGCATCCGCCAGCGAGCCCGCGATGAGGATGTTGCCGTCTCTCACGACGAGGCTCTCGACATATTCCGGCGCGGTGCCGCGCATCGTGAGGATGTCGCCGCCGGTGTAGAGCGTGTCGGCGGCGGCGGCGGCGATCGTGAGAACGTGAAGGGCTATGAACATCCCGAACCGCATGAGTTTCTCCTTAGGGGGAATGACCCATAAATTATCGCCCGAGAGCCCGACACGCGAGCGAGGATCGGCGTGGGCTGGGGTGGCGATGGATACGTTGCCCACGGAAGCCCGACGCGCGAGCGAGGTGAGTTGGCGCGTTTTCGCAACGCGGGTGGGAGCGTCGTTGGTTGGAGTGGAGGGCGGATGGACCTTGCTTGCGCTGCGGGCTTTCGTGCGCTGCGGTCAGAGCCGGAGGGCCGCGAGTGGGCCGGTGGATGTGCAGAGGGCATCAACGGCGGCCGACACGGCCGGATCCTCCTCCACTGGCGGCGCGTGATGCGGCTTCAGCCGCGCGTCGATCACGAGCGGCCCCCGGCAGCCCCAGTGCTTCTGGTGCACGAACGCATCGACGCCATGCACGTCGGCCGCGGGGTTGGACCGTGTGAACGTCGTCCAGAGCAGGTTTTCGAGGCTCGCGGCCGTGAAGCCGCTGTCATCCACCACGACCACCAGCGGCCAGCCCCGCAGCGGATGCTCCGGGCCGATCGAGCCGCAGAGCTGCTCGACCTCGCTCGACCACGGCGCCGCGGCCGTGAGCCCCCAGATCGCCTCGTCGCTCGTCGCGTCGAGCCGCGGGCGGGGCTCGATCCGCGGACCTTCGATGGCCACCACGCCCGGCAGGCACATCCGCGGATTCCGGAAGCCGTCGGCGAGCGTGATCCCCGCCGGCAATTCGCCGGGGAGCGTGCGGATCGCCGGCCCTCTGGCAGCCACGACGAGCTTCGAGCCCGCATTGAACCCGCTGCCGGAGTAATCGAGCGTGTCGATCGTGGTCTCGGTGTGGAAGTGGCAGTCGCGCCGCCAGTCGGCCCGCTCGAGAAGATGCGCGAGGAAGGGGCGGATGTCGTGGGCGTCGAGGCCGGGCGCATCCCCCGCGGCGATGATGAAGAGATACTTCGCGAGCGACAACTGCCCCTGGCCGAGGATCGCCGAGGCCTGCGTGAGCAGCTCGGCCGGCCGTCCGGATGCCTTCCAGGGCAGATACCGCTCGCTCCCCACCGCGAGCAGGAGCGGATGCACGCCGGAGGCATCGACCGCATGCACGCTCTTCACGCCCGGCAGCACCGACGGGATCACTGGGCCGGTGAGCTCGTGGACGAGCCAGCCGAAGAGCGTGTCTTCCTGCGGCGGCCGGCCGACGACCGTCACCGGCCAGATCGCGTCGGCCCGGTGCCAGACGTGGTCCACCTGCATGACGGGAAACTCGTGCCTGCGGGCGTAATACCCAAGGTGGTCGCCGAACGGGCCCTCGGGCTTCGTCGCCCCGGGATACACCGTGCCCTCGATCACGAAATCGGCCTCGGCGTAGACGGCCGGCCGATTGCTCCGCGCGATCATCGGGATGCGATGGCCGGCGAGCACGCCTGCGAACGTGAGTTCCGACAGCCCTTCGGGCAGCGGCATGACGGCCGACGGCGCGAGCGCCGGCGCGCCGCCGACGAAGATCGCCACCTTGAGCGGCTCGCCGCGGGCCAGCGCCGCCGCATGGTGCACACCGATGCCGCGGTGGAGCTGGTAATGCAGCCCCACCTCGCGGTCGCGGGTGTAGTCGTTGCCCGCGAGCTGCACGCGATACATGCCGAGATTCGAGTGCTTCGTGCCGGGGCGGTTGGGGTCTTCGGTGTAGACGGCAGGCAGCGTGACGAACGGACCGCCGTCGCCGGGCCAGCTCGTCACCTGCGGTAGGCGCGAAAGCGGGATCTCGCGGGCGAGCACCGGGCCCGACCGCACCTTCTTCGGCAGCATCGAGAGCGCGTCGTAGGGTGACCGCCAGTAACGCCAGGGTTTCTTGAGCGCCTCGGTCGGGTCGATCTTGAGCTCCACCAGCCGCCGCACGCGGTCGAGCGAGTCGGTGAAGATCCGCTCGATCCGCCGCTTCGTGCCGTAGAGATTCACGAGCACCGGGAAGCCGCTGCCCTGCGGATTCGTGAAGAGCACTGCCGGGCCACCGGCGCGAAACAGTCGCCGCTGGATCTCCGCGATCTCGAGCTGGGGATCGACCGGATGGCCGATCTCCACGAGCTCCCCCTCGGCACGAAGGGCCTCGACACAGGCGCGGAGCGTACGAAATCCCATGTGCAGGTGATGGAAGGTGTAAAAATCAACTCAAGAAAGCCCGCAGCACACGGAAGCCCGCAGCGCTAGCAAGGACCATCCGCGTGCCACTCCAACCCGCGACGAACCCACCCGCCCCGCGCAAAAGCGGCCAAATCTCGTCGCTCGCGCTTCGGGCTTTTGTAGAGAAGTCACGTCAACTCTCCTCGCTCGCGCTTCGGGCTTCCGTGGCCTGACGCCCGAGGCGTGTCAACTCAAAACCGCTCGGGTAGTATAGGCATCGCGTTTTGTTTGGCCGGCCGCTTTTTTCGGAGGACATCGAATGGTTGGGATCACTTCGACGTACAAGGGTGGCCTGCGATGTGAAGCCGTCCATGGCCCCTCCGGCACCACGCTGGTCACTGACGCCCCCGTGGATAACCACGGCAAGGGGGAGAGCTTTTCGCCCACCGACCTCGTGGCCACGGCGCTGGGCGCCTGCATGATGACAGTCATGGGGATCGTCGCCGAGCGGCACGGCCTCGACCTCACCGGCATGACGACCGAGACGGTGAAGGAGATGACGAAGGAGCCGCCGCGGCGGATCGCCTCGCTCCGCACGCGAATCACGATCCCGCTGCCGGCAGATCATCCCAAGCGATCGCTCCTCGAGCAGGCTGCCCACACCTGCCCCGTGCACAAGAGCCTGCATCCCGAGATCGACGCGAGCGTAGAATTCGTCTGGAAAGGCTGATGGCTGATCTCTTCAGTGCGTCGCGGGCGGCCAACGTGGCCCGGGCCGCGCCCCTGGCCGCGCGGATGCGGCCGCGCCGGCTGGCCGACTACGTGGGGCAGGCGAAGGTCGTGGGGCAGGGGACGCTCCTGCGGCGGCTCATCGAGGCCGACCGGCTCGGCTCGGTGGTCCTCTACGGGCCGCCCGGCGTCGGCAAGACGACGCTCGCCGAGATCATCGCCACGGAGACGAAGCGGCGGTTCGTCGAGCTTTCTGCCACGGCCTCGGGCGTGAAGGAGCTGCGCGATGTGCTTGAGGCGGCCCGCCGCCGGCTCGAAGACGACGGCCAGCACACCTGCCTCTTCATCGACGAGATCCACCGCTTCAACAAGGCCCAGCAGGACGTCCTACTGCCCGACGTGGAGAGCGGCGTGATCGCGCTCATCGGCGCCACCACGCAGAATCCCTTTTTCGCGCTCACGAGCGCGCTCGTCAGCCGCAGCCGGATCTTCGAGCTCGAAAGCCTCTCGCGGGGCGACATCGCCGAGATCCTCAGGCGGGCCGCCGCCGACCGCGCCCACGGCCTCGGCAACGAGCAGGTGACGATCGCGCCGGAGGCGCTCGAGTTTCTCGTGGAGACCTCCGACGGCGACGCCCGGCGGGCGCTCGGCGCCCTCGAGATCGGCGTGCTCTCGAGCAGCGAGCGGCCGCTCCTCTTCACGCTCGCGCTCGCGCAGGAGAGCGTGCAGCGGAAGGCGATCCAATACGATTCGGGGGACACCCACTACGACTGCGCGAGCGCCCTGATCAAGAGCATCCGCGGCAGCGACGCCGACGCCGGCCTCTACTGGCTCGCGCGGATGCTCGAGGGGGGCGAGGACGTGCGATTCCTCTCGCGGCGGCTCGTGATCCTCGCCAGCGAGGACATTGGCAATGCTGACCCGCGGGCGCTGATGATTGCCGTGGCGGCGATGCAGGCGACGGAGTTCGTGGGGCTGCCGGAATGCCAGCTCACGCTCGCCCAGGCCGTGACGTATCTCGCGCTTGCGCCCAAGAGCAATGCCTGCACCACGGCGATCGGCGCGGCCCGTCGCGATGTCCGCGAAAAGCAGGTGATCCCCGTGCCGCGGCACCTGCAAGACAAGCACTACGCCGGCGCGAAGCGGCTCGGCCACGGGCAGGGCTACGAATATTCCCATGACGCGCCGGACGGGATCGCCGCGCAGGACTACCTGGGCGTGGAAAAGCGGTATTACGAGCCGACGGACCGCGGCTTCGAGCGGGACCTCGCCGAGCGGCTGGCCGAAATCCGGCGGCGGCTCCAAGACCCGAAGGCCAAGCCAGACCCGAAGGC
>JBIIOK010000150.1:0-5473 GCA_044336985.1 Pirellulales bacterium | reverse complement strand
AGACCCGAAGGCCAAGCCAGACCCGAAGGCGATGCACGAGCCGTGATCGGCCCCCGGCATGGACGCGGAAAAAAGTGTGGTAAACTCTCGAAACCAGGACACTGGTGGTGGCTATAGCTCAGTTGGTTAGAGCACTAGATTGTGATTCTAGGGGTCGCGGGTTCGAGTCCCGTTAGCCACCCTTCACCGCTTCCGCTCGTGGTTGATCATGGCCGAGCACTGCCCAGGTCGAGCTTTTTCAGCTTGCGACCGGTGAGCTTCTCCCGATTCTCGGCCGACAGCGGGCCGTTGTCCTTGAAGGTGAGCGACTGCAGCTTCGGCATGGCGGCGATGGCGGCGACCGAGACTTCCGTGACGCCAGTCTCCCGGATGGAAAGTTCCTTGAGATTGGGCAGGCCGGCGATCACCTGCACCGTGGCGTCGGTCATCCGCGGCACGCTCCAGATGTCGAGCACCTCAAGCTCCTGGGCCGATGCAAGGTGACGCAAGCCCTCGTCACCCAGGCTGGCCAGCTCGTGCAGGTAGAGCCGCTTGAGATGCGGCAGCTGGGCGAGCACCGCGACCGCCGGATCGCCGACCTCGGGCAGATCCCGCAGTGTCAGGCGAGCGAGAGGCATTCCCGCGAGCGCGAGGACCCCCTCGGAGCCAAAGCCCTGGCACCGGAAGATCTCGAGCGAGGAGAGTTTCGCGAGCTTCGCGAGCTCTGGCCCCGCAGCGCTCGTGATCGCGAAGTCCTGCATGAGCAGCGATTCGAGCGACTGGCTCGCGGCCAGATCGGTCAGCCCCGAGTCGGTGACGGCCGTGCTGCGATGCTTCAGGGCGGCGAGGTGCGGCAGCTTGCCGACCGCGGCCAGCGTCATGTCGCCGGCCTCCATGTTGCCCCGCAGGTCGAGCGAGCGGAGCTGGGGCATCTTGGAGAGTCGGCGCGTGTTGAGATCGTTGAAACGGTTTTGGAGCAGTGTCAGTCGCTCGAGCTTCGTGAGGCCGGCGATCGTCTTCAGCGCTGCGCCGGTCATATTGGTGTTGGACGAGAGGTCGAGTTCGACCAGGTCCGGAAAGGACTGCACGATCGTCTGGACGCCGGCATCCGTGATGCCGCTATTGGTCAGCGCCAATGTCTCGAGCTTTCCGAGGCCCGTGAGCTGGCCCACCATCGCGTCGTTGAGTTCACGGCAGTTGAGAATTCGCAGCGAGCGCAGGTCGCCGAGCCGACCGAAGAGCGCGACATCATCGGCGGTGAGATCCGCACCATCCTCGACCGAGATCTCCGTCAACTTCCCGGCATCGTCGAGCCGGTATTTCGCCCGCTTGCCCAGGGCTTCGAGCCGCGTTTTCGCCAACTGCACGTCGGCGGCCGCCGACGGCTCGGCAGCGGCGAACGGACCCCCGACGGCATGCACCGCGCACAAGGCAAAAAGCACGACCACCAGCCGCATCAAATTGTGCATGACGCCCTCTTGATCGAGTAAAGAAAAACGGAGTGGATGGCGGATGATCCTTGCTAGCGCTGCGGGCTTTCGTAGGAACACGGAAGCCCGACGCGCGAGCGAGGAGAGTTGGGGTGGGTGGGCCGGCCCTAATCGAGCCGGTAGCCGGACGGGTAGGTCGGCTTGATCAGATCGGCCACGCGGGGTGTCTTGAGGTCGGCGAGATTGGTGACCTGCAGATTCTTGGCATCCCACTCGACCTTCTCACCCCACTCGCCCATCGCGCCGTTGGGGCCACCCTTGGCGGCAGCCCAGACGGCAAGGTTGCCCAGCAGGATTGTTTCGGTCAGCGGCCCGCCGCGATCGACGAAATTCGAATGACAGATCTTCGGATTGCCGGCCTGCTTCGCCCGGAACAATTCGAACACGTTGTTGACGTCGTTGCCCTTGCCCTTGTCTTCGGGGGCTTCGAAATCGGCCTTCACCTTCTCGACGCCGCAGAGGCGGTATTTGCCGCAGTAATCGTCGGAGCTGTAGAAGGCCCCCTTCTTGCCCACGATCAGCACGCCGCTGTCGGAGACGTCGGTGATGCCCCACTTGTCGAACACCTCCGCCGGCGGCTTGTTGCCCTTGCGGTCATACCACCAGAACGGAATCGCCGGCCGCTCGGCCGTCGCCGGAAACTCGAACTTGATGATCGAGCTCGCCGGGAAGCTGTCGAAATCGTGGCCGGTGGTCTTGGCCACCACCGAGATGGGATCGCGGAGCCCGCAGGCAGCGAAGGGCACCGTCAGCATGTGGCAGGCCATGTCGCCGAGCGCCCCCGTGCCGAAGTCCCACCAGCCGCGGTGCTGGAAGGCGTGGTAGAGGCCGGGCCAATATTCCCGCGACGGGGCCACGCCCAGCCAGTTCTTCCAGTCGAGCCGCTCGAGGACGCGGCCGATCTCCTTCTGCTTTTTCTCGACGAGCTCGGCGACGATTTCGACGACCTCCTCCGCGGTCGTCGTGGGATCCTCTTCCTCGTCGACCTGCTGCATTGCCTGGGTCTGGTACTTCCGGATGTTCATCCGCCGGTTCGGCCCCTGCGCCCAGATGGGCCGATTCGACCAGGCATAGACCTCCTTCAGGGTTCCGAGCACGCCCGACCGCAGTTGCGCGATCGCCTCGCGGGAGGAGGGGAGGGCGGTGCCCTGGTTGCCCATCTGGGTGCAGACGCCCGTTTCCTGGGCCACCTTGGCCAGCAGCCGGGCCTCGTAGATCGTTCGCGTCAGCGGCTTTTGCGTGTAGCAGCTGATTCCCAGCCGCATCGCGTCGAGCGTGATCGGGGCATGCATGTGGTCCGGCGTGCTGATCACGGCGATGTCGATATTCTTGCCGTGCTTGGCAAGAAGCTCGCGGTAGTCGGTGAAGTGCTCCGCATCCTTGAACTTCTCCGACTTCCCCTTGCTCTCGAGCGTGTTGCGGTCGACGTCGCAGATCGCAATCACGTTGCCGAAGAGGGCCGCGTTGTCGGAGTCGCTGCTCCCCTTTCCGCCCACGCCGATGCAGGCGATGTTGAGCTGCTCCATGGCCGAATTGCTCCAGGCGGGGCGGCCGCCTGCGGCGACGAAATAGCCGGCGCCGGCCAAGGATGCGGTCTGCAGGAAACTGCGACGCGTGGTTACTGACATGCGGACGTTCCTCGACTTTTTGTTTCGGATCGTGAGGTGTTGAGCCGGCTGCGGCCCGTCCCCGAATGGTAATCCTTCACGGGGCTGAGCGATACCCGTCAGGAGCCCGGGTGGCTGCCACGGAAGCCCGAAGCGCGAGCGAGGAGAGTTGACGACTTTTCGCGGGGCGGGTGGGAGCGACGAGGGTTGGAGTGGATGGCGTATGGACCTTGCTTGCGCTGCGGGCTTCCGTGCGCTGCGGGCTTTCGTGGCTTGGTTCTTCAGGCCTCAATAAACCGGGAGCATTGTGCGGTTTCTGCGGGCTGTTTGACTCTCCCGGCGGGGGGCAGTATCAAACGATTCACCCGGTCACCGGGCCGCCTTTCCCCCGCCCCTGTTTGCGGAGATACCGACCATGATCCTTGGCAAGCTCTGGAAGACGCTCGCAGCGCAGATGAACAAGATCGCCAACTTCTTCTGGACGGCCGATCCGATCGCGCAGCTCCAGTATGAATACGACAAGGCGGTCGATCAGATGAAGGAGGGCCGCGAGGGGCTCGAGCAATATCGGGCGCTCGTCGAGCGGGTGACGCGGCAGGTCAACGGCGACCGCGAGCACGTGCGGAAGCTCGAGGCCCAGGTAAAGGCCTACCTGCAGATCGGCGAACGCGAGACGGCCTCGAAATTCGCCCTCGAACTGCAGCGGGCGAAGAAGGAGCTCGCGGAGAACGAGGCGCAACTCAAGCTCCACGAGGCGGCCTACGGCAACAATGTGACAAAGATCCAGCACGCCACGAAGAAGCTCGCCGACCTCAAGCAGAAGATCCAGAAGTATGACGCCGAGCTGAAGCTCAGCCGCGCCGAGGCGGAACTCGCCAAGCTCGCCACGAGCTTCAACTTCGACATCACGACCGACTTCGGCCAGATCGAAGACGTGATCCAGGACAAGATCGGGCTCAACCGGGCGAAGGTCCGCGTGGCCGCCGATCTCTCCGGCGAGGGGCTCGAGAAGATCAAGGCCGAGCAGGCCGTCGAGAAGAACATGGCCGAGAACGCACTGCGGGACTTCGAGATCGAGATGGGCATGGTCACGCCTGAGACCGCCGGCGTGAAGGCCGACGACAAGGAGCTGGGTTCGGAGCGGGCCAAGCAGAAGCAGTCCTGAGATCCCCTTCACCTCCGGAGCTGCAACGGTGGCTACTGCCGCGTCTCCTTCTCCCTCTCTCGGCACGTCGCCCGAAGCCGCCGGCCAGGGCGCCTCGCTGCCGGCCTGGTGCCCGCCGTGGGCCGAACGGCTCGGCGATGCCTACCTCTCCGGCACGAGCTGCATGTTTCTCCTGCACGGCAACGTGCGGGATCTGGTGGCGTTGGCGCCGCCCGGCGCCGACGCCTCGACCGGCTGGGGCACCGTGCCCGACTTTCTTGCGCGCGAGATGTTTGGCCGCTGGGACATCGTCTTGGCCTACGACGTGGGCAAGGGCCTGAGGCCGCTGGCAGGCCCCGATCCCAACCGCCTCCGCACGATGGCGCAGTGGCTCACGGAGCGGCTTGGCAACGCCACCCAGTGGCCGCGCGACCCCGACGCCGCCGTGGCCGCCATCGACGCCCTGCTCGAGCGCAACCTCCTCGAAGCCCCCGAGCAACGCAAGCGGATCGCGCTCGTGCTCGACTACGCCCAGTTTCTCGCGCCCGGCGGCGAGGGCTCCCGCTCGAGCGCGAGCCGGCTCGTGCGGCTGCTTGCCTGGGCCACCAATCCCCTCTTGCGCCGCGTGAACGTGTCGATCGTGCTCATCACCGACTCGATGGCGGAGATGCATCCGCGGCTCGTGGCAAACCCTGCCGTGACCACGATCGACGTGCCGCTCCCCGACGCCGCCGAGCGGGAACGCTTCGCCATCGCCACCGCGACGGCGGCCGGTGTGCCCGCCGCGCAGCTGGAGGCGGTGAAGCGGACGGCCGCCCTGGCCGGCGGCCTCACGCTCGAAAGCCTGCGGGCCATCATCACGATGTCGGCCCGCGAGGGCACTGCCCCGGACGGCCCCGAATTCGCCCTCAAGAAGAAGGACCTCATCGAGCGGTCGTGCCAGGGGCTCATCGAGTTCATCCAGCCGCGGCTCACGCTCGACGCCGTCGCCGGCCATGCCGCCGCGAAAGACCGGCTCGAATCCGACGCCCGGGCGATCAAGCGCGGGCAGTTCGAGAGCGCTCCGATGGGCTACCTCATCTGCGGCCCCGTGGGCACCGGCAAGAGCTTCATCGCCGAATGCTACGCCGGCAGCGTGGGCATCCCCTGCGCCGTGCTGAAAAACTTCCGCAGCAAGTATGTGGGCGAGACGGAGGGCAACCTCGAGCACGCCCTCGACGTGCTGCGGAGCCTCGGGCCCGTGGTCGTGATCA
>JBIIOK010000213.1:0-3401 GCA_044336985.1 Pirellulales bacterium | reverse complement strand
CCGCTCGTGAGCGTGGGCAGAAAGAACGCCGTCTCGGCGAGGTTTTTCCGCGGCGGTGGCGGCGCCGCACGCGAGGCTGCCGGGGGCGGCCCTTCAGCGTCGCCGCGGCCGCCGGCCTTCCTCAGGATGCCGTTGGTGGCGACGCCTTCGGCCTTCGCTGCATTCATCAGGGCATCGGCCGGTGCGGCCATGGCTGCCGCCTCCGGCATCATGCCGCGCTTCATCCCGAGCATCCGCCGGTCGCCAAATACCCGGCCGCCCGGCCCAAACTCGTCGCGGAATTCCCGATAGGTGATCTCAACCGGCTCGTAGCGCATCTCCCAGTTGCCGCTGATCTGGTTGAGCCCCAAGCCGCCGTTCGAAAACGCGTTGTAACGGTGATCCCACCCGCGGCGGAACAGGTTTCCGAGGCCGTTCGGCCAGTCGTGCGCCGCGAGCGCGTCGAGCGACTGGTCGTAGAGCGTCGCGACCATCTCGGCGGCCACGGGACCGTCAGCAGCGCCGGCGGCGTTGATCTTCGCCCGCCAGACCTCCTGCGCGGCCGGCTCGACCCGCCGCGTGAACCGCTCCCAGGCGATCGAGAGCTGCTTGTTCGTCCACGGCACGTCCACCGTGAGCGTCTCGGCATGCAGCCGACCGTCGCGGACGAGCCAGGCGCGGATGGAAAACCCGCCGCGGTGCTCCTCGCCAACTTTGACGGCGATCGGCCACTGCGTCCGCCCCGGCTCGGTCCAGAATCGCGCGAGCGTCTTGCCCGACTGCGAAACCTCGACGAGCATCCGGCCGCGGTCATAGCCAGTGCCCGCGATCGCACGAAACTCGCTGCCCGGCTCGGCCGTGAGCCGCTGCGCCGTGAGCAGGAATGGCCGCTTCACCGGATACCGCGTCGCATTTGGATCGATCACCTCGATCGTGCGGCGAGCCTTCACCGGCGGATCGCTCTGGGCGACCTCGAACTCCGCGCGGTAGATGCCCGCCGGCAGTTTCGCCGTGGCAAGCACCTTCCCCGTGGCCGGATCGGTGCGGACGGTCTCGGTGAAGACGACATCGCCTGCGGCCCAGGTCTCGGGATCGGATGGATCGCTCACGGGCGGCTTCGGCGAGATCGCACCGGGCCTGCCGCCGCGACGGCGCGGCATCGGGTGCGGCGCCGGCTCGAAGGCGTCGCCCCGCGCGACCTCCGCCGGCTGGACCAGCTTAAAAATCTTCAGCGTGCCGCCGGCCGCCCGTGGATCGCCATCGAGCGAATGCGTGGCGAGCGTGATCGCGACGGACGCCGGCTCGCCGGCCATGCCGACCTCCTGCCACTTCTCGGCCGAAAGCGCAGCCTCGATCGCAGCATAGCCCGCCGACACCCGCCGCTCGTCGCTCCGCGTCTCGCCCGCGGCGTCGGTCACGTCGGCCTTCACTGAATAGGTAAACACCGGCGCCGATTCCCGCGGCACCGTGCGGTCGGGCTTCGCCGGAAAGGTCACGCTGAATGCCCCGTTCGCATCGGTGACGGCCGTGCCGCGGGCGATGTTGGCGGCGCTGCCGCCAAAGGGCAGCCACGGGAAGAACCAGCGGCACCAGTCGGGAAACCGCATCTCGCGCTCGACGCGGTAGCGGACCTTCGCGTTGGCGACGGGCAGGCCCGTGTAGGTCGTGGCGGTGCCGGTGAGCGTCACCTCGCGATCGAGCACGACCTCGCCCGTGGCGGCGCCGAGTTTCACCTGGAACTTGGGCCGCTTGTATTCCTCCACGCGCACATTCGCGACGCCGGCGGCGGCCGGCCCCTCGGCGAAGATCGTCCATTGCCCGGGCAGGGCCCCCGTCGCGATCGCAAACGTGCCATGGAACGAGCCGTTGGCATTCGTCTTGTGCTCGGCCTGCCCCACCTCGCGGCCATTGGCATCGCGAAGCACCGCCTTCACCGGCTTGCCGGCGAGCGCGGCATATTCCCCCTTCTCGGGATCGCTGTGGCAGAGGATTCCTTTATAGAAGACGATCTGGCCGGGGCGATGGATGCCGCGGTCGGTCATGATCACGATCGTGTTGTGGGCCTCCGGCGCCGGCTGCTGCCAGGTGTGCGCGGGCTCACTGCCGACCATCTCGTCGCGGCCATCGACGCTCGCCTTCACGAGCAGCACGACCTCGCGGCCTCCCTGTTCGGCCAGCAGCTCGGCCGGCAGCTCGTAGCGGCCGTCGCGGTCGGTCGTGGCCGTCTTTCCGGGAGCGAACCGGGGCGGATGCCCCTGCTGCTGCACGAACATCTGCACGCTCGCGTTGGCAAGCGGCTCGCCCGACGCGATATCGACGACATGGCCTGTGAGCGGCTGGCCCGCCCGCGGATTCGAGCCGTTCGTGACCAGGGCGAGCCTGCTCACCCAGACAAGCCCGGCCGACACGACGTTGTCGTTCTCGCCGAAGTCTCCCCGCGGGCTCGCGATCACCCAATAGCTGCCGGGCCCGAGGTCCTCCGGCACCGGGATGTCGTGTGACCGCTCCTGGTAATCGTCCGTCGGCGGCAGGTCGGCCTTGAAGGTCTTGGCCGGCGCGGCGGCGAGCAGCTTCACCCGCTCGGCATCGTCGAGCCAGCCGGCGTGCGGTCTGCCGGCGAGCACCCGGTCGAGCCAGTCGGCCTTCACGATTCGCAGGTGCACGTCCGCGAGATTGCGGTAACGCACGCGGAGCACAGGCCACGGCCTGGCCCAGGTTCGCTCGACGAACACCGTCAGCGATTTCGCCTCGATCTCGGCGATCAGATTTTTGCAGAGTTTTCCGCCGGGGCTCTTCGGGTGCTGCGCGACGGCCTTGGCCGCGATCGCGCGGGCCTCGACTAGGTCGTTTTCCTCGCGCACGAGCGTCGCGAGATGGTAGCGAGCCAGCGCCGCCGTCTCGTGGTCGCCGGCCTTCGCGATGAAGGCTTCGAGCGCCTCCCCCTTGCGGTCGGCGAGTTCATCTCCCACGGCATGGCCGGATGCCCAGAGGATCCGGTCGAGGTCGGCGGAGAACAGCGCCGTGCGATCGGCGTCGTCCTTGTGAAACTCGAGCAGGTCGCGATAGAGGTCGGCCGCCTGGAGGAGCGGCGAGTCGCGATCGGTCACGGCCGGATCTTCCGAGGGCCGCCAGGCGAGGAATTCGTCGCGTGTGCCAAGTGCCGGGCCGTCGGCCGAGAGTTCGAAGGCGTCTTCCGGATCGACGAGGCCGCGCTCTCCCGATTCCGCGAAGGCGAGCGCATCGCGCACGACCACGTCCCAGACGGTCGGTCGGTAGGCATCGGGCATCGTGCCCCGCTCGATGATCGCGTTCCACTCGGCGACCGGCAGTTTCTGGAGCGCGTCCTTCTCCGATAGCGCCGCCGCAAACCGCGCGCGGATCTCGGCGACGATCTTCGGCAGATCCCACGACGCGATCGACTT
>JBIIOK010000208.1:0-3434 GCA_044336985.1 Pirellulales bacterium | reverse complement strand
CTCGGCACCGTCGCGGACGACGAGCCGCAGAAGCGCGTCCGCGAGCGGCTCGGAACCGGCCTTCACCGTGAACCGCACGGGCACCTTGCCGACCGCATACCAGCCCTGCTTCTCGGGCACGATCCCGCCGAACACGTCGCGGGCTTCCGTCACCGCGACGCCCGTGCCCGCGAACGAGAGCCAGCCGGCGTCGTCGTTGCGCCAGGCGATCGCATGCGCCGATCCACCCGCTTCCTGCAGCACCGCCCGCGTGCGGCCGGGCACGACGTCGGCCACCTCGAGCCTTGCACCGATGGGGGCTTCAGCCAGCCAGCGGCGGACCTGCGCCATCGCCCAGTAGGCGGGCTTGAACTGGTATGTCGCCGGCTTCTCCGTGTGCGGGGGAACGGTCACGGCGCGGCGGTAGGCGAGGCCGAGGCCGACGCGGGCGTAGTCGCCGTTGCGAAAATCGAGCACGGAACGGATATCGGGGCCGTCCACGAGCAGCGCGGCCCGGGCGAGGTAGGCGGCCTGATCGAAGGCGTCGAGCCCGCCGGTATCCCGCTCGACCGCCCAGTCGAGATCGGTGAAGAGGATGGTGCGCGGCTGCTTCGTGCCGGCGGGATTGAGCACCGTGCTGAGGTCGCGGGCATAGCCGACCACGCCGGCGTCTTCGGGCGACAGCCGGCCGACGTCGAGCCGGACGTTCACGCCGGTGAGAAACTCGAGGCCGCCGGCCTTTCCCAGTTCCTGCAGGTAGGCGAGGGCCGTCTCGCGGCCGAGCCCGCCGAGATAGAGCGGTTTGCCCTTTCCGTAGACCCGTCGCCACTTGTCGGCCGACTTCAGAAACGGCAGCAGCTTGTCGGCAGGGAATTGCATCGGGCCGGTGCTGTCGGGGCTGTCCCAGAGAATCCAGCCGCTCACGTCGTCGGCCGCTCCGCGGATCACCTCCGCGACGAAGTTGTCCCAGTCTTCGAGCCGCTCGGGAACCATGAACGTGTTCACCGCCTGACCGACGTTGCGGTTGGGCCGGACGAACGTGCCGGCCTTCACCTGCTCGAGGCCGGCCTGCGCCGCCCAGAAGGCGGAGTAGCCGAGCAGCAGGAATGGCTCGCCCCCGGCCTCGCTCACCCGCCGGGCCCGCATCCGGATCGTGTCGAGCTGCAGGTTGCCGGGATGATGCTCGACCCAGTCCCAGTCTTCGTCGACCAGTTCGAACGTCGCTTTCAGGGGCTTCCGCAGCGGCCACTCGTCGCCGATCACGTCGATCCAGTTCGGCCCGAGCACCGTGGCCGGGTCGCCGGCGACGAGATCCTCCTCGATCGTGGCGAGCGGCTTCGCGCCGCCGGCCTCCCGGACTTCCGCCTTCACGATGTAGAAGCCCTCCGGGAAATCCTTCGCGAGCAGGATTTTTTCGCGGGCTCCGGCGGCGAGGTCGATCTCCCGGTCGATGCCCGCGACGCGGTCGCCCCGCCAGTCGAAGAGTCCGCCGCTGATCGCGACCTTGCGGGATTGCGCGAGGGAGAGATTGGAGAGCATCGCCGTGACCGGCACGGCAGGCGACTGGGCGTTGGACTCGCCAGGCCGCTCGAGCACGAGCGTGATCCGCTCCTCCGGTGGCAGCTGCGTGGTCACGGAGAGATCGTCGACGAACAGCCGGCCCGACTCGGCCGCGGCGGCGCGGGCGTCGACCGCGAGGTGGATGCCGAGCGGATAGTTGGGCGTGAAGGCGAGCGGCCGCGACGTGCCGGCCCAGTTCGCCGCCGGCGGCGGCAGCCTGAACCGCACCTCGCGCCAGCCCTGCCAGTCGACCCGCACGGCATTCTGCAGGTCGCCGTCGGTGCGCGGCAAAAACAGGTTCCACTGGCCGTTTGTCAGCCCCTTGGCGATGCCCGTCCGGTCGCCGACCAGGGGATAGAAGAGCACGCCCGAGCCGTCGCCGTGCACCCAGACGGAGAGGTCGATCGGCACGCCGGATAGCGCGGGATCGACGGAGATGAACCGCTGGGCCAGGTCGGGCCGGCTCCACTTGATCTCGAGCGACCGCCCGCCGCCGTGGGCCTGTTCCGCGGTCGTGCGGGCCGCGGCTGCCCCGGCAGGCACGGGCGACACGGCGGCCGCGGCCTTGCCGCCGTCCTCGTTCTTGAGCCCGAGATAGCCGCGGTCGCCCTCGAAGTCGGCGACGAGCATTCGGCTGTCGGGACGCGTGAGCACCAGCTCCCGCACCGTGGAAATCGAACCGTCTGCCTGGTCGTACGCCGTGACCTGGAGCGTGAAGGGCGCGAGCTTCCCCTCGGCGGCCCGGGCGAGGCCGGCGAGCGGCACCGCGACCGACTTCGCCTCGGCCGCGGCCAGGTCGAGATCGGCCTGGCCGCTCCCGATCGCCTGGCCGCCGCGGTCGACCAGCGACCACTGCACCTTCACCGTGCGGGGGAGATGCAGCGAGGAATTCTGGATCGTGGCCGCGGCATTGGCGGCCGGCTGCCACTGGTGCCCCGGATCGTCGTAGGCGAGTTGCACCGCAAGGGCATTGGCGAGCGGCTGCTGCGTGAAGACGTCGATCGGGCCGATCTGGATCGAGCCCTTCTGGTCGGGCGTCGCGGCCTCGATCCGCAGGGCCGTGAGTTCGAGCGGAAAGTCGATCTCCCGCGTCGATCCTTCGGGCGTGGTCGGGCCGCGGCCGCGGCCGGGCAGCGAGACCTCGACATACCGCCAGTCGGTGAAGTCGAGCGTGGCCAGTTCCCGCTCGCCTTCTAACGTTCGCATCCAATTTGGGGGGGCGCTATCGGAGCCGTCGGTGAAATCGAGAAACAGCGCGAAGAGCCGCGACTTGCTGCCATCCCCCTTCACCCAGAAGCCGGCGCGGTAGGCGTTGCCGGGTAGGTAGCGGGTGGCGCCCGTGTAGACCGCCGCATCGCCGACATAGTCGATCTGGAGCGCGTGCTTCGACGGCGGCTTGCCGCCGACGGCCGCGACGTCGGCCCGGGAAATGCGGGCCGATGTCTGGAGGCTGCTGCTCGCCCGCTGCGATTCGCCGTGCGTCCAGGCGTTCCAGCGGAAGAGATTCTCGCGCGGGTTCGGCCCACCGGCCGTGAACCACCGCGCGGCGGCGTCGCCCATGTCGTCGAAGAGGTAGCGGCTGTTGCCCACGACAAGCGACGAATCGATCCGGGCGGAAAGGTCGGGCAATTCCGGCGACATGACGTCGCCCGAGACCTTGAACGGGGGCAGGAACGCCGCCAGATTCTCCGGAGCGAGATCCCAGCGGACCTCCTGCTGCCCGCCCGCGGCGAGGTCGAGCGTGAACTCCCGCGTGGCCACCATGTTTTCATTGCGGTCGGTCAGCTGGAGGCGGCCCCGTACCTTGGCCGGCGTCTTCGTGAAATTGCGGGCGTCGAGGGAGAGCTCCAGCGGAGGGCCGATTTCGCGGACGTCGGAACCGATCCAGCCGATCG
>JBIIOK010000014.1:0-35204 GCA_044336985.1 Pirellulales bacterium | reverse complement strand
GCCGGCTGATCTTCGGCTCGAACGACGGCTGGGTGACCTCTGTCAAGGCGGGCCGCGAGTTCGAGATGCTCGACTCCGTCGACCTCGGCGAGGCGGTGACGGCGTCGCTCGTGGCCGACGATGGCGTGCTCTACGTCCGCTCCTACGAGGCCCTTTACGCGATCAAAGGGGAGTGAGGCTGCCCGCCGGGGCGGCTCTACTCGCCCCCATCCGCGTCGTCCGCGGGCAGCACGTCGATCACGGCTGGCAGCGACACCTGGCCGCCGTCGGCTGACGTGCTGAGGTGAAACAGCCTGCGGCCGGGCTTGGCCACCGGCGCCGCGGTGATGAAAAACTCCCGCTCGTTCTCCCCCTCGACGATCAAGAGCCCGTTGAGCCCGATGTTGGCGACGAACGTGCCGTAGGGCAGGTTGCGGCCCGCAGTGGTCTTGCCCAAGTCGATGCGGTCCGTGAAGTCGTGGCGCACGGCCTTCACCTTCGCCGAGATCGTCTGCCCAGGCCGGATCGAAAACGTGACCGGCCCGCCGCCGTCCGCCGGCGACGCGTCTCCGGCAGCAACGATCGCGAGCGTGACCTTTGCCGCGTCGGCCAGTTGGATGTCGCCGAGCGTGCCGAGATCCTGCACCACCTCGCGGCCGGCAATCGTCGCCGTCGCCCTCACCGCCACCGCCTTGTCGGCCGCCTCGTCGGGGGCGACGGCTTCGGACGCCGCCGAGATCACGGCCAGCGCCTGGATCTGTCCCGATTCGATCTCGATCGGCCCGTGAAACGTGAAGCCCTGCGGCAGGTTTTCGACACCGATCTGAATCGGGCCGTCGAAGCCCTCGATCCGTTCGGCCTTGAAGACCAGTTCCTGACCGCTTCCCGGGCTCACCTTCGGATTCGTGCCCGACACAGTCACGCTGAATCCCGGCCGGGGCGGACGGATGGCGAGCGCGTAGTGGTAGTCATCCGGCCTCGATTCCGAGCCGAAGCCGCGGACATCGCCGAGCCGCACGACATACTCGCCGTCGGCCGGCGGCGTGAAGATGAGCTGCGAGTCGGCGCCCAGCCGCCGCGTCGGCTCGTCGTCGTTCTCGTGGTAGAGCGTGAACACCGGCAGTCCATTGGGGGCCGGCCTCGTGCCGGGCGGCAGCGGCGCCACGACCCAAGCTGGCTCGCCGAGGGCGTGCGTGACGGCCGACGTGCCGAAAAACGTGTGCCTGGCGCCCTCGCCGGGATAGACCAAAAACCCCGAGTCGGCGCCCTCGGGATACCGCCAGAGGCGGACGACCTCGCCATTGGCATAGAGGTATTCGTCGAGTTGCATCTCGGCCCAGTTGTGGATGCGGAAATCGCCCGACTGGTTCGAGTTCTTGCCGCGGAACGTGAACCACGAGTCGCGGGTGGCCTGCAAGACGACCTGCTCGATCGGCCCACCCTGCGCGTCGAGCACCTCGATCCGCGAGTCGAGCTTCGACTTCGTCGCGGCGGCGGTCACGCCCAACAGCACCCGCTCACCCGCCCGCGCCGGAAAGCGGAAGCAATCGACGTCGCCGGGCCGACCGATCGTGCCCTTGATCGTCACCGGCAAGGAGACCGCGACCGCCTGCGCCGGCGTGTCGTTGGGCTCGCGTTCGTCGGCCGTCGCGCCGTCGGCCGTCGCGCCGTCGGCCGCCGGTGGCGTCGGGCCCGCCTGCACGCCGCCAGCGAGCGCAGCGGCAGCGGGGCCGGCCGGGTCGACCACCACCGCCACGGTCTCGAACGAACCATCCATCCGTCCGACGAGAACGCCTCCCTTTCCCTGCGGCACGATCGCGGCGACGAGGTCCCGCTGCAGCGGATGATCGTGCTCGAGCGCCATGTCGGGCACGCTCCAGCACTTGAGCGAGCGGTCTTCGGCGGACGTGAACAGGTGCCGGCCGTCGGCCGAGAGGCCGATCGCGATGATGGGGCTCTCGTGGGCAAACCGCGACAGGAGCGGCGAATTGATCGCCGGCGCGTCGAGCGACACGAGCTTCCAGAGGTGGATCCGCTTGTCGCGGCCCGCGCCGATCAATCGCTTGCCGTCGGCCGTAAACGCCACCGCCGTCATCTCCCCGTGTGGCTGGCTCAGCGTGTCGAGGCGCACGCCGTCGGCCGCGCGCCAGAGCTTGATCGTCTCGTCGGCGCTCGCCGATCCGAGGACCTTGCCGGTCGGATGCCAGGCCAGATCGAAGACCGCGCCGTTGTGGATGTCGATCGAACGCACGAGCGCACCGTCGGCCACGTTCCAGAGCTTGATCGAGCGGTCGTACCCCGCCGTCGCGAGCGTCTTCTCGTCGGGCGAGAGTTCGGCGTCGTAGAGCACGTCGCGGTGGCCGCCAAACGATCGCACCAGCCTGCCGGTGGCGGCATCGCGGAGTTCGGCCACGCCGGAGAGCCCCGTGATGCCAGCGGCGACCACGAGGCGGCTGCCGTCGCGGCTGAAATGCACGGCGTTCGTCACCCCCGGGAGATCGGAGATCGTCAGCAGCGGCGCCGGTGCGGCCGTCCCAGTGGCCGCGCCGGTGGCGAGGATCTCGACCGTGCGGCCTCTGGCGACGGCCAGCCTTGCACCGTCCGGCGAGACCGCGAGGGCCGTCACCGGTTTGAGCCCCACGTGTGGCGGCAGTTTTGGAACGATGAGCGTTTCGAGGAGCGACACGTCGTTTGCCGGTGCGGCCGCGCCGGCTGCGATCCAGGCCTTGAGCGTCGCCAGATCGGCGGCGGGCAGCTGCGGCTCGTCGGCCGGGGGCATGTGGTCGCCGTCGGTGCTTTCGATCCGCTGGATCAAGACGGAAGCCGCGGCCTCTCCGGGCGTGATCGGATCCCCGGAGCCCGCTCCGCCGCGACGCAGCGAGGCAAACGTCTCCACGGAAAAATCCCCCTCCGCGTCACGGCCGTTGTGGCAGCCGGAGCAATAGGTCCGCAGGATCGGCGTGATGTCGCGGTCATACGCAGGCGCGCCGAAGCACGGCACGGCCCAGAGCGCGCACCGCACCATAAGCCCCCGGCGGAAGCCGGTGGGATGACGCGTCGCGAGCACGGACGGCGCGGTTGGGCAGATGCCCCGATGGTGGTGGCCCGCGTCATCCCGCCGCTGCCGCGACGGGCTTTTGGTGCACGGGAATACGAAATAGATGGTCATGATCAATGCCTGAACAAAAACTCGCGGCTCGTGAGCAGCGACCAATAGATGTCTTCAACGATCTGCCGCTTCTCCTCGGGCGTGGCGACCGCGAGCATCTCCTCGAAGGGCTTTCGGTCGGCCTCGGTGGGCCTGCGCGAGAGCACCCGCGCCCACGCCCCTTCCACGAGGTCGGCGGGCTTCGGGTCGGTTGCCATGAGCTGCGTGATCCATCCCTCCTTCGCGGCGAGCTTGTCGTTGAGCGTGGTGCCGTTCGAAAGATGGAGCACCTGCACCAGGCTCGGCTGGCTCGACCGCTCGCACTCGCAGGTGATCTCGCGGGCATTGCGGCCGAACGTGTCGAGAAAGGCGTTCTTCACGGTCGAGTCGCGAAGTTCCAGGGCCCGCGTGTCGGCGTCGTAGACCGTCACCTTCTCCGTCGAGCCGTCGTTTCGCACGATCTCCGTGTAGCGGTCGTGCACGCCCGTCACGTCGGCGATCGCGTCGGAGAGCACCTCCGCCATCAGCCGCTTCGGATAGGCCCGCGCGAACCAGCGGCGGTCGTCCTTGTTTTCAGGCAGGGGCTGGCTCGAACGGGCATAGGTCTCCGACAGCAGGATCAGCCGCATGAGCGACTTCAGGTCGTAGCCCTGCTCCCGCGTGAAGTCGCAGAGCGCCGCCAGCAGTTTTTCGTTGCTCGCCGGGTTGGTCGCCCGCAGGTCGTCCACGGGCTCGACGAGCCCGACGCCGAAGAAGTTGGCCCAGATGCGATTGACGATCGCGCGGCTGAAGTAGGGGTTCTCGGAAGAGGTGAGCCAGCGGGCCAAGGCCTCGCGGCGGTCGCCCGCGTCGTCTATCGGCAGCGGCTCGCCGTCGAGCGGCGCAGGGGGCTGCGGCCTTCCCGTCTTCGGCTGCAGGAGATCGCCGCGGCTCTCGACGTAGAGCGTCCGCACGCCGTCGCCGTCGCGGGCCTCGCCCCCCCAGCCCTTCGCCCGCACCCGCGCGAAGAGATTGGCGAAGGCGTAGTACTGGTCGTTGGTCCATTTTTCGAGCGGGTGGTTGTGGCACTTCGCGCAGTTGATCGAGAGCGAGAGAAACGCCTGCGCCGTGTTTTCGGCGAGCGTCTCGGGATCCTGGTGCACCGCGAAGAAATTGGTGGCCCCGTTCTCCACGCTCGATCCGCGCGACGTGACGATCTCGCGGACTATTTCGTCCCACGGCGCATTCTCCGCCACCCGGTCGCGGATCCATTGCCAGTAGGCGTTCACCGCCGCGGGCCGCAGCTTCGCCCCCGACACGAGCAGCATGTCGGACCATTTATAAGTCCAGTAGTCGACGAACTCGGGCCGCGCGAGCAGGAGCTCCACGAGCCGCTCCTTCTTCCCCGGCGAACGGTCGGCAAGATGCTCCCGCACCTCCTGGGGCGTCGGCAGCCGGCCGATCGTGTCGAGGAAAGCCCGCCGCAAAAACGTCGCCTCGTCGCACGGCGGCGACGGCTTCAGGTGCAGTTGCTCGAGCTGCGCGAGATTCAAATCGTCGATGAAGTTGGCCCGCGGCGCGGAGGAATAGTCGGCGGCTGACACCGCATGCGGAAACGGCGCGATCACGTTCGCCACGGCGATCTGCGAGGAGAACCAGGCCGTGACGGCACCGGCCCCATGGCCGACCACGCTCACGCGGCCGGCTGGATCGACCGTGGCCACCGTCTCGTCGGCCGACGTGAACCGGGCCCAGTGGGTCACGTCACGGGTGGAGCCGTCGTCGTAGCGGGCCGTCACCGTGACCGCGACGGTCTGGCCGGGCGCCGCCGTGCTTTCCGTCGGCCCGAGATCGATCCCGACGAGCTTCTTTTCGTTCTCGCGCGGCCCGGGGCAGCCGGCCTCGATCCAGGCGGCGAGCAACTTGTAGTCGTCGCTGCCGACGTCGAGTCGCTTGCCTCCCTTGTGGGCCAGCGCTGTCGTCGGCTTCGTGAGCAGGAGGCTCGTGCCGGGTTCGGCCAGATCGATCCGCCGCCCCCGCGCATCGCGGGTGATCGCGAGGAAGTCGCTCTTCGGATCGTAGCCGAAGAGCGAGAGCCGGAAGCCCGCCTTGCCGGCGAGCGCCCCGTGGCAGCCACCGCCGTTGCAGCCAGCCTTCGAGAGGATCGGCATCACGTCGAGGTCAAAGCTGGGCTCGTCGGCCCGCGCCATGAAAGGCACGAGCAGCGCCGCGATGAGTGCAACCCGCCTCCCCTTCATACGAAGAGCTCCTTGATCGGGTCGGTGCCGAAGTCGGTGAGCGCGAACGGGCGGCCGGCGGGGCCGGGGAGGTGCTTCTCGTGGTCGAGGCCGAGCGAGTGGAAGATCGTCGCCACGATGTCGCCGGGCTTCACGGGCCGTTCCGCCGGGAATGCGCCGATCGTGTCGCTCGCCCCGATCGCGCGGCCTCCCTTCACGCCGCCGCCGGCGAACGAGACGGTGAAACACTGCGGGTAATGGTCGCGGCCGCCGGCCGGATTCACCTTCGGCGTGCGGCCAAATTCGGAGAGCCCCGCCACGAGCGTGTCGTCGAGCAGGCCGCGCTCGAAGAGGTCGCCGATCAGGGCCGCGTAGGCCTGGTCATACATCGGGCAGACGAGATTTTTCATGCCCTCGATCGACGTGAACGGCTTCGAGCCGTGGATGTCCCAGGTGATCTCGTCAAACACGGTAAGAAACGTGTTGATCGTCACGAACCGCACGCCGTTTTCCACGAGCCGCCGCGCGAGCAGGCAGCACTGGCCGAAGCGGTTGAGCCCATAGCGTTCGCGCACGGCCTGCGGCTCCTTCGATAGATCGAAGGCCTCGCGGGCCTGCGGGCTCGTCATCAGCCGGTAGGCGGCGTGGAAGTTTTCATCGAGGAGCCTCGCGTCTTCGCTCGCCTCGAATTGCTTTGCCGCTCCCTCCACGATCTCGCGCATCTTCTTGCGGCGGTCCAGCCGGGCCACCGAGATCTGGTCGGGGGGCAAAAGATCGGGCACGCGGAAGTTGGGCTTCGAGGGATCGGCCATGAGCGCGAAGGGATCCTGCGCCTTCCCAAGGAATCCGCCCGCCTGGCCGTTGGGCAGGTTGCCACCGCCACGGCCCATCAGTTCCGGCAGCACGACGAACGGCGGCAGGTCGGTCCGCCGGCCGAGCAGGTAGGAGGCCACGCTACCGGCATGGGGCGTCTGGATGCCGCCGGTGAACCGCCGACCGGTCTGCATGATCTGCCAGCCGGCGTCGTGCACGGCGGCGCCGTCGTGGTGGCAGCTCCGCACGAGCGAAAACTTGTCGGCGATCTCCGCGTGCTTCGGCAGCAGTTCCGAAACCTCGAAGGCGTCGGTCTTCGTGCGGATCGGCTTGAAGGGGCCGCGGATCTCGGCCGGCGCGTCGGGCTTCATGTCCCAGAGGTCCATGTTCGACGGGCCACCGAGGTTGAAGATCATGATGCACGACCGCTTCTCGCAGCCGGGGCGCACCTTTCCCTCGCTCGCAGCGCGGGCGTATTGCGGCAGCGAAAGGCCGACGGCGGCCAGGGCCCCGACCTGGAGAAAATCCCGCCGGGTCGGGCCGGCTCCACAGAGCAGCGCTTTTTCACCGGGCCTGGCGACGCGAAACTCGAACATGGCGGAATCCTTCGCGAAAAGGTCGATGACGGGCCTTCCAAACTATAGCCTTCGCCGCCGCCCGGGTCATTTGACGAGCCGCCCATCTCCTTGTATTAAAGGCGCATGGCGAATGTTTCCGCAGGGCAGCAGCAGTCCGCATCGGAGGCCGAGCAGACGCTCGCCCTCTTCGACGCGCTGCCCGACGTCTATCTCTTCGTGAAGGATCGGCAGAGCCGGTTCACACGCGTCAACGACGGCTGGCTCGCGCTGCATGGATGCGGTTCGCCTCGCGATGCGATTGGAAAGACGGACCACGACTACCATCCGCCGGCGCTCGCCGCGCAGTATGTGGCCGAGGACGAGCGGGTGATGCGGTCGCGGAAGCCGCTTCGCGACCAGGCGTGGCTCGTCTGCGATCAGTCGGGCATGCCACGCTGGTATCTCTGCACGAAGCTGCCGCTGTTTGCGGCCGACGGCACCGTGTCAGGCCTGGCCGGTGTGCTGCGGCCGTTCGATCACGCCGGCAACGCGCCCGACGAATACCAACGGCTCACGCCGGCGCTGGAATACGCGCTCGCGCACTACCGCCAGCGGATCAGCGTGGAGGATCTGGCCGGCCCCGCGGGGCTGTCGGCGAGCCAGTTGCAGCGGGAGTTTCGCCGGCTCTTCGGCATGAGCGTTGGCGACTACCTGCTCCGCCTGCGGATCCTGATGGCCCAGCGGCGGCTGCGGGAAACGGCTGACGCGATCGGCCGGATCGCGACCGACTGCGGCTTTTACGACCAGAGCCACTTCACACGAGCCTTCAAGGCTCACACCGGCCTGCCGCCGCAGCAATATCGCAGGCTCGGCGGTCGCCCCGGCGGTCGGCGGTCATAGCTGCATCGCGGTACCATGGCCGGGTGAACCGGCCAGCCGACGCCCCCGCCTCCATGCAGCCGCCCATGACTGCAATCCGGATCATCGGCCGAGCCGAGTTCGTGGCCGTCGCCGTGCTGGCCGCGGCGGCGATGGGGGGATCACTGCGGCCGCTCGTCGGCGACCGCTCCGTCAACCAACTCGCGGCCACCATCGACGAGACGATGCCGAAGGATGATCCGGCGAAGGTGACGGGTGAGGCCGCACGCCACGTGGCCGAATACATCCATGCCGCCTTCTATTCAGCGGTTGCCCGCGATCGCAACCGTCCGGCCCGCGTCGAACTCTCTCGCCTCACCGTCCGCCAGTATCAGCAGACCGTCGCCGATCTGATCGCGAGCTTCCGCAATCGTGGCCCGGGCGTGGACGATCGCCGGGGACTGAGGGCCGAGTATTTCCAGGGGCGAGGGTTCGATCAGAAGGACTTGGTATACGATCACATCGACCCGCAGGTAACGCTTCGAGCCCAATCGGTTCGCGATCCGCTGGATGGGATCGATCGTGCCGCCGGAGACGGGCACGTATGAATTCGTCATCCGCACCGAACATTCGGCTCGGCTCGCGCTCAACACGGCCTGATACGAGACGCCGCTGATCGACGCCTATGTAAAGTCGGGCGACGAGACAGAATACCGCGCGCGCATCTTCCTCCTCGGCGGCCGGGCCTATCCGCTCAGGCTCGAGTTTTCGAAGGCGAACCAGGGCGTCGACAACAAAAAGCCGCGGGCTCGTACCTGCCCCGCGAAGGCCCCGAGGCGACCTTCAACGGAGCGCAGGAGCTGGCTGCCTACGTGTCCACCAGCCGTGATGCGCAGGAGGCCTACGTGCAAAGCCTGTTCCATGCCGTCGTGAAGCAGCCGGTGCGGGCATGGGGCCCGGAGACGCTGGAAAATCTGCGGAGTGGGTTTGAAAAAGCCGGCTTCGATATCCGTAGACTCCTGGTCGATATCATCATGGTGGCTGATGCGCCGCCGAAGCTAGACGTTGCCCGGCAGGAGACGAAGAAATGATCATCCGCCATTCGCTCTCGCGACGGGAACTGTTGCCGGGTAACATCCAGGGGGGGCGGCGATACACCTGCCGGCTGGTCGAGCGGCATCTCCATCGACCAGGAGATCCGCAACCACCTGCAATCTCGGCCGGAGACGGCCACTCGCTTCGGCTCGCTCGAATTCGGCGTCCTCGTGCCCAACCGGGCCGACACATGGAGCCGAATGGTCTACGCCGGCGGCAACAAGCCGGTGGCGCCGATCGACGATCCCTACCAGATGTTCGAGAAACTCTATGGCCAGATGAAGGATCGCGAGAGCATGAAGAGCGTGCTCGACGAGCTTCACGAGGATCTGGCGAAGGTGGCCACGTCGCTGCCGTCGGAGGATCGGCGGATCCTGGAAGAGCACACGGCGCTCGTCCGCACTTTCGAAAAGGAACTCTCCGGCCACCAGGCCGGGGTGTCGCACGCGGTGCCGGTGCTCGAACAGGGCATTGTCGAGCAGAACGACCACATGCCGAAGATCAGCCGGATGCAGATCGAGCTGGTGGTCTCGTCGCTGGCCGCCATTTTTCACGCGTGTAGCAACGCTGCAATACACGCAATCGGTCGGCCAGCCGCGGTTCAAGTGGCTGGGCATCGAGGAAGGCCAGCACGAGCTTTCCCACGAGCCCAATTCCAACGAGGCTGCGCAGGAGAAACTCACGAAGATCAACGCGTGGTATGCCGGCGAGGGCAATTCGCATTCGCACGCCGACATCCCCTGGGTGATGGTGGGCGACGGCCTCGGCTTCCACATGGGCCGTGCGGCCGAGTATGCCGGTGTGCCCCACAATCTCCTGCTCTTGGCGATTGCCCACGCGATGGGGCATACGGAGTTGAAGCGGTTCGGCAATCCCGACTACTGTGGCGACGGCCCGCTGACCGGGCTCGCGTAGTTGTCGACCCTTTTCAGGAACCCTCTTTCATGGCCGCCATGGCTTTTGCGAGCCTGCTCCCTTCGTTCGTCGCAGAGGCGAAGGCACCGTGATGGCTACGAGCAAGGCCGGCCCGAGGAACGGCGATCGCCTCCGCCCCGACTGTGCGGCGGAGACGCTGCGCGCCGCCCGCCGGGTGCTCGTGACGGGGCTCGTCGGCGCGTCGGTCGATGCGGCCGTCGCGGCCTGCGACCTAGCCGAGTCGCTCGGCGCGGCGGTGGACTTGGGTCACCCCGAAATGGCCCGGCCGGCGGGGCCGACGATCGCCCGAGCGGGCGAGGTGACGGCCGTCCGCGAAGAACTCCGCGACCGGGCCGACCTCGTGATCTTCTGGTTCTGCGATCCGTCCACATCCGACGGACGGTTCATCGAGCAGTTCGTCTCGCCCGTCCCGCGTGCGACGCTGCGGCGCGACACGCTCGCCATCGGCCCCGAGCCGGTCCTGCCCGCATCGGCCGGGCATCGGCATCTGGCCGTCAAACGCGAATGGGCCGTCGAGGCCGCGCGCCTGCTGCATCTGCTGTTCCTCGGTGGCCGTCCGACTCTCGACGCCGGCCCGCTCGATATCGCGTGTGCCGCAGCGCGGGAGGCGATCGCGAAAGCCTCGTGCATCGCGATCGTCACCGATGATTCGTCCGATCGCGTCGGCCTCGAGGCCTGGAGCCTCGTGCATCTCGTGCGGGCGATCGCCCATGCGAAGCCGGCGTTCCAGGTGCCGCTCGGCGACGTTGGCGCGGCCGCGGCGGTCTGCACGTGGCGCTACGGCGCGGCCGGGGCGATCGCGCGGGCCGACCGCTCCGGTGGCGAATGCCTCCCGGGCGAGGCGTCGGCGGCAAGGCTCGTCGAGCGGGGCGAGGTCGATTGCGTGGTGGCCATCGGAACCTTGGCCGCCGACGTCGAGCGTGCGATCGCCGACCGAGGCGACTCGCTCGCGGTCGTTAGCATCGCCGATGAAGCTGCGGCAATCCGCCCGCTCGTTGCAGAGGTCTTGGCCGCGGGAGGCTGCGCATGAAGACCGCCATCACATCGCCGACCGCCGCCAACCAGTTTGTGCTCACCGGCGGCACCATCCACGACCCGGCGAACCATCGCGACGGGGTCGTCGCCGACATCTGGGTCGAAAACGGCCGGATCATCGACCGGCCCGCCGATCCCACCGGCTTCGCGCGGATCGATGCGCGAGGCCTCGTGGTGATGCCGGGAGGCGTCGATCTCCACAGCCACGTCGCCGGCCCGAAGGTGAATGCCGGCCGGCGGATCGCGCCGCACCTCGCCCACCGTCATCCGCCGGCCGTCCCCACGATCCACACGACCGGCGCGCTCTATGCCGCGCTCGGCTACACGACGGTGTTCGACGCGGCGATCGCCACCGCCGCGGCGGGGATCGCGCACCGCGAACTCGACGAACTGCCGATCCTCGACAAGGGTATCTATCTGTTGGCGGCCGACGACGCGGCCGTGCTCGATGTGCTCGCTCGCGATGATGCCGCAGCGACCGACCGCCTGCTCTCCGGGGCGATTGCGGCCGGCCGCGGCTGGGCGGTGAAGGTGGCCAACCCCGGCGGGCCGTCGTTCTGGAAGCACGGCCGGCGGGGCGACCACCACGATCTCGACACGCCGCTCCCCGATCGGCCGGTCACGCCGCGGCAGATCCTCGACCGGCTCGCCCGGGCGGTCGGCCGGATCGGCCTGCCGCACCCCCTGCACGTGCACACGGCCAATCTCGGCCTGCCGGGCAACTGGCGGACGATGCTCGAATCGATGCGCACGTTCGACGGGCTGCCCGCGCACCTCGCGCACGTGCAGTTCCACAGCTACACCGGAGGCGATCTCGATCCCGACACTTTCGGTTCCGGCGTCGCGCCGCTCGTCGACTGGTTCAACGCCCACGACGAACTCACGCTCGACGTCGGGCAGATCCTCTTCGGCGATACGGTGGCGATGACGGGCGACTCGGCCGCTGCCGAGCATCTCGCCCACGCCACGGGCGTGCCGTGGATGTCGAACGACCTGCACCTCGAAGGAGGATGCGGCGTGCTGCCGATCGCCTACCGCGAAAAGAGCATGGTGCACGCCTGGCAGTGGGCGATCGGCCTGGAGTGGTTTCTCACGGCGACCGACCCCTGGCGCGTGGCGCTCTCGACCGATCATCCCAACGGCGCCCACTTCACGGCGTATCCGGTGCTCATGCGGCTGCTCGGCGACGAGGCCTTCCGTCGCGAGGCGTTCGCCCGCATCCATCCCGCGGTGCGGAAGCGCAGCCCGCTCGCGGGCATCACGCGTGAATACTCGCTGCAGGAGCTCTGCATCATCACGCGGGCTGCCCCCGCGCGGATTGCGGGCTTGCGAAACAAGGGCCACCTCGGGGCGGGCGCCGATGCCGACATCACGCTCTACCGGCCAGATGCCGACCTCGCGCGGATGTTCGCGATGCCGGCGAAGGTCTTCAAGGCGGGCGTGCTCGTGGCCGAAGACGGCGAGGTGAGGTCACTCCCCCGCGGCCAGACCCTCTCCGCGCCCCTGTAGGACAGGCTTCAGCCTGTCACAATCCGCTTCCCAAAGTAGACCGCTTCGTCCCGAAGCGGGTCCAGATCCGCTTCCGCAGGAAGCGGCCTACGGTTGACAGGCTGAAACCTGTCCTACAGTAACCGTTCAACGACGGCGATCTGCCGCGGGATCGAGCCGCCGATGGAAAAATGTTCCGCGGCGCGGGAGCGGGCGGTGGCCGAATAACGGGCCCAAAGCGATTCGTCTTCGATCACGTTCATCACCCGGCGCGGCAGCTCGCTTTCGGGAACCGCTGGCACGATCCGCCCCGTCTGGTCGTCGGCGATCAGCTGGCGGGCTGTGTCACCGTCCACCGCGATGGCCGGAATGCCGAGCGGCATCGCATCGAGGATCGCGCCGCCGTAAGCCACGTCGCCCGACTGCCAGACGAGCCGCACCTGTCGGAGCAGGTCGGGCAGAAACTCGCACTGCGAAACCATGTGCAGCCGCTGTGCCAACTGTTGCGCCCGTGCGCGGCGCAGCAGCCGCCGCTCGAGCGGCCCCGCGCCGACGAGCACGTGTTCCACGCCGCGGTGGACGACCTCGAGCTGATCGATGCCCCAGAGCAGCCGGTCGAGCCGCGCTTCGGCCACGAGCGGCGCGACGCAGAGCGTCCACGGGCTTTCGACTCGCAGGCCAAGCGCGTGGGCGATCTGCTCGCGCAAGAGCCCGCGATCCGCGGCGGCCGTGATGCCAGGCGGAATGATGTCGATCCGCCCCGACCTCACTCCCCAGGCCTCGCAGCGGCCGGCGACTGCCGCCGACACCGTGATCACGCGGTCGGCATGACGCAGCGCCCGCGCGGTCGCCGCATTGCGGGGCCCGAGGGCCACGTGGCAGACGAGCCGCGTTCCGGGCACGAGCGGCCGCGCCGCTGCCGCGAGCACCGCCTGCGAGCGGCCGCAGGCATGGATCACTGCGGGCCGCAGCCTGCGGGCAAGCAGCGCGAGCCGGGCAAAGGCGCCGCAGTCGACGCGGCCGCGGCGGCCGACGCGATGCACGGCAAACCCGGCCTGCTGCAGGCGGGCGGGCGTCGCGCCGCCCGTCGTCGTGATGGCCAGATGCACGTCATAGCCCGCTCCGCGAAAGCCCTCGGCTGCGAGTTCCACCTGCCTGCCGGTGCCGACCGGATCGAGCCCGCGGGCCACCAGCAGGATCGATCTCGACGGCGGCTGCTTCATGCGGGGGAAGTCGCGGGAGCGGACGGAGCGATGTCGGATGGTTCGAGCGCCGCCAGATGCGGCAGCTGCCGCCACTGGCCGTCGTAGTCGAGACCATACCCGACGACGAACACGTCGGGAATGTCGAAACCCACGAAGTCGGGGCGAATGGTCGTCTCTGCCCGGCCCTGCTTGCGCAAGAGCACCAGCGACCGCACGCGGGCGGCTCCCCGGCGCCGCAGTTCGGCGACGAGCGCCTCGAGCGTGCGGCCGGTGTCGAAGATGTCATCCACGATGAGCACGTCCCGTCCGGTGAGGTCCGGCAGCAGGTCGAGCCGCAGGTCAAGCCGGCCGGGAGCGGTGGCGGTGCCGCGGTAGCTGCTCGCCCAGACCATACTCAGGTGCACGAGCCCTTCGAGCCGCCGAATCAGGTCGGCCACGAGCACGATGCTCCCGGTGAGCACGCCGATCACCGTGAGCGGCGCGCTTGCAGGCTCGTGCCGCACCTCCGCCGCGAGCCGCTCGACCCCGGCGGCGAGTTCATCGGCAGTGAGCAGGGTTTTCATACGGGCAAGAGTGTAGCGGAGGGGGTCGGCTGCGGGAGGAGGTGGTCTACTTCTGACAGGCTGAAGCCTGTCCTACTTTCAGGAGCGGGGAGGCGAGCGGGTCGGCGAAAGCTCGACGAGCGTATGCAATTTCGACCTACTGAGGTCAGTAGCGCCGCAGGTCGTCGCGGAGAAATTGCAGCGCGAAGGAGACTTTTGCCGCCCGCGAGCCGGCGCGTTATCGGCCGGAAGTGGTCTACAATCAGACTCGATGAAGAACGCCCTTCCGCAGTCCCACCGCACCCACTGGTCGCAGATCTCGATCGACGGCCATGCCTGTGAGCTATTTGCGCCGCCGCAGGCAGCGGCCGGCCGCGCGCTCATCTACCTGCACGACCTGCGGGGCGGGCTCTTGCAGGAATCGGCCGGCCTGCGCGACGTGATCGAGGCGGCGGGGCTGCCCGTCATTGCGCCCCGCGGCGGCCGTGGCTGGTGGCTCGACCGGGTCATCACCGGGTTTGATCCGGTCATCTCCCCGGAGCGGTTCGTCGTCGATCGCGTGAGGTCGGAGATCGAGCGGCGATTCAACGTGCACCCGCCGGGGATCGCTCTCGTCGGCGTCGGAATGGGCGGGCAGGGCGCGCTGCGGATCGCCTACCGTCATCCGGCGGTGTTTCCGATCGCCGCCGCGATTGCCCCGGCCATCGACTTTCATCAGGGGATGCGCGAGGCCGGCGACCGAGACGACGGTGAGCTCTACGACGTGCTCTGGGATCTTTTCGGCGAGGTGGAGCCAGCGCGGCAAGACACGGCGATCCTCCACGTGCATCCGCTCAACTGGCCGCGGCACCAATGGTTCGCGAGCGATCCCGCCGACATCCACTGGCACGATGGCGCCGTCCGGCTCCACAGCAAGCTGGCGGCGCTCGGCATTCCGCACGAATGGGTGCTCGAGTCCCGCGGCCGTCCCGAGGAATTCATCGACCGCGTGGCGGGCGAGGCCGTCGCCTACGTCGTCGCGGCGCTCGACAAGGAATCCCGCCGCATCGCGTGAGCCGGCGGCCGCCTATGTCCCGGGCACGGGCTGGCTGACCGGCTGAGCGGGCGTTGAGCCGCCGATGCCGCCGGGCAGTCGCATGCCGTTGCCGCCGGCGCCGAATTGGTCGAGGTCGAGATACCGGGCGTCGTCCACGTCCACTCGGTTGAGCGCCCGCCAGTAGAGGATCTTGCCCGCCGAGGCGCTCGACGTCGGGGCGCCGATCTTCATCTGCCGGAAGAGCTGGGCATCGCTGCGGCCATCCCCCTCGAAGACGAGCAGGTCCTTCGCCTCGCTCCAGCTCAGCCGCGCGCTTCGCGCCGTGAACGACTCCCCCTCCACGAGCACGTTGCCGCCGGCCATCAATTCGATCGAACTGCGGCGCTGCCCTGGTACAGGGGGCGCCTGACCGACACCGAGCACTTCGGAGGTGATCGCGATCGCGCGCGCGGGCAGGCCGCCCGGCGCGTGGGCGTCGAGCGATTCTTCCCAGCCGGCGACCGGTCCCCAGATCGCCTCGACCCGCTGATGAAACTCCATCATCCGGCGGTTGATGTTGCCGCGCATGCCGCGCTGAAAATCGACACCGAGATAGGTGAGCTCATCGGGCCGCGGCGCGGAAGTCGGGGGGGGGGCGGGATTTCCCGGGGCGCCGGGGGAAGGCTGCATGCCCCCCGGCATCGCCATCGCCGGTGCCTGGCCGAACCGCGTGCTCGTGAGCCGGCCGGGGCCGCTGCCGGCGACATCGCCGGTCGCGCGGTCGAGCACCAGATCGCGCACGAAGAGTTTTTCGACCGACTTCGAGCCATCCTCCCCGACCGATTCGCTCTCGATCCGCACGCCGCTGCCGCAGGCGATCTTGGCGACGTCGGCCCGCCGGCCTCCGCTATCGAGGCCGCCGGCCGAGAAGTCGATCGGCTGGTTGAAGATCACGTCGAGCGATCCTGCCTTGAGCGAGGTGGCGCCGCTCGACGTGACGACACGATCGACGAAGCGGGCCGTGAGCCCGTCGAAGTCCATACGTCCCTGCCAGGTGACGTCGAGTTTTTCGGCGGTCTGGCCCGGCGCTGCCGCCGGCGGTCCGGCCATCGGCTGCGGTGGCGGCGCGGCCGCCCCCGCCATGCCGAGCGACTCGAGGCCCTTCATACCGCCCGCCATCGGCAGCCGCAGCCGCCCTGCCCCGTCGACGGTCATGCGGTTGCGGCCGCGGTCAAACTCGACGAGCGGCCCTTCCAGATCGAGCCCACGGCCGATCACCTGCGCAGGGCGTCCCGACACGACCGCGCGAGCGTCGAACCGCGTGGCCCGCGAGAGCTGCAGCTGGTCTCCCTTGATCTCGATCGCGGGCTCCGGCGCCGCGCCGGTGGCCGGTAGCCCTGGCCCGCTTCGCGGCTGCTCGACCAGATGCACCTGGTTCTCGAGCGAGATCTCCTCGAGCTGGTTGCCGTCGGGCGACATGCTCACAAGCCCGCGCACGAGACCGCCGGTGGCGACAAGCTTGCCGCGGTTTGGCATCCCCTGCTCTGCGGATCGCATGCCGGGCTGCGGTGTGGCCGGCGCGGCTGCGGCCGCAACGCCTGGCTGCGCCGCAGCCGTGGCCGCCACCGGTGCGGCGACGAGATGCTTGAACCAGAGTTCCATGCGGTCGGTTCGCGCCGTGAGCTGCTCGGTGTCGATCTCGACCATGCCGCGGGCGAGCATCCGCGAAGGCTTCACTCCATCGAGCCGCGGTCCCGGCCGGTTCGTCGGCGGCGCGGGCTGCGACTGCCGGCCCACTTCGAGCCAGAGGTGCATTTCGGAGGCGCTCAGCCGCCCCTGCGCCTCGATCGTCACGTCGGCCTCGCCGGCGATCGACGCCACGTGCCCCGTGCCGTCGGGCCGCATCCGCAGCCACTTCTGCCACTGAGCCTGCACGGGGGGCGATCCGGGCGACCGCGTCTTGAGCCAGCCGGGGCCGACGGCCATCAGCGCGCCGGGGTCTCCGTCGAGGCCGGGACAGTAGTCGATCGAACGGGCCTCCATCTCGGTGCCCTGCATGACGAGCGCGACGGGCTCGTCGCCGTCGAGCAGGATACGGCGGGTCGCGATCTCGTAGCCGAGCCGCGTGCCTCGCGCCTCGAGCCCCGATGCGGTGCTGCGGGCGACGACGGGCGTGCCGCGGGCCTGGATCTCGACGGGCCGCAGGCCGCCGCCGGGCTGCGCAGGCGCCGCGGCTGGTGAAGCCTCGCCGCGGGCCAACCGGATCGCGAGCAATTCACAGGCGAGCTGATCGGTTGCGCCGGCCGTCCCCGTGCGCACCACGTCCACGTGATCTTCGAACGTGATCACATTGGCCGACACATTGAGGCAGAGGCTGCCGCGGCAGGTCACGAGCACGGGGGCCGCTTCGGCCGCGGGCGGTTGAGGTGCGGACGGATCGGCAGGGGGCGGAGCCGGCTTTTCCTCACGGCCGGGCAAGAGCCCACCGGCGAGTCCTTCGAGCCGCATGCGGACATCACGATCGAGCCTGATCGAATCGACGCCGCCGATGTTGGGGCCCCGGTCGTCCTTCGAGCCCACCGCTTCGGACCGCGGCAGAAGGCGGGCGACGAGCGCCCGGCCGCTGCCCGTCGAGCGACCGTAGCGGAACTGCACGAGTTCGCCGGTGCGGATTTCGAGATCGGCGAGCTCCACGTCGCGGGTCGCGATCTCGATGTCGTCCTCGGCGTCCGGCGCGGTTGCCGTGCCGCGGATCGTCACCTGGCCGCGGAGGCTGCCGCCGATCAGCTTCGCGAGGCGGCCCTGGCGCAGATCGAGCGGCTCGTCGAATTCGAGCACGGCCCCCTGCGGTGCCCGCAAGACGAGCGTGCGGCCACCTGCATTATCCGTCGCGGCGCGGTTGCGATCCGGCAGGATCACGAGCGTGCAGGGCACGAGGTTCACCCGGCCGTCGGGCAGCGAGTGATACTGCTTGAAGAGGAGCCGCATCTGCCGGCTCTCGAGCATGATCGGGTCGTCGCGCTCCCACGAGCCCTCCGGAAAGATGTCGCCGAGCGCGGCCAGCCGCTTGTCGGCCCGGGCGCGAATCGCCGCCGCCTGTTCGGGGGAGAGCTCGATCGTCTGCGAGGCGTCGCGCAGCCGCGGCTCCACCCACGGCACCACGGCGAGCCGGTAGAAGCCCGCCGCCGCCAGGACGACGAGAAACACCCGCAGCGTGCGTCCGAAGCGATGTTCCATGGGGCTGTTGGTCGAATCCGTTGTGTCTCAAGCCCGGCCGGCCGCGAAGCGGCCCACGATCGCATCCCAGCTGCCGCGTGCCTTGAGCAGCCGCTCGATCACCTCGCGAACCGCGCCGCGGCCGCCCGGCCGCTGCGTGACGAGCGTTGCCGCGGCGACGAGCTCCGGGCAGGCGTCGGCCACCGCCACACCCACGCCGCACCGCATCACCACCGGCAGGTCCGGGAGGTCGTCGCCGATAAACACAGCCTGCTCCCAGGCAAGGCCCTGTTCGGCGAGCACGGCCGTGGCGGCCTCGAGCTTGTCGCCAATCCCCTGCCGCACGATCGCGATGCCGAGTTCTTCAGCGCGGAGTTGCACGACGTGGCTCGAGCGGCCGGTAATGATGCCCGTGCGGCCGCCGGCCTGCTGCCAGAGCCGGATGCCGAGGCCATCGCGGATGGAAAACGTCTTCTGCTCGATGCCGTCGTTGGTCCAGGTCACGCCGCCGTCGGTGAGCACGCCGTCGACGTCGAGCAGGAGCAACTGCACCCGCGCGAGGCGGTCCCGCAGGGCCTCCGCGTTGGCCGGGCTCGTGTCATGCTGGTTCGACGGATCGGCCACTGTTCGCCCTCCTTCCGGTCGGGCCGCGCTAGGCGGCAGCCGCGGCCGGCGCCTCGACCGCGATCTCGATCGTCTCCGGGGGCACCATGCCGACGAGATCCACGATGTCGAGCAGGCCCGTCACGCGACCAGCCGCATCGATGACCGGCAGTTCGCTCAGCCGCCTGGTCTCGAGCAGCGCCACCGCGTCGCGCAGCCGCGTGCCGGCCAAGACGGTGGTGGGCCGGCTCGTCATCACGTCGCCGATCGGCGCGTCGAGCGCGGCGTCGTTGCGCCGTTCGAAGAGCCGGGCGAGGTCGCTATCGGTGAAGATGCCGTCGAGCATGCCTGCATCGTCGAGGATCATGACCGCGCCGGTGCGCCGCGCCGGCAGCGGCCGGGCGAAGACGGCCCGCACGGTGTCTTCGCGTCGGGCGGTGCGGCACTGAGCGAGTGGCCGCATCACGTCTTCCACGTGCATGAGCTGCCTGCCGAGGCTCCCGCCGGGATGCCGGGCCGCAAACTCCTCGTGGGTGAATTGCCGCAGGGCGCTCGTGACAAGCGCGAGCGAATCGCCGAGCGCCAGGAGGAGCGACGTGCTGGTGCTCGGCGCCAGGCCGAGGGAACAGGCCTCGCGCACCGACCCTGTGGGCACCACCACGTCGGCCGCGCGCCCGAGCGTGCTCTGCGCGGAGCCGGTGAGCGCGATGATCCTGATGCCGCGGGCGGCCACGTGGGGCAGGAGCCGCGTGATCTCCTCCGTCTCGCCCGATTGCGAAAGCGCGAGCACGACGTCGTCGCGGCGCAGTGCGCCGAGATCACCGTGCATCGCCTCGGCCGGATGGAGGAAGTGGCTCGGCGTGCCGGTGGAGGCGAGCGTGGCGGAGATCTTCCGCGCCACGAGCCCCGCCTTGCCGATCCCGGTCACGACGACGCTCCCGGTGCAGCCTTCGATCAGCCGCACGGCTCGGCCGAACGAGTCGCCGAGGCTCTCGGCCGCCTGCAGGATCGCGGTTCCCTCGGCGCGGAGAATCTCCCGGCCGTGCGCAAGCAGGTCGGCATCCGTCGGCGCGGCGGAGGGCGTGCGGTCGTCCATGGGGGCGGGGACTATAGGACGACTGGGCAACCCGCCACAATGCGTCTTTCCGGCTGCGTCTTTCGCGCCCAACCCGGCTCGAGGGGCGGCAGAAGTCTCGTCGCGGAGAAACTTCCTCGCTTGAACGCCAGAGGCGCTTCCGTCCCGCCAAGGCTCGAAAGTTCCTAACGCTCCTCGAGCTTCCGCCGCCCCCCGAGCCTCCGTCCATGTGAACTGCCAGACGAGGAGGTTTCGGGGGACCTGTACCCCGCTCGCCGGCGTTGCTGACAAGCGAAGGCAGGATGCCGAGAGCGCAGTCAGCATCGAGCGAGCGGAGGGCATGGATGCCCGAAGCGAGCGTCCGGAGAGCCGGGGTACAGGTCACCCGAAACCGGTTTTGGCGTGGAAGCGTTCAGCTCTTGGCGTATTTTGCGGCCATGTCGGCGAGCGTGATGCACTTCACCTTGCCGGCGTTGCCGGCTTGGCCAAATTGCACCATGCGCTCGGCGCAGACCTTCTTCATCGCCTCGCGGGACGGCTTCAAGTAGTCACGCGGATCGAACTTCTCGGGCGCCTCGGCGAGCACCTTGCGGATCGCGCCGGTGATCGCCATGCGGCAGTCTGTGTCGACGTTGATCTTCCGCACGCCGTGCTTGATGCCCCGCTGGATCTCCTCGACGGGCACGCCCCAGGTCTGCGGCATCTTGCCGCCGAACTTGTTGATGATGTCCTGGAGGTCCTGCGGCACGCTCGACGAGCCGTGCATCACGAGGTGGCAGTTGGGGAGCTTCCGGTGGATCTCCTCGATCCGCTTCATGGCGAGCACTTCGCCGTCGGGTTTGCGGGTGAACTTGTAGGCGCCGTGGCTCGTGCCGATCGCGACGGCGAGCGCGTCGACGCCCGTGGCGGCCACGAACCGGGCGGCCTCGTCCGGATCGGTGAGCAGCTGGTCGTGCGAGAGCTTGCCGGTGGCGCCGTGGCCGTCCTCGGCCTCACCCTCGCCGCTCTCGAGCGATCCGAGGCAGCCGAGCTCGCCCTCGACCGAGACTCCCTGCCGGTGGGCCGACTGCACGACCTCCTTCGTCACCTTCACGTTGTAGTCGAAGTCGGCCGGCGTCTTGCCGTCGTCCTTGAGCGAGCCGTCCATCATCACGCTCGTGAAACCGTTGTCGATCGCGCTCTGGCAGGTGCTCGGCGAGTTACCGTGGTCCTGGTGCATCGCGATCGGGATCTGCGGGTAGAGCTCGGCCGCGGCGAGCATGAGGTGGCGGAGGTAGTTGTCCTGCGAGTAGCTGCGGGCGCCGCGGGAGGCCTGGATGATCACGGGGCTGTCGGTCTCCTTGGCCGCCTCCATGATCGACTGGATCTGCTCCATGTTGTTGACGTTGAAGGCGGCGAGGCCGTAGCCGTGTTCGGCGGCGTGGTCGAGCAGGATGCGCATCGGGACGAGCGGCATGGAAGATCTCCTCAGGCGAAGGCGGGAAAACGGTCGGGCGGAGCTAAAAGCATAGGATTTCGCGGTTTTTCCCACAAAGGCCCCGCGTCAACGCCCGCGTGATACCATGCGGGAGCCGCTTCAGCGGCAGCTGGATGCCACGAATGGACCTCAAGCCCACCACCGACCCGCTGAAGAGCTTTCTCTACGTCGTGGGGGGCTGGGCCTGCGTGGGCCTCGCCGTCCTCGGCTCGATCCTGCCGCTTTTGCCGACGACGCCCTTCCTGCTCCTGGCCAGCTGGTGTTTCTTCCGCGGCTCCCCGCGGATCCACGCCTGGCTCCATCGCTCAAAGTGGTTTGGCCCCACGCTCGACGATTGGCAGCACTACCACGGCATCCGCAAGAGCATGAAGTATCGCACGATCGTGCTGGTGGCGGCCGTCGTCGCGGGCAGTCTCGTACTCAACAGCCTACCCTGGTGGATGAAGTATCTGGTGCTCGGCCTCGTGGCTATCGGCCTCTACACGATCTGGACGGTGCCGACGCTGCCGGACGACGCGCCGCGTGCCCCCCGCACGATCATCGAGTAGGTCAGACCCCGCCGCCGCCAGTAGGAAACCGCCAGATATCGAGGACGATCACGGCAGGGGGTTCGTCCAGCACCTCAAAAAGCACCGCGACGGGAGGCCGCGCAGAATCTCATCGAGCGTGCGGCCCGATCGCGCCTGCCGCCGACGCTCCACTTCCTCGTCACTCAGGGGAACTCGCAGGTCTGCAGGAGGCACGCCCGGCCTGCCATTCTCTGGAAGAAAGAAGCCGATGACCCGTCCCTCGAGGTCGCAGATCTCGACCGCCTCCGCGACCGCGTCGAGTTTCCTGCAGACCTCTGAATCGAGCGTGATACGTGCCATGGTCAGCTCCTACCAGGAATGTCACGGGCGATATACTGGCGTACACTTCTTGCCGTCAACAGCCATTGCGGCCCCTGCCAGGCACCACCTGCCCTCCCCAAACGAAGCTTTTTCGAAAAAAACAGCGGTTTTCGGCCCGCAAACCATTCACCCAAAACCTCTTAACACCCGCGGCGAAGGCATTAAATTTGTGGCGCTCGTCAACTGGAACGATCCGTTCTGGAGCACCGACAAGACCGGCGCGAACGGCTGGCTCCTCTACGACGTCGCCGGCTCGACGACGAGCCTGATCAACCTCGAGATCAACGCCATGAACTGGCTCGATGCCGCCGGCATCTCGCTTGCCGACGTACGGCCCTACGCCACCTTCGGCCTCGAGCAGGTCGGCAGCGACGTCTACCTCACGTTCCAGGCCGTCCCAGAGCCGTCTTCGATCATCCTCGCCGGCCTCGGCGCAGCGATCGTGGCCTGGGCCGCACGGCGGCGCAGGTAGGACGGGCTTCAGCTTGTCGGGGCGGGTCCGATATGGTGCCGGGCCCGCACACCAAGTGAACGCAGTTTGATTGGGTTACAGCCCAAGGTGTACAGTCAGGATATGAAAATGACACGCGAGCAATTGCTGGGCAGGATTTGGATCGATCCGGCCCGTTGTGCGGGAAAGCCATGCATTCGAGGCCACCGGATCTGGGTGTCGCTCATCCTCGACCTGCTCGCCGCTGGCGAGTCGATCGACGACATTCTCGCGAACTACCCGGGTCTCACTGAGGACGACATCCGGGCGTGCCTCGCCTACGGCTCCGAGATGGCTCGTGAGCGGTTCGTCGACATACCGCTCGAAGCGTCGTGAAAATCAAGCTCGACGAGAATCTGGGCGAACGCGGGCGGCAACTGCTGGACAGTGCGGGCCATGATGTCTGCACCGTCCCTCTGCAAGGGCTGACGTCGGCCGATGACCGCCTTCTGATCGACGCCTGCCGACGAGAGGGACGAGCGTTGGTGACGCTCGACATGGATTTCGCGAATTCACTGGTCTATCCGCCTGCGGACTACGCAGGAATCGCAGTTCTCCGCCTGCCCAAGCGAATCACGACGGCTGACCTTCAGGCGGGGCTGGCGACCCTGATCCGTGCTCTGGAAGTCGAGCCGCTGGCCGGAAGGCTTTGGATCGTGGAACGCGGCCGTGTGCGAGTGCATCAGGTCATGCGCGACGCGTGAGGGTGCTCCGCGGAGTTGGCCGGCTCGGCAGCGACGTCTACCTCACGTTCCAGTCCGTCCCAGAGCCGTCTTCGCTCATCCTCGCCGGCCTCGGCCTCGCCGGCATGCTCCTCGCCCGCCGCCGAAAGTAGGACAGGCTTCAGCCTGTCAAATGCAAGATAGGCTGAAGCTCTCTCGGCGACAGGCTGAAGCCTGTCCTACTTGAGATCCGCATCGGGCTCGGGGAGCCACTGCGTGAGGATCGCGCCGAGGAGGGCGTAGAGTCCCGCGACGGCGGCGCCAACAACGGCGATCCGCACGGGATCCGGAGGTGTGGCCGCGGAGAACGTGAGCGTGAGCCAGGCCGCGGCCGTGCCGAGCACGCGGCCGCCGATGTTCGCCGCAAAACTCTCCCCCGTGCCGCGCAGGTGCGTCGGGAAGACGTGCGGGATGTAGTTGCCCCAGAAGCTGAACTGGGCCACCGTGAACAGTCCGGCCACGAAGATGCCCGCCTTGATCCAGGGGAGCGAGTCGGCATTCGTGAGCTGCGTCGAGATCCACCAGAAGAGCGCCGGCACGACGAAGAGCGCCGGAATCTGGAAGATCCGTAGCAAAGCCCGCCGGCTCAATACCCGCAGCGCCGCCCACGCCAGCAGCACGCGGCCCACGAGGCCGCCCACCTCCTGGTAGATCGTCACGCCGGCCACTGCCTCGTCGGTGGCATTGCCCGCGATGCTCTTGAGCCGTCCGGGGCTCACGGCCTCCCCCTTGGCGGCGGCAACGGCCTCGTCCTGCGCCGCCTTCGCGGTCTGCAGGATCGCCGCATGCCCCTTCGGTCCACCGAGGATCTGCGGCAATTGCTGGATCGCGCCAAACGCGATCCCATAGCTCGCGGCGAAGACGAGCGTGGTGAGCACGGTCGTGCGGACGAGCGCCGGGCTGAAGAGCTCGCGGATGCTCGGCCGCTTGAGCGTGCCGGCCGCCTTCTTCTCGGCCCACACGGGGCTCTCCGGCAGGAACGGCCGGATGAGGATCAGGGGCAGCGCGGGGATCACGCCGGAGATGAGCGTGTAGCGCCAGGCATCGTGGCCGCCGTGGATGGCGGGCAGGACATCGGCAAACCGGGCGGCGAGGATGTTGGCCACGCCGACGAGCAGGCCGCCGAGCGACGAAAACGCCTGCGTCCAGCCGAGCGCCCGCTCGCGCTCGTCGCGATCCGGAAAGAGCTCCGCCAGCCAGGCCACCGCCGCCACAAACTCCACACACACGCCGATGAAGACGAGGCAGCGAAAGAAGAGCAGCTGCGGCAGCGTCGTCGCGAAGCCGGCCGCCATGGCGGCGAAAGCGTAGAGCAGGATGCTGAACGTGAGCACGCGGCGGCGGCCCAGGAGGTCGGTGAGATAGCCGCCCAGGAGGCCGAAGATGCCGCCGGCGATCGCCGGCACGAAGAAGAGCGTCCGCGCCCAGCCGACATAACTCTTTCCGCCGGGGCTCCACAGGGCCATGGCGTCGGCCTGCGACATGCCTCCCGCCACGAGCCCGGCAATTTCGGGTTTCGAAAGCTCCTGGATCGCCGGCTTGATGATCAGCGGCAGCATCAGGAGCTCGTAGATATCAAACGCAAAGCCGATCGCGGCGATCGCGCAGACGAGCCAGCCGGTGAGCGACATGAAAAAACTCCTCGGGACGAAGGTCCCGAGGAGTGTAACTTCCCGCGGAAAAGGGTGTGTGAGGTATGGCGGGCTGAAGCCCTGCTCTGGCAGGCTGAAGCCTGGCCCTACTTTGGCAGGCTGAAGCCTACCCTACCTTTCGCCTATGGCTCACGGGCCAATCGAGGGCGGGCACTTCGCGAGGAAGTCGCGCGGGCCGCGGGTCGTGTAATACGGATAGGCGAAGGCGCCGGTCGGCGGGCCGGCCGGCTGCGTGGCGCCGTAATCGGAGGCCGCGAGCGCCGCCTTCTCCTCGGGCGAGAGGTGGTGCTTGGCGAGGCCGCCGTAGCGGCCGACATGCCGCTGCTTGCAGGTGCCGTCGGCGCAGTCCTGGCAGCCCGGCTGGCAGCCGCCCGGACCGCACTGGCCGTCGGAGCAGGCCCCGTCCACGCAGGCTCCATCCTGGCAATTGCCCCCATGACGCCCATGCTGGGCATAGGGACCGTCGGTGTTCAGCAGAAAGAGCCGGTCGATGATCGAGCAACCGCTCGACGTCGCGACCATGGCGACAAGGAGAAAAAGCCCGCTGGCGCGTGTCATGGCTTTCATGGCAAGGGTTCCTGTGTGCGGCGGGCCACGGTGCGCGTGCACCCCAGGCCTGCGGCAAAAGGTATCGGCTGTTCCGGTCGTGCCGGTCCAGAAAACCCTGCGGAGGCAGTCGGAAAACCCTGCGGACGCAGACGGAAAACCCTGCCGGCGAGAAGATGGGTAAATCAGCCAGTATAGCGACCGGCGATCAGCGAGATATTTTGCCCGCCGAACCCGAAGCTGTTGGAGAGGGCCTGATCACACCTCGCCTCACGGGCCTTGTTGGGAACGTAGTCGAGATCGCAATTGGGGTCGGGCGTCTCGTAGTTGATCGTCGGGGGCAACACGCCGTCGCGGATCGCCAGCAGGCAGACGATGAGTTCGGTCGCCCCGGCCGCGGCGATCAAGTGGCCCATCATGCTCTTCGTGCTCGAGACCGGAATCTTGTAGGCATGCTCGCCGAAGACGTTCTTGATCGCGAGCGTCTCGACCTTGTCGTTGACGTCGGTGCTCGTGCCGTGGGCGTTGATGTAATGGATGTCGGTGAGGCCAAGGCCCGCGTCCTGGAGGGCGAGCTTGATGCAGGAGGAGGCGCCGCGGCCCTCGGGATGGGTGTCGGTGATCCGGTAGGCGTCGGCCGTGGAGCCGTAGCCGAGGATCTCGCCGTGAATCTTCGCGCCGCGCTTCTTGGCGTGCTCGAGTTCCTCGAGCACCACCATCGCCGCGCCCTCGCCGAGCACGAAGCCGTCGCGATCGTTGTCGAACGGCCGGCTGGCCCGGGTCGGCTCGTCGTTGCGAGTGGAGAGCGCCGTGAGCAGGTTGAAGCCCGTCACGCCGAAGGGGTGGATCATGCTGTGGGTGCCGCCGGAGAGCATCACGTCGGCGTCGCCGCGGCGGACGATCTCCACCGCCTCGCCGATCGCCTGGCTCGATGCGGCGCAGGCCGTGAGGCAGTTGAGATTCGGCCCCTGGGCATCGAACATCCCCGCCAGGTGGCCGGCCGGCATGTTGGGCTCCTGCTCCACCTCCGAGAGCGGGTGCAGCGTCTCGAGGCCGAGCCTCGTGAACTTCGCGACGTCGAGCGTGTCGCCCGAAATCGCGGCCATCATCATGCTCGTGAACGAATCGAAGTCTTGCTGCCCCTCGCCGCTGCCGAGGTAGACGCCCAGCCGCGTGGGATCGGCGGGCAGTCCCTTTTCGAGGCCGGCGTCGCGCATCGCCTGCAGCGCCGCCCCGGCCGCAAACTTCGTGTGCCGCCCGCAGAAGTGCCAGAGTTTTGCGTCCTGCCCCTCGTCGGCGATGTCCCAGTTGCGGACTTCGGCCGAGATCTTCGTGGGGAATTTCGAGGCGTCGAAGACGGTGGTGAGCCCCACGCCGGAGGCCCCGGCCATGAGGTTCTTCCAGAGTTCCTCCACGCGCACGCCGAGCGGCGTGACAAGACCCATCCCGGTCACCACGACCCTGCGCCTGCCGGCAACCATACGTTACGGCTCCTGAATCACCAGTCGGGCCGCACCAGCGGCTTGCCGTGCTCGTCGCGGCCAACGTCGTAGATATGCATCTGATCGAGCCACTGGAGCAGTTCGTGCGGCTCGAAGAGCTTCGGCACGCCCTCGCCCGGCTCGAGATGGGCGAAGAACAGCTCGGCCTCGCCCTGGAGCTTGCCGTCGACGGTGCTCGTCACCTTCGTGAGCGATCCAGTCGGCTTGAGGTCGAGGATCGTGGCCTGGAAGCGGACCGAGTCGCCGGGCACGGCATCGAAGTGAAACTCGGCGCCGGCCACCTTCGCGAGCACCACGCGGCGGTTGTAGTCGATTGCCTCGGCCACCAGCAGGCCGGCCGTCTGCGCCATCCCCTCGACGATCAGCGAATTCGGCATCAGCGCCGCGCCGGGAAAATGATCGTGCATGTGCTCCTCGGCCAGCGACACGTTCTTCACGGCCGTGGCGTGCTTGCCCCGCACGAATTCGTCGAATCGATCGATCCAGAACCAGCGCATGAATGTGTCCAGAGGAATGCCGCCCGGCGGCGCCGCTGCAGGTGCCTAGGGCGCAAGCAACGGAGCCAGGGCGAGCGGTCGAAGGTCGATGATCAGGCGCCGAGCTTGCTCTGCACGTAGCGCACCATGTCTTCCACGGTGAGCGTGTTGCCAAAGTTCTGCACGCTGGGATTGGCCTCGAACTTCGTCAGGTCGGCGAACGGCATCCGCGTCTTGAGGGCGGCGATGCCGGCCGCGTTCACCTTGCCGTTGGTGACGTACTCGGTGCTCGAGAGGACGTCCTCGGGGAAGAGTTCGCCGCGCGGAATCTTGATGCCGAACGCCTTCTCCAGGCGGAACACGATGTCGAGGAAGTCGATCGACTCCGCCCCGAGATCGCCCACCATCGTCGCCGACGGGGAGACTTCATCGTCATCGACGCCGAGGGCATCGACCAGGGCAGACTTGACCTTTTCGAAAATTTCATCGCGGGACGGCATCGACTTGTCACCTTGCAAACGGGGATGGGGACCATTCAACCTAGGAAGGTTTTAATGTCGGCCCGCCAACATGGAAACCCGAAACCCGATTCCCGGCCGCCATTCGACCTGAAAAACCAGCAAAAACGCCCGCGCTAACGGGTTTTCAGCGGGCCAGGGCCGCCGCGCCGACGGCAGGCAGGGGGGCTGCGGGGCCCGTCTGGGCGCCGTAGACCATGTGCCGCTGGGCTCCGCCGGCCCGACCAGCCGGGTGAAGAATGGCCCACAGCTTCCGCATCTCGGACCGCACCCGGGCATCGACCGCATCGCCGTAAGGCTGGCGGTCAGCCATGTTGTAACGCTCGAGCACGAGGCGGGCGGTCAGGCTCGTCCGCTCGCCCGACGCGCTCGATACGGTGCCGCTGGCCTTCACCTTCGTGGTGGTCTCGTCCTGGGAGAGCACCTCGGCAGTGACGGTGAGCACCCGGCCCGGCTCGACGAAATCGCCATACTTCACGTTCTTCGCCGAACGCAGCACGACGATGCTGTGGGCGAAGTCCTCGCCGAGGCGGATCGTCCAGGCGGCGGCCTGCGTCATCGCCTCGAGCATCAGCACGCCCGGCATCACGGGAAACCGCGGGAAGTGATCCGCGAGATACTCCTCCGAAAGAGAGAGCGTCTTGATGGCGGTAATGCTTTTGCCTGGGTCGACGGCCACGACACGGTCGAGCAGCGTGAAACGCATGAGACATCCATTGCGAAGAGATTGGCGTGCTGGCCGGTGGTCCGAACGGTGCTGCCACAAGGCACCGCCCGGATGTGTCCACCTGTCCTCGCCGCGGCGAGTCCGTGCACGTGTCCCGCAGTATAAGGGTTCGTCCCCCGCCCACAACCGCCGCAAGCCCGCCGCCCCGCCAAAAAACGGTCTCTGCCGAGCCGCCGGTCGCCACGATCGGCAGAACCCCGCAGGCTTCTCAAAAAAACAGCCGCTTGCCTAACGCCGCCGTGCCCACGAACGATTTTGTCGCGTTCCAAGGACGGCGCCCGAAAAGCAGCAGCCACTTTTTTCAGGAGCCTGTCATGCCCACGTCGTATCGAGCGGGTTTTCCGCAACCCTTTGAAATCGCGCCTTCGCTGACCCTTGCGCCCTCGCTTCAGGAACTGCGGGACGAACTGGATCACCTCTGGGGCAATCTCGCGGCCGCGCCGCCGCTCCATGGCTGGGGCGCCCGCCCCGGCAGCGACAGTTCCCCGGCCGTCAACGTGCGCGAGACCGACGACGCCCTGATCGTGGAGGCGGAATTGCCCGGCCTCGATGTCGGCGATGTCGAGATCTCCGTGGCCGGCGACGAGCTGCTGCTGAAGGGCTCGCGGCCGGAGTGCGAGATGGGGAAGCAGCCCGGCGGCTCGGGCAACGGCGAACCGCAGGGGAAGGAATGCGTCACCTGGCACCGCCGCGAGCGCGGCACCGGCGCGTTCGAGCGGCGGATCGTGCTGCCCGTCCCGGTCGATGCCAGCCGCGTGGACGCCCGGCTCACCAACGGCGTACTCACGGTCACCTGCCCCAAGGCACCGGAGGCCCAGCCCCACAAGGTTCAGGTGCGGACCGCCTGAGCCTCTGCTGCGTGAGTCGATTCAGTCGCCATCCCAACGTTCCTCCGAGGAGACATTTCCATGGCCAGCACCAAGGTCACGAAACAGGAGCCCGCGGCCTCGTCGGCTCCGGCCCAGCAGCCGAGCCTCACCTACCAGCCGAATGTCGACATCTGCGACCGTGGCGCGGAGGTGCTGCTCGTGGCGGACATCCCCGGCGCACGCGCCGACGGCATCGACGTCTCGTTCGAGGAGGGTGTGCTCTCGGTGCACGCGGCAGTGCCGGCGCGGGAACTGCCGGGCCGGAGCGTCCACGAGGAGTACGGAATCGGCGACTACCGCCGGACGTTCCGGCTCGGCGACGAATTCGATGCCTCGCAGATCACGGCCGACTACCGCCGCGGCGTGCTCACGATCCACGTGCCGCGGCTCGCGGCGGTGAGGCCGCGAAAGGTTGAGGTCCGCAGCGGCTCTTGATTGTTTTCGACCCCGTTTTTCAACCGTCCCAGAAGAGACCCCCGAGAAGGAGAAGTCCATGAGTCTGATTCCTTTTCGCACGAAGCGGACCAGCGGCATGGACACCGGCAACCTGATGAGCCTGGCCGATTTTCGCCACGAGATGAACCGGCTCTTCGAGGGCTTTATGAGCCGCACCTCGGCGCTGGCGCCCTCGTGGTTCGAGACGATCGAGCCCGGCCAGTGGATCCCGGCGATCGATCTCTCGGAGACCGACACCCAGATCCGGGTGCGGGCCGAGCTGCCGGGCATCGACCCGAAGGACGTCGACGTGAGCGTGTCGGGCGACCGACTCGTGATCGCCGGCGAGAAGAAGTCGTCGACGCAGGAGTCGGGCGAGGGCTGGTCGCACTGCGAGAGCCGCTATGGCGGCTTCAGCCGCGCGATCCCGCTCCCGGAGCCGGTCGATCCGGCGAAGGTCACCGCGCGGTACGACAAGGGCGTGCTGATGGTCGAGCTCACGAAGTCGCCCTCGGCCGCGTCGCGCAAGGTGCCCGTGCTGACGTAGGACGATATGCTGTGTGGGCCGCGGTGCGAATCCGTCACCGCGGCCCACTCGCTTTTCGCCGCCATGCCGCTCGTCATCGAACCCGCCGCCCACGACTGCCTGTCGATCGAAGTCGACGGCCTGGTGCCCGACCGGCTGGCGGATCGCTCCGCCGCTGACATCGCGCGGCTCGTCGTCAGGGCTGACGCGCGGCCCGCGGCCCTCGGCGACCTCTTCCGCGTGCGCGGCAGCTGCGGCGACCGACGCATCGAATGCCGCGGCGACTTTTCAAAGGTGCACCGGCTCGGCGCGGGCATGGCCGGGGGCGAGATCGTGGTCGATGGCCCCGTGGGGCGGCATGCCGGCGAGGGCATGTCAGGCGGCCTGCTCACCGTGTCGGGCGACGCCGGCGATTGGCTCGCCGCCGGCATGTCAGGCGGCACCGTTCGCGTCAGCGGCCGCGCCGGCGACAACACCGCCGCGGCGCTCCCCGGCTGCGAGATGGGCATGCGCGGCGGCATGGTGATCGTCGGCGGCGATGCCGGCTGCCTGGCCGGGGCGAGGATGCGCCGCGGACTCCTGGCGATCGGCGGCAGCTGCGGCGATGCGGCCGCCTTCGAGCTGCGGGCGGGCACGGTGCTCGTGGCCGGCGACGTTGGGAAAAGGTCGGGCATGGGTATGCGGCGGGGATCGCTCGTCGCGGGTGGTGCGCTGCCGGCAGTGCCACCGACGTTTCGTCGCGGATCGGCCTGGGCACCCACGTTTTTGCAGCTTTTGGCGGGCCGGCTCCGCCGGCTCGGTTTCCAGCCTGCGGGCCGCGACTGCGGGGCCTTCCTGGCCGGGGTCTGGCAGCAGTGGCACGGCGACCTACTCACCGGCGGCCGCGGCGAGATTTTCCACCGGCTGGCGTCCTAGCCGACGGTTTTTGCCCCCCGCTTTTGTTGGCCTCCGCTTTCGGCTACTCTTTGGGGCTTCCGCCATCATTGGCGGAGACCATCCCGTTCCCCAACGAATTCCTCGGTATGCCCACGATCAGCCAGCTTGTCCGTAGCCGCCGTCGCCCGAAGCGGAAGTTCTCCAAATCGCCGGTGCTCGACCGCTGCCCCCAGAAGCGCGGTGTGTGCCTGCAGGTCCGCACGATGACGCCGAAGAAGCCGAACTCGGCCTTGCGGAAGATCGCCCGCGTGCGGCTCTCCAATCAGAAGGAAGTCACGGTCTACATCCCGGGCGAAGGGCACAACCTTCAGGAGCACTCGATCGTGCTCGTCCGCGGCGGTCGTGTCCGCGATCTCCCCGGTGTTCGCTACCACATTGTCCGCGGTGCCCTCGACACGCTCGGCGTGCAGGGCCGCAAGCAGTCGCGCAGTCTCTACGGTGCCAAGAAGGGTTAGTCCTCAGACAAAGAAGCCATGGGAAAGATCACGTCCAGCCGCGAGCAGCTCATCCCCGACCCCCGTTATGGGTCGCTCCTCGCCAGCAAATTCATCAACTGCCTCATGGTCGACGGCAAGAAGAGCGTCGCCCAGCAGGTCTTCTACAAGGCGATGGAAATCGTCGCCCAGAAGGTGACCGACGTCGAGCCTATCGAAGTGTTCAACCGGGCCCTCGACAACGTGAAGCCTTCCGTCGAGGTGCGTTCGAAGCGCGTCGGCGGTGCCGCCTACCAGGTGCCGATGCAAGTCAACCGCAACCGCCAGCAGTCGCTGGGCATCCGCTGGATGCTCCAGGCTGTCCGCGAGAAGAAGGGCCGCGCCACGCACGAGAAGCTCGCCGAGGAAATCATGGCCGCCTACAAGCGCGAAGGCGCGGCGGTCACCAAGCGCGACAACGTGCACCGCATGGCCGACGCCAACAAGGCGTTCGCCCACTTCGCCTGGTAATTCGATCGCTTGCAAAGTAGACCGCTTGCTCCGCAAGCGGATTTAAACCCGCTTGCGGAGCAAGCGGTCTACTTTGGACGCAGCGGTCTACTGACAGGCTGAAGCCTGTTCTACTCGTCAGCGGATGTTGACTCGCGCGGGAAGCATCATCAGCGGCCGCCCCGACGCCAACTGCACGAGCGCCTGCGTCGAGGCCGTGATCGCATCCATGCCGGGCGCCTTGGCGAGCCCGGCCAACACGAGTGATTCGGCGGTCGGCGTCCCCGGCAGTCCTTTCATGCCGAAGAGGTCGTCGAACAGGCCGCGCGGCTCGGGCAAGAGCACCCGCTCCACCTCCTCGTCGTCTTCGATGCCGGCCAGCTGCTTTGCCTCGTCGATCGCGTCGTCGAGCGTGCCGAGCCTGTCCACGAGGCCGGCCTCCTTCGCCATGCGGCCGGTGTAGACGCGGCCCTCGGCGAGCGCGGGCATCTTTTCGATGTCGAGCTTGCGTCCCTTGGCCACCTTCGACGTGAAGAGCCGGTAGACGTCTTTCATCGTGCCAAGGAATGCCTCCCGCTCGTCGGCGGTGAAGGGCGTCTGCATCGACAGCCAGCCGGCGTTTCGCCCCTTGCTGACGACGTCGGTGTGCACACCGTAGCGTTCGAGCGCCCCGCCGACGGCGATCTTGCCCCCCACCACGCCGATCGATCCGGTGAGCGTGCCGGGAGCGGCCACGATCTTGTCGGCGGCCACGGCGATGTAGTAGCCGCCGCTGGCGGCGGTGTCGGAGAGACTCGCGACGACGGGCTTCTTCGTCCGCTCCGCCTCCCGCCAGATCAGGTCGCTCGCAAGCGCCGAGCCACCGGGCGAATCGATCCGCAGCACGATCGCGGCCACCTGCTCGTCCTTGGCGGCATCGCGGATCGCCTCGATCACCGTGTCACTGCCGGCCGAGCCGCCGGCCAGCAGGTCGTCGGTGCCCTTGCCCTCCTTGATCTCGCCGGTCACGTGCACGATCGCGATCTGCTTTCCTTTGCCCGCTGGCGCGGTCTTGCCCTGGCCCGAAAGCAGCTCGGCGAGCTTCACGAGGCCGCCGAGCCCGGAGAAATCGTTGTCGACCTTTCGCTCGGCGTAGTCGCGGGCGATCTTTGGATCGTCGAGCTTCACCTTCGCGGCGAGCGCGGCGGCAGCCTCGTCTTCGTAGCCCACCGCATCGATCAGCTTCGACTCGCGGGCCGCCTCCGGCGTGAAGACGCCGATGTCCACGAGCTCGCGGACCCGCTCGGCAGCCAGCCCGCGGTCGGCGGCGATCCGCTCCACGAGCTGTTCGAAGAGGTCGCTGATGAAGCTTTCATATTGGGCCCGCAATTGCGGGCTCATCGATGTCCGCGTGAGCGGCTCGCCCGCTCCCTTGAATTCGCCCACCTGCAGGATCTCGGCCTCCACGCCGAGCTTGTCGAGCATGCCCTTGAAGAAGGTCACTTCCGCCCGCACTCCCGTGATCTCGAGCGTCGCGGCCGGCGGCATCGTGATCGAGTCGCAGGCGAGGGCCACCATATAGTGGACGGGGGCGGAGCCGACGAGATGGGCGGCGACGGGCTTGCCCGCCTTCCGCACCCGCGCGATCGCGGCCCGCAATTCCTCCGCCCGCGCCCGGCCGAGGTCCGGCGACTCGATCGACAGCAAGACCCCCTTCACGCGGCTGTCTTGCGCGGCCTTGTCGAGCCGCTCCACGATCCGATGCAGGTGGGGCGAAACGTCGGCGAGCAGCCCCCCCTGCCCCACGCCGTCGGGCAGCTTTCCGGCGAGCGAAAGGTGGGCGATCACCGCCGTCGACTTCTTCTTGGCCGGCTTCGCGGCCGGTTCTCCCTCCGCATCGGCCTTCGCAGGCTCCTTCTCCGGCTCGGCCACGGCCGCTGGCTCGGCGACGCAATCGACCGCAAGAAGGAGGACCATCACGAGCGGCAGGATCAGGGGGAAACGGCCACACCACCGCGCAAAGGAGCTGCAAAACATGGGCTTGGATGGTCTCCAGTGAGGTTAAAAGCGACAGAACCTGCGACGACAGTAGTGTAGCCGCGGCGGGGGTCAGGCCGAATTCGCGAAGAAAAAAACTACCGGGCTTGTCATTGAACGGCCGTATAGTAAGATACTGCCGTCCACCCAGATTTCGCCATACAACCCCCGCGAGCGGCCCAGCCGACAACAATGCCCAAAGCCATCAATCCGAAGGTCACGACGAAAACTGCTCCGCGAAAGAAGGCCGCTCGTGCCGCCCGTGGGCCCGGGCGCAGGCCGAAGGCGGGCGGTCTGCGGGGCAGCAATTCCGCGCTTAGCAGCCTGCTGCCAAACGCGTTGACCACCGAAAGCGAGGGCGTTGATGCCCCGACCGAGCGTCAGCTCGAGATTTACGCCTTCATCCGCGACAAGATTCATTCCCGTGGGTTTGGCCCGACGGTCCGCGAAATCGGCCAGGCCTTCAAGATTCGCTCGCCCAACGGCGTGGTCTGCCATCTCAAGGCGCTCGAGCGCAAGGGGCTGATCACCCGCGGCAAGAATATGTCGCGGGCGATCGAGCTCGTCACCGAGCCAGCCCATCTTCGTGGTCTGCCCTTGGCAGGCTGGGTGGCCGCCGGCACGCTGCGGGTCGCCGAGGAGCAGAAGGAGCGGATCGACTTCGAAGACCTCTTCAACCGCGACAACCACTTCGTGCTGAAGGTGATGGGCGATTCGA
>JBIIOK010000206.1:0-3491 GCA_044336985.1 Pirellulales bacterium | reverse complement strand
CGGCGGCACGCGGCCTTCGAAGGCCTCGAAGAGCAGGGCCTGGTTCGATTGCGAACTCTCGATCGGCAGGTCGAGCATCGCGGACGGAAAATTCGACACGCAGATCAGGTCGCCGCCATCGGCCTGGTAATACTCCTTGCCGTCGGTCGGGTCGGTCCAGAACGAACTCCCCGCAAACACCCAGTCTTCGGCCATCGCTTTGCCCGTGCTGGTATTGCGAATCCAATTGCGGGCGTCGGTCGTCTGGGCCTTGCCGTCGGCGTCGGTCCAGCGCATGCGGACCCGCACCGGTGGCCCGGAGGCCGCGACATATTCCGGATCGAACGAGACTGGCTTGCCAGCCTCGAGGCCGATCGCGAGGAGCGCGGCATGCACGAGCCGCGCGGTCGCCCGCGTGGCGACGATCGATTCGTGCTCCTTCGTCTTCTCCGGGCAGGCGAAGAACTCGATCGGCCCCTTGTCGAGCACGATCTCGCCGCCGACGACCACCTCCTTCGCCTGCGGATCGACCCATACGTCCTCGTCGGGAGACAGCCGCTTGAGATCCGGGTGCCGGTCGGCCGCGATGGCGGTGGCGGCAAACCCCATCGCGAAGGCGAATGCGGCGATCGTCGAAAGCGTGGAGTTCTTCGTCACTGGGCACCCCGTGGATGGTCGTGAAAGCCTCCGCTACGATAACGCGCCCGTCCGGCCCGGACGACCGCGCCGGGCAGACGCCCGCTCCCGCCCGCAAAACGGATGCCCACCATGCCAGCGACGAAGAAAGACAAGGCCCGCACGAAGAAGAAGCAGGGCGGCGTTGGCCGCGAGGCGGAGGTGCAGGGAGAAGGCCAGGGAGAGACAAGCTCGACGCAGCCGCGCCGGCCCACGGCGCCGCGGACCACGGCCAAGCGCCATGATGAATGGACCAAGGTGAAGGCCCGCGAGGCCGCGCGGCGGATCCGTGGCCTCGCCGATCTGAGCGAATCGCTCGACGTGCGGCGCCGGCTGCGGCGGCTTGCCGGGCAGATCGCCCACGGCACCCGCGACGTGCAGGGCATCTCGTTCATCGAAGGAATGCTCGGTGAATGCCTCGACGAGTCGGCCGTCGGTCAGGCAGCGGGCGAGCAGTGGCTCGCCTGCGAGGCCGTGACCTGGGGACTGGCGTGGCTCGCCCGCACGCGACGGGCCGGTGGCTCGGCGGGTGGTCTGCTCGAACGACTCGTGAAGCAGGCCCGCTCGGCGCAGGGAATGCTTGCCGCCCGCGATACCGCGCCCGCCCGGTTCGTGGTGGCGCTCTCGCGGCTCTTCGGCGACATCGAGGCCTGCCGCTGCCTCGAGCAGGATGCCGCGCAGGCGCTCGAAGAGGAGATCGGCAGGCTCGCGTCCGACCAGGGTGTCGTGACGCTGTCCGGCGGCGGGGCCATGGGCTCTGCCGCAGTGGTCGCGCGGGTGGTGCGGTGGACGGCCGCCCGTGAAATCGCCGCGGCCAGCGGCGAGTCGCCGCTGTGGAACGAGGCCACCGAGAAACGTTGGCAGCAGACGGTGGAGGCAGCGCTGCGTCTTTTGGGGGCAGAGGGAAGGATCCTGACTGGCGCCGGCAGCCTGCCGGCGGCGTTTTCGGCGCCGCTCCTGGCGGCGGCCGAAGCGGCCTCAGGCAAGCGCGTGCGCCGCACCGCGAAGGCCCTGGGCGGCGGCAAGTCCGACGGCGAGGTGCGAGGCCTGCTGCCGCGCGACCTGCACGCCCCCGATGCCGGGCATGCGATCCTGCGAACCGGCTGGGGCCGCGACAGCCTGCGGATTTCGCTCGACCACCGCCAAGCCACCCCCCGGCTCGAGATCGCGGCGGGCGACCGGTTGCTCGTCGACGGGCCGTGGCAGTGGCGGGTGACCGTCGGCGGCCGGCCGCTCGAGGCGGATGGGCCGTGGGTCGCGTCGGGCTTCGAATCGGACCGCAAGGCGACGTTTCTCGAGATCGCTGCGCCGCTCGCCGGCGGCCTCCAACTCGAGCGGCAGATCGTGATCCTGCCGCGCGACCGTGTCATCCTGCTCGCCGACGCCGTGACCCACGCGGCCGGCAGCCCGCCGGCCGGGCCGCTCGCCATCGAGAGCACCGTCACGCCGGCCGCCTCGCTCGAGACCGAGCGCGGCGAGGAGACCCGCGAGATTTTCGTCTATGACACCACGATGCGGATGATGGCGCTGCCGCTGGCGCTGCCCGAGTGGTCGTGCGCATCGGCAGGGGGCGGCTTCGAGGCCACCGACGAGGGGCTCGTGCTGCGGCAGTCGTCGGCCGGCACGCGGCTCTATGCGCCGCTCTGGCTCGACTGCGACCCCGCGCGGTTTGGCCGGCCGCTCACCTGGCGGCAATTGACGGTCGCTGACACGCGGCAAAACCTGCCCCGGCATCAGGCCGCGGGTTTCCGAGTGCAGAGCGGGCTCGAGCAGTGGCTCCTCTACCGGGCCCTCGATCAGCCGCGCAACCGCACGGTGCTCGGCTGCAATCTCTCGTGCGAGTTTCTGCTCGGCCGGGTTCGCCGCGACGGCAGCGTGGCCCGGACGCTCGAAATCCAGTGAGTGGCGAAGCGGCCATGGGCGATCGTGAGAGCGTGCGTGCGCGGGTGCGGGAGAATCTCGCCGCGGTGCGCGGCCGCGTCGACGAGGCCTGCCGCAGGGCCGGCCGCGACCCGGCGCACGTGCGGATCGTGGGCGTGACGAAATACGTGAAAGCGGACCTCGCCCGCCTCCTCTTCGAATGCGGCTGCATCGATCTGGCCGAGAGCCGGCCGCAATCGCTCTGGGAGAAGGCCGACGCGCTCGCCGATGCCGCGGCACAGCCGCGCTGGCATCTCGTGGGCCACCTGCAGCGCAACAAGATTCGTCGCACGCTCCCGTTCCTGTCGCTGCTCCATTCGCTCGACAGCCAGCGGCTGCTCGACGGCCTGAATGCGGAGGCGGCCCTGGCCGGCCGAGTCTGCGACGTGCTCGTGGAGGTGAATCTCGCCGGCGACCCGGCCCGCACCGGCCTCGCCGAAGCCGACGTGGCGCCACTGGTGGAGGCGGTCTGCAGGCTCGAGCACGTGCGGGTGCGCGGCCTCATGGGGATGGCGAGCGTCCCGGAGGGGCCGGCCGCGGCGGAGGTGGCGCGGAGACAGTTTGCCCGGCTCCGCGAACTCCGCGACCAATTGCAGCAACGTGTCGCCACCGCAGCCGTGCTCGACGAGCTCTCGATGGGGATGAGCGAAGACTTCGAGGCCGCGATCCTGGAAGGCGCCACGCTCGTGCGGATCGGCAGCGCGCTCTGGGAGGGCGTCGCCGCCGACAAGTAGGGTAGGCTTCAGCCTGCCAATGCTTTCCGTGTAGTCAGTCGTCGAAGCGCACTTGTAGGATCTCGAACTTCATCGTGCCGGCCGGCACGTCGATTGAGACCTTCTCCCCCACCTTGCGGCCGAGGAGTCCCTGGGCCAGCGGGCTGGCCACGTTGATCTTGCCGGCGTCGTAGTCCTCTTCGC
>JBIIOK010000077.1:0-11966 GCA_044336985.1 Pirellulales bacterium | reverse complement strand
AAAAAATTTTTGGGCCTCGCGCGAACGACCTCCGAACCCGGTGCGTACTTCTTCTCACCGCGACGAATGACGCGGTGCGACGGCCGGCGAGACGTGATCCACACGCCGCCCGGCTGACCGCGGGTCGCCCGACGACGAGGAGGTGTTCCATGGCCACTGTCCACTATGAAGCCGACTGCCGCGACGACTTCGACGATTCCGACGATGGCGCGCTCAACCCGTTCGCCGTCGCCGACAGCGGCCATTCGGATGCCGCGCGGGCGGCCGACGAATACGGCAACTCGGGCCAAGGCAGCCGTTCGGCCGGCCGCCGCTCGCGGCGGAAGATGCACCGCATCGCCGAGGTGCGGCAGCGGCAGGGCGTGACGCTTCGCAATGTGTCGCGCCGGCTCGGCATCGAGCTGTCGGTCGTGCGACAGCAGGAGCAGGCCGACTGCGATCTGCGAATCTCAGAGGTGATGGCCTGGCAATCGGTGCTCGAGGTGCCGATCGCGGAACTGCTCGTCGAGGACGAGGGGCAGCTCTCGGGGCCGGTTCTCGAGCGGTCGCGGATGGTGAAACTCATGAAGACGGCGGCGGCGCTCCGCGAACGGACCGGCGGCACGCCCGCGGGGCGGATGGTGGAGATGCTCGTCGCGCAGATCCTCGAGATCATGCCCGAACTCGAGGATGTCACCCCGTGGAACACGGTCGGTCAGCGTCGCACGCTCGACGACGTGGGCCGCACCGCCCGCTCCAGCGTGCCTGACGACATCTTCCGCCGGCCGCGGCCGTAGCGGCGGCCGGCAGACCAACGAGCCACACTCCCGGCGGCGCTCCTGCGGCATTCAGGGGCGCCGCTGGCTTTTTTATGCGGCAGCCGGGCCGACCAGCCTTGTTCGCGCCGGCGGCTCTGCATAGGATCGCGGCGACAGGTTCGATCGATTCCCCCGTTTCAACGAAGGTCAGCCGCCGTGTTTTCGTTTCTGGGCGTTCTCGGCATCACCCTGATCCTGTTTTTCGTGGTTGCCGCCACGGGCTGGCTCGTCCTGGGCAAGTAGTGCGCCGCGGCCGAGCATCACGGCCACGAAGCCGAGCACGCCGCCGAGGACCGCCCACGCAGAGATCGCCAGCCAGACGTAGTCGCGCAGCCACACCTTGAGCGGCGGCTCCACGCTCTTGGGCACCTTCCGCTGCACCGGCCCGTCGCGGCCGCTCTGCCGCTTCATGTCCTCGCGAAACTCGTCCCACTGCGCTTGAGCCTCCGGCGACTCGAGCTTTTCAAGCCAGGCCGACCGCGCCCGCAGCAGGAGCACCGGCGGCACGACGAGGCCCGCCATCCAGCCGGCGGCCAGCAGGATGGTCAAGGCGGTGGCACTGATGGGATTGCGGTGAGACATCGGGATTCTCTCCATTCTGCCATTCTTTCCGGCTTTCCCAGGGGGGCAACCGGTCTGGTGCCACGCCCGCCCCGCTGCTACCTTCCCGCCCCCCAAACCTCCCTGCCCACCAGCGACGAAGGAATCCGCCGCGTGAAGCCAGCCCGCCATGCGTTCCGGCCACTCCTCCCGGCCCTGCTCGCCCTGCTCGCGCTCTCCGCGGTCCCTCGCGGCGCCGACGCACAGACCGGCTGGCTGCCGACATCATGGTTCTCGCCATCCGAGATCGACCCACAGGCGATGTTTCCGCTGGCCGAGAACGACGGGCCGTGGCTCGTGCTGGCCACCACGTTCCGCGGCGAGGGCGCCCGCGACGACGCTCGCAGGCTGGTTCAGGAATTGCGCCGCGACCACAAGCTCAAAGCCTACACCCACGAGAAGTCGTTCGACTACACCGGCAAGCAGCAGGGGCTCGGCTTCAATCCCGACGGCACGCCGAAGAAGATGCGCTACGCCAAGGAGGAGCAGGTGGTGGAGGTGGCCGTGCTCGTCGGCGACTTCGCCTCCTTCGACGACCCGCGCGGCCAGAAGATGCTCGCCAAGATCAAGGGCCTCCACCCGCAGTCGCTCTCCGGCGACAGTGGCAAGAGCCAGTCGTTCTCCGACTTTCGCAAGATGATCGGCCTCGATCGCAATGCCGCGAAGGGGCCGATGCACCTCGCGTTCGTGATCCCGAATCCACTCCTGCCCGAGGACTTCTTCACCCGGCAGGAGGTGGACAAATTCGTGATCGAGATGAATGCCGACGTGACGCACAGCCTGCTCGACTGCCCGGGCCGCTACACGGTGCGGGTGGCCACGTTCACCGGCGCCGGCACGTTCGACCAGAAGGCGATCGAGGCGGGAGACGAGGCCGTCAAGCTCGAGAGCCGGCTCATGGAGGCCGCCGAGAAGGCCCACCGCCTGACGCAATCGCTCAGGCGCTCAGGCTGGCAGGCCTGGGAGTTTCACGATCGCGAGTCGAGCATCGTTTGCGTGGGGAGCTTCCAGCAATTGGCCGTGCCGCAGGGCAATGGCGCGGCCGCCGTGAACCCCGAGATCGCCCGGATCGTCCGCGAGCTCGGCCCCGATCCGGCGAAGCTCGCATCGGGGGCGATTCTGCCGCGGGCAATCGAAGGCATCATGCTCGATGTGCAGCCGAAGCCGATCGACGTGCCACGCGCGCCGAACGGCTGGCGGTGATCCCCATGGCCTTGTCCGCTCCCGTGCTCGTGCTCGGCACCACGAATGCCGGCAAGCTGCGCGAACTCGCCGCGCTGCTCGAGCCGCATGCAATTGCCTGCCGCTCGCTCGCCGACGAACCAAATGCCGTCGAGGTGGAGGAGACGGGCTCGACATTCGCCGAAAACGCCGCGCTCAAGGCGGGCCAGCAGGCGCGGGCGCTTGGTGCCTGGGTGCTCGCCGAAGACAGCGGGCTCGTCGTGCCGGCGCTTGGCGGCGCTCCCGGCATCTTCTCGGCGCGATTTGCCGGCGCCAGCAACGCCGACGGCCGGGGCGACGAGCGCAATAACGCCCTCCTGCTCGAACGGCTGGCGCGCCACCAGGGCGCCGACCGCGCAGCCCACTACGCCTGCCACGCGGCGCTGGCCGATCCTTCCGGCACGATCGTCGCCACGTCGGAAGGCACCTGCGGCGGCCTGATCGCCACGGCGCCGCAGGGCGAAGGGGGCTTCGGCTACGATCCGCTCTTCGTCGTGCCGGAATACCACCGCACGTTTGGCGACCTCTCGCCACAGGTGAAGGGGGTGATCAGCCACCGCGGCCGGGCGATGCGGGCGATCATTCCGGCGATCGTGCGGCATCTGGCTCCGCAGCCGCGCTGAATTCGTCGCCGGTCGGGTGCGCGATCCGGTGTTCGATCACCCGCACCACGTCCGGCGTGCCATCCATCCGGCCCTGCACCCCCTCCAGCGCCGGGCGGAAGCGATCGAGCCCGTCGAAGAACCCGCGGACCCGCTCGCGCGTGACCTGCTCGAGGAGCGCGAAGTCACCGCAGCCCATGCCGGCGAGGAAGTGGCTGTTCATGAACTGCTCCGCATGGGCCCGTTCCGGCAGGACGAGCATCGGCTTGCCCAGGTGCAGCGCCTCGCCGATCAGCTGGTTGCCGGCGGCCGAAACCATGCAGCGGCAGGCCGCGAGGTCTTCGATGAACCGTCGCTCGTCGATCGCATGGAACGAGATGTTGCCGACGTGCTCGCGGTGGCCGAGCCCGTAGACCTTCACGGGCATCCCGCAGTCGGCCAGCGCCGTGATCGCCTCGAAGGGCGTGTGCGGCCGCAGGTAGCTGAGGACGAAGCCCTCGTCGCGCGGCTCGGCCCGCACGACCTCCCGCCGCAGGAGCGGCCCGGTCTGCACCACGTGCTCCCAGCCGCGGCGCAGCGGCGGACGGAAGAACGCCGACACCACCGTGTCGGTCGCGTTGCTGACATACATCCAGACCGCGTGGCTCATGAACCAGGCCTGCCAGCGCAGCGAGAGCGGAAGGCTGCCGAGATCGTAGGCAAGGAGGAAGTGCTGGTGATCGACGCTCACAAGCGGGATCTGCTGACGGGCAGCGGCCCGCGGCAGGGCCGGCTCGAAATCGGTCACCGCGAGGTCGGCACCGAACATATCAAGCTCGCGGATCATGCGATCGACGAGCGGCCCCACTTGCCGCGCCTGGTAGTCGAGGCCGGCGGCGATCGACCGCGGCACGTCGAGTCGGCCGCCGGAATATTGGAAAACGATGCCCGGAATCTCGACGAGCCGCACGGACGAGCCTTCCACGGAAAACCGCCGGGCAAGGAATCCGAGGGCGTCGGCCGACGTGAAGATGAGGATCTCGTGGTCGCGCTCCAGCCGCTCCACGAGCGTGGCGATCCGCGTGGCGTGGCCACGGCCTTCACCGCAGAGGCTGATCGCGATTTTTGCCATACAATTACTTTGAACAACCAGATTGATGACCGTTGCTACGGAAGCCCGACGCGCGAGCGAGGACAATCGGGGTGGACCGCCAAATGACCTTGCTTGCGCTGCGGGCTTTCGTGAGTCTGTTTTCGATCGGGCTCTTGCTCCCGTAATTGTGGCTGGAATTCCAGGGCGTGACCAGAAATCGACATCCGCTGCATCTCCTCGGCCTGCTGGGGCTCTTCGCGCTGGCGGCGGCGCCGCTGGCCACGGCCGCCGATTCGTCTCCCGCGGCCAGCGTGCCGCGGCTGGTGGTCGCGCTCGGCTCGGGAAGACTCGCGATTCGCGAAGACGCGGAACGCGATCTCCTGGCCCTCGGCCCCACGGCCCTGCCTGCGATCGCGGAAGCCGGTGCCGACGCGGTCGGCGAAGCGGCGTTTCGCCTGCGCGGCATCCGCAGGACGCTCGAAGAACAGGCGGCGGCCGAGGCCGTTGCCGGCGGCAAGGTGAAGGTGGACGTCGCCGGCGTGGAGCCGACGGGGGGCGCGGCCGCGACCGGAGTCCGAATCCGTCTGCGCATCGGCTGGGAGGAGGGACGGCCTCCGCTTGTGATGAAGCTGCCGCTCAGGTCGATCGTGGCCGAGGGGGATCACGGCGAGGCGATGCAGCCCTCCCAGCGGGCCGCCGTGATCGAGGCCGCCGTGCCGGCCGACCGCGCGTGGGTCGAACTGCCGATCGTCCTCGGACAGCCTTCACCGCCGCTCGAGTCGCTCGCCATGCTCCGCGGCACCGTGAACGTGTGGATGACGGGGATGGAGCACGCGTTCACCTTCGGCGGTCTCGACGGCCGCTCCGCGGACCGTTTCTCGCGCCGCTCGTTGCGGCTGGGCCAGGCGACGGTCAGCATCGACGAGGTTGCCCGCCGGCAGGACAGGCTTCTGGTGACGGCGACGATCACCTACGATACGCCGACGGAGGCGCTTGCATCCCACCGGCCGTGGCTCACCCGTCGGACGCTGGAACTGCTGGCTGCCGACGGCAAGCCGGTGGCCCCGCTTTCGCAGAGCGTTCGCAGCCGCAGCGACCGCGGGCTCACGGCGACGGCGGAGTTTCCGGCGCAATCCGGCGGGGTGCGTTTGCGTTGGACGCTCCCGATCGCAATCCACGAAGTGCCGGTCGATTTCGCCATCCGTCAGATCCCGCTGCCTCCGCGCCGAGACGCCCCATGAAGCCACGCAGCCACTCGCTTGTGATGACGGTACTCGCCGCGTTGTTGCTGGCGATGACGGGGACCAGAGCCGATGAGCCGGCTGCCGTCGGCGCAGGCACGCCGGCCCGCGACAGCGTCGTCGTGCGGGTGGGCAAGATTCCGATCTATCGCTCCGAGCTCGAGGCGGCTCTCAAACGAATCGGCATCGAACGCGTGCAATCGTCCGAGCAGCGGCTGCGGCTCGAGGCGGAATTGCTCGAGCAGCTCGTCAATGAGCGGCTGCTGAAGCAGGTCGTCGCGACGGAAAAGATCGCGGTCGACGAGGACGAGGTCTCGAAGATCCTGGTCCGCATGCGGTCGCAGTTGTCGGACCGCAGAATCGAGCTCGACACCTTTCTCGCACAGAACGGCCGTGACGAGCAGTCGATGCGCGAGCAGATCGAGCTCGAACTCGCGCTCAAGAAAATGCTCACGGCAGAGCTGACCAGCGACGCCCTCGCTGCGGCGTTCGCGAAGCATCGTCGCGAGATCGACGGCACGCGGCTCCGCGCGAGCCACATCGTCCTGCGGCCCGATCCGGCCCGTGGCACCGACGCGCTGCCGGCGTTGATTCGCAAGGCCGATGAGATCCGCCGCGAGATCATCAAGGGCACTATCTCCTTCGCCGAAGCGGCCCGCAGGCATTCAGCGGGGCCGAGCCGGCGACAGGGGGGCGACGTGGGATTTTTCCCGCGGCACGGCGTCATGCACGAGGACTTCGCCCGCGAGGCCTTCTCCCTGGCGAAGGGAGATGTTTCGAAACCGTTCGCGACCCCTTCGGGCGTTCACATCCTGACGGTGACGGGCATCGAGCCGGGCAACGGATCGGCCGAGGGACTGCGGCCGCAGCTGGAGAAGCTGGTGGTGCAGCAGGCCATCCGCGGCCTCCTCGAACGCGGCCGCTCCACGACGGAGATCACCTACGCACCGGGCGTCGCCCACTTCGACGGGCTCCAGGATCGCCGGATCGTCGTCGAAGGCGCCGCCCGCGTCGAGTAGGACAGGCTTCACCCTGTCTTTTCAACGCGATCCGCTCGTGGAACGAGCGGTCTACAGGGCCTTGCGGCGGGGTCGGGCCACCCGCTACCCTCCCGCCCCGTCGGTTTTTTTGAGAACAGGCCCGCCGTGGCTTTGCCAGACTCCGTTCGCGCCCGCCCCCAGCCGCCATGAAGATCCGCTCATTCCTGCTCTTCGCGTGCATGATCGTGGTGCCGCTGCTGGCGATGTTTTCACACAAGATCCCTCCGGATGTGCGGCAGGCCGCGCGTCGGTTTGTCTGGGAGCCGGCCCAGCGGGCGTTGAACGGCGGCAAAACCGGCCCCGAGCCGGCGGCCGTTGCGGCACTGCCCACGGTCGCGGTCAGCGAGACCATTGCATCCCCTGCCCCGGCACAAACCTACCCCGACCCAGCGCAAACCTCGCCTGATCCCGTGCCCACCGCGCCGATACTGCCAAGCGACCTGCGCGAGATCGAGGGCCGGCTCGCCGCGCTCGGCGGCTTTGCGGTCGAGTGCTTGCCGGTGACGGCCGATGGCGGCATGCACCGCTGCTCATGCCGGGTTGCGGCCGATCCATCCGGGCAACTGCAGCGTGTGTTTCAGTCGTCCGGCCGTGACCCGGTCGTGGCCATGCAGCAATTGCTCGGACAGGTGGAGGCCTGGAAGGAACGGATCGCGTCGAGCCCATCCTCGGCTCCGGCGGGGCGTTTTTAGCGAGGGCTGCCATGCGGCGAACCCGTTCACTCTCGCTCCGAACCGGCCGCCGCCTGGGCGGCCCGGCTGGCACGCCGCCCCTGCGGATCTGGACGCCGCCCGTGGCGCAACCGGCCAAGCCCCGCCGCCGGCCGAGCCGGCGAAAAAAACCCGCTGCGGCCACCCCCGCCGAGATCGCACCGGGGCCCTACCTGCGCTCGGAGGAATTGGCCCGGCTGGAGGCCACACTCTACCTGTCTCGCGAGCCCCTTACGCCGCGACGGCTGGCGAAGCTCGCCCGGCTCGACGACGGCACGAGGGCCCGATCACTCCTCCGGGAACTCAAACAGCTGCAGGAGGCCGCAGGCTCCGCCTTCCGCGTGGAGCAGATCGCCGGGGGCTTCCAACTGCTCACCCGGGGGCCATTCGGGCCTTGGATCCGCCGGCTGCTCGCCACGCCCCCGGAGACGCGGCTGTCCGCGGCCGCCCTGGAGACTCTGGCAATCGTCGCCTACCGGCAGCCTGTGACGCGGGCGGAGATCGAGGCGATCCGTGGCGTGGGCTGCGAGGAAATGCTCCGGCACCTGCTCGATCGCGATTTTGTGGCCATCGGAGGGCGAACTGAGGAAATCGGCCGTCCAAACGTCTACCAGACGACGAACCGATTCCTGCGGGCCTTCGGGCTGGCTCGCATCGAGGATCTGCCGAGGCTCGAGGAATCCGCCTCGGAAATAGCCGCCGCCCCCGCGGAAGGCCCCACCACCGAGGCCGCGCCGCCGCCTCGGTGACCGCCGCCAAAATTCGGCTGCGGAAATACTTGCACTCCCGGCAGCCGGTGGCCACACTTTCCCGTCCCCGGCCTGAGAAATCGCCGACTCCAGCGGGGCAAAAAAACTTTTTTGCCTGCCAGTTGGACGATTTCGCACGATCGGGTACAGAAATGGCCGAAAGAAATGTCCGATTCGAGGGTTCCGAAGTGGCTCAGTCCCGAGGAGGTTTTGCCGTGACGATTGTTGCGAGTCCCAGAGGGCAGCAGGACGTGATGACCGCCGACGTGTTCTCCTGGAACGAACTTCCCGATTTGATGGCCGCGGAGGAGCTCTTCGACTCCGCTTCCCCTTACGGCGTCGACGAGTCGTCGATCATCGCTCGTGGTGATGAAGATGCCGACGAGGAAGAAGACGAAGAGGACGACGACTACGAAGACGACGACGAGGAATTCGAAGACGACGAGGAAGAGGAAGAAGACGAAGAGGAACTTGAAGGCGACGACGACGAGTGGGAAGAAGTCGACGACGAGGATGAAGAGGAAGAGGACGAAGAGGAAGAAGAAGACGACGAGGACTGGGAAGACGACGACGAGGAGTGGGAAGACGAGGACGAAGAAGAGGAAGAGGATGACGACGACTGACGTCGTCAATCGCCCGCAATCTTCGGCTCGAGCCTGACCATCCGTCCCTTGCGATCGACATCGATCGTCACGCGGTCGCCAGCGGCCGCCAGCTTGGCAAGCATGTCGGGCTGGCTTTCGACAGTAGCTCCGTCGATCGCGATCAAGCGATCACCGAGGATGACGCCCGCCCTGGCCATCGGCGAGCCGGGCGTGACCCGCACGACCACCGGCGCGGTCGGCTCACCGGGATCGCTGCGAGTGCCCATGCCCCAGCGGGGCTTCTGGCCCGGGGGCATCGGTGCCTCTGCCGCGGTTGATTCGAGTGCCCGCCGATGGGCAGCCGTTTCGGTGCGGCACTCCGGACGAAAGGCCCGCGGTGGCTTCGGGTCGTCGGCGAGAGCCACGACAAAGTCGAGCGTCAGCCGGGCCACCGGCTCGATCCCGGCAAAATTCACGAGATGCGTATCGTCGCTCGGGCGGTGGTATTGGTCGTGCAGCCCCGTATGGAACATGACCGTGGGGATTCCGGCGGCGATGAAGGGGTAGTGGTCGGAGTCTTCGCTGATTTCCCAATCGTAGGAGAGCTCGAGCAGCGCGTCCCGGTTGGCCTCGAGCGCCGCCATCCGCAGGCCCGCCGCCGTCCGCGAGCCGTAGACCTCCACCCGCTGGCCGCGCAGGCGGCCGATCATGTCGAGGTTCACCGAGAAGACGATCTTGGAGGCGGTCAGCCCCGCGGGCCGCACCCGCAGGAAGTGATACGAACCCAGCAGGCCCTTCTCCTCTCCATCCCAAAAGGCGAAGAGGATCGGCCGCCGCGGCCTGCTGGGCATGTGCTGGAAAGCCTCGGCGATCTCGATCAGGCCGGCTACGCCGGAGGCGTTGTCATCGGCGCCGTTATGGATGTATCCGGTGGGGCCGTAGCTATTGCTCACGTTGCCGTAGCCGACGTGGTCGTAGTGGGCGCCGACGACCACCAGCTCGTTCGCCACCGCCGGATCGCTGCCGGGCAGGAGCGCGAGGATGTTGCGCATGCTGCCGAAGGCCTGGTAATACGTGCCGTTGTCGCCGGCTGGCTCGAGGCCCATTTTTTCGATCGCCTGCACGATGTAGGCGCCGGCAGCGCGGCCGCCACGGCTCCCTCCCTCGCGGCCTTCGAAGGAGTCGTCGGCCAGGGCGTGCACGTGGCGGCTGGCGTCGGCGGCCTGGATGCTTGCGTGGGCCGCCGACATCCGCTCCGCGGCCGGCGCCCGCCCTGCGGCGATCAGGGCCAGGCACGACGCGGCGGCCTGAACGACGGCCCTCGCGGGCGTGATCGCGGATGCGAAAAATGACATGATGCGAGGCGCCTCCTTGCGGGACTCGGCATTGCGGTCAAGAATAGACCCTTGCATCGCCCCCCACGTCCATGGGGATTTTTGCGAGCCAGGAGAGGTGGCAGAGTGGTCGAATGCGCGTCTTTGCTAAAGACGTGTCCGGTCAAAAGCTGGACCGCGGGTTCGAATCCCGCCCTCTCCGTTTGATTGGATGGCCCACATGCCTCGTCGAGAGCTTTCCCGGCCGCAGCAGATCGTCGATTGGCTCGTGGAGTGGGGGGCTGCTCTCGAGGAGCCGGCATCGATGACGCTGATCGGGTCGGCTGCGCTGCTCTGGCATGCCGCCGACCGGGGGCTCGATGCAGCACTGCCGGAAAACAGCATGGATGTTGATCCGGTGACCGATTCGGATGCGCTGGCGTGGATGTGTTACGACGCCCTCATCGGGAGCGAGTTCGAGCGAACCCACGGCTGGCATGTGAACCTCCTTCCCGCATCCGTATTGAACGAGTTTCCTGAGGGCTGGGATGCGCGCGCGGCACGGCGGGTCTACGAGAGACTGACGGTCGTCGTTCCCTCCCCCGGCGACATTCTCGTGCCCAAATTGAGGCGCAACGAACCTCGTGACCGCGCACACGCCGAATGGGCCAAGCAACTTGGGATGACGTAGTATTCCGCTCGGCCCAGTTTCGAAAACTGCCTGAAACGCAATGAGAAAACTCCTGTATCAGGATGAGTCGCGGCTGGAGTATGGACGCCGATTCTGGCGTGATCCTGCCAAGCGGGAGCGCTTGCTCAAACACTGGCTCGACGAGCGCCATCCGTATTCGGACAGGCTTCGCGAACGCTGGCTACCGATCGTTGACCGGGTTCTTCGATCGCTACCAGGCGATGACGATTCGTTGGACACGACTCTGCAGGCCGAGGGATTCAGCCTCAGAGCGGTCGTCAAGGAGATTCCTCCTGTCTTCGGAGCATTCTTCACGGCGACCGACCAGCGGCCATAGGCCCACGACCGCGGGTTCGAATCCCGCCCTCTCCGTTTGGTGAAGAACGTCGTATCAAACATGCCTTGTTTCCAAGGCTCATTGCACAGCGAGTCATTTTTGACCTCCATGACTTTGCTGAAACTTTGCTGAACCACCACCAGCCCCGCGACCGCCGCGGGGCGACTTTGCTGAAACTTTGCTGATGCCCTGCCGCCTCCGGGCGGTTTTGGCACCACGCCCGGCGGCCTGGCGGCGCTCGGCCAGCTGCCGCATGGTCACCTGGGCCTCCTCGTCCGCGATGTGGACGTAGATTTTGAGCGCCTCCTCGTCGATGTGGCCGACCCAGCGGCGGAGCGTGAAGAAATTCACCCCGCTGAGGACGGCGATCGTGCAGAAGGAGTGCCGGAACTTGTGGTTGGTTCCATCCAGGCCGAGCTTCGCGAGCACGGTCTTGAGGTAGGCAAGGATATGGCGGTCGTTGGCCGGCAGGTTGGCCGTGGCGGCGGTGCCTTCCATCCGGTCGATCACCCAGCGGCGACGGCGGGGCAAGTCCCGGAGCATGGCGACGGCCCGGGGCGACAGCGGCACGGCCCGCTCCTCGCCGTTCTTCGGCCGCCAGGGCCGGGCACCGGGCACAACAAGGATAGGTCGGCCAATGGCACTTCGGCAAGCGTCGGCCGAGCGGGGCGAATCATGAGGAGCAACCGCCGGAGCTGATCGGGCTGGATGCGACCCGATCGTGGAGGTGCCGAAGAGCTTCCTATCCACGCTCAAGGCCGGGTTTTTCTCGTCGGCGCAGACCGGTCTTGAAACCGGTCTTCTTGCGGGCCGTCCGCACCGTGGCATGGAATGCCGTCAGAGGCTGTGGATGTCGATGTCGGGCAGCTCGTCAGGCGACGATTGAAAGACGTCGCGGTCGTCGTGGGCCTGCACGAGTTCGTCCCAGTCGGTCGGAGGGCCCCGCGCGGCTGCGATTGGCGGCGGTTCGAGCGGTTCGCCCAAATGTGCGAGGATCTTCCGGATCGGC